>RFRL01000047.1 GCA_009924545.1 Planctomycetia bacterium | reverse complement strand
CCCCCGACATCGCCGCCCTGCAGACGGCCCTCGCCGCCCCCGACACCGCCACGCGGATCGACGCCGCCGAGCGCCTCTGCCGGGCCGGAAGCGCGGCCGCCGTGGCGGCAGTCGATCTGGTCCGAGCCTGCGCCGATGCCGACGATCAGGTCCGCGAATGGGCGGCGGCGGCCTTGGAAGAGCTCGGCAGCCCGCCTCCCGACGCCATCCCCCCCCTGACGGAGCTCGTCGGCGGCGCCGACCCGTCGAGCGCGTACTGGGCCGCCACACTCCTGGGGCGAGCCGGGCAGGCTGCGGCGACTGCGGTGCCGGTGTTGGCCGAGCATCTCGGTGCGGGCGACATCGCCGTGCGGCAGCGGATCGCCTGGGCACTCGGGAAAATCGGCCCCGCCGCCGCGGCCCGGGAAGCGCTCACGCGCGCCGCCGCCGACCCCGACCAGCGTCTGGCCCGGCTCGCCACCGATGCCCTCGCCGCGCTTGGCTCCTGAAGGCGGAAAGCTGCGTCGACCGCGCCACCGGCGGCAAGCGTGCCGATCGTGGGGGAGCGGACCGGTCGATAAACAAGTCGCAGGTCCGCCGTGGCGGCCGCGCACCAAGGAGGGTGCCGGCAGCGGACCGGGGTGACCGCGGCCCGAGGGGCGGCGGCAGGGAGGCCGCGGTGTGGTGCCACGACCGCGGATCCCGTCGCTCCCGATCGCCGGCGCGCTGGTCGCAGCCGCCTGCCTCACCGTCCTGCCGGCGACCATGGGCCAGGGGCCAGTCGCCCCGCCGCTCCACGTGGCGGGCGTGGCGCCACCCGGCATGCCGCTGCCGCCGGCGCGGACCCCCAAGCCCCCCGACGCGATCCTCGTCGCCAGCTTCAACATCCAGGTGTTCGGCGAGTCGAAGCTCGCCAAGCCGGCCGTCGTCGACGTGCTCGCCCGGGTCGTGCGCCACTTCGACGTCGTCGCCATCCAGGAAGTGCGCGCGAAGTCGGACGGCATCCTCCCCGCCTTCGTCCAGGCCGTGAACGCCGACGGCAGCCGCTACCAGTTCGTGCTCGGGCCGCGCCTGGGGCGCACCGTGAGCAAGGAGCAGTACGCCTTCGTCTACGACACCGAGCGCATCGAGGTCGATCCGGCGAGCGTCGGCACGGTGCCCGACCCCGGCAACCGCCTCCACCGCCCCCCGCTCCACGCCCGGTTCCGCACGCGGATCATCCCCGTGGAGATGGCGTTCACGTTCTGGTTGGTCGACATCCACACCGACCCCGACGAGGTGCCGCAGGAGGTCGACGCGCTGGCGGACGTGTTCAGCGGGATGAAGTCGGCACGGCCCGACGAGGACGACGTCATCCTCCTCGGCGATCTCAACGCCGCGCCGCAGCAATTCGGCCGGATGAAGCAACTGCCGAACGTCGCCTGGGCGATCACCTCCGGCCCCACCAACACCCACCGCACGAAGACCTACGACAACCTCGTCTTCGACCAGGTCGCCACCCGGGAATACCTCGGGCGCTGGGGCGTGTTCGACCTGCAGAGCGGCTTCGGGCTGTCACTCCAGCAGGCGCTCGAGGTGTCGGATCACTGCCCGGTGTGGGGGGCATTTTACCCCGCCGAGGCGCCGCCGGCCGGGGCCGCGGGGGCCATCGCCGCCGGAGCCGCCACCGCGCCACGCTGACCGGGAGCACCCGGGCGACCGGGGTCCTCAGCCGCTGCTCGTGGCGCCTTCGTCTTCATCTTCGTCGAGGTGGAGGCGGTGCAGCACCCGATGGACGAACGGGGCCAGCACCACCGACGCGGCGCCGATGAACAGCAAGCCGGAAAACAGCGCGTAGAACGAAGTGAAGAGTTTCCCGGCATGGGTCGTCATCCGATCGACCGGCCCCATCCCCCCGAGGATCATCGAGGCATTGACCAGGGCATCGATCCAGTCGAGGCCACCGAACCAGCGGTAGCCGACCACTCCCACGCCGAGCGCGGCGGCGATCATCGCGGTCGACAGGCCCACGTAGAGCAGCACCCGACGGAGGAAGCCCTGCGCGGGAAGAAGCGGTTGGGATCGGTGCTCGAACATGCCCCGAGGCTACCACGGCCGATCAGCACCATGGAGCGCGGTGGGTATCCTTGACGGGCATGAAAGCCCCCCGGAACGACCGACTCGCGTCCGCCACGCGCCGCCGCGGCGGCGATCCGCCCGTGCCCTGACTGCGCGTACACCAGTCCCCTGCCCTTCCGCTCGAGGAGCCCCCCATGACCTCCCGTCGTCGCTCGCCCGCCGCCCGGGGCGACCTGTCGCGCCGTCGCTTCGCCACGGCGCTGGGTCTCGGTGCCGCCGCCACCCGCTTTCCCGTCGGTGCCCGCGCGGCCGCCCCACCCTCCGAGCGTCTCAACGTCGCGCTGGTCGGCATCGGCGGCCAGGGTGCCGCGAACCTCGCCGGCGTGAAGGACGAGAACGTCGTCGCCCTGTGCGACGTCCACGAGTCGCGGGCCGGCAAGGCGTTCGCCAACTTCCCGCAGGCCGCGCGCTTCACCGACTTCCGCACGATGTTCGACCGGATGGAACGCGACATCGACGCCGTCGTCGTCAGCACCCCCGACCACGCCCACTTCCATCCCGCCTGGTGGGCCCTGGAACGCGGCAAGCACCTGTACCTGGAAAAGCCGCTGGCCCACGAGGTGGAGGAGGTGCGGAAGCTCGTCGATCTGGCCCGCGCCAAGAACCTCGCCACCCAACTCGGCTGCCAGCGGCACGCCCAGGCGGGCCTGCGGGCGGGGGTGGAACTGGCCCGCAGCGGCCACATCGGCCCGGTCGCCGAGGTCCACTGCTGGATCCGCAGTTCGCGCGGCATGCCCGCCGAACCGACCGGCACCGAGCCTGTCCCGGCCGACCTCGACTGGGACCTGTGGCTCGGACCCAATCCCGCGCGCCCCTACCAGAAAGGTTTCGCCCCCTACGATTGGCGCTTCTGGTGGGAGTTCGGCACCGGGGAAACGGGCAACTGGGGCTGCCACATCCTCGACATCCCCTTCTGGGCCCTCGAGCTCGGCCATCCACTCCGCGTCGCGGCCACCGGTCCGGAGGTCGATCCGCGGCGCTCGCCCACGGCGCTCGCCAGCCGGCTCGACTTCCCGGCACGCGGAGACCGTCCGCCGGTCCGCCTCCACTGGTACCAGGGCACGCCCCCGGTGCTCGCCGAGAAGGGGCTCGACGCGGCGGCCGCCAAGGACTTCAACACGCTCTTCGTGGGGCGCGACGGGATGCTGGTGTGCGGCTTCGGGAAGTGGCGGCTCCTGCCCGAGGAGCGCTTCGCCCATGTGCAGGAAGCACCGCGCTCGCTGGCACCGTCGCCGGGCTTCCACCGCGAATGGCTCGACGCCTGCCGCGGCGGCAGCCCCGCCTCCTGCCATTTCGGCTACGCGGGCCCCCTGGCCGAGAGCGTACTCCTGGCCAACGTCGCCTATCGCCTGGGCCGACCCTTCGACTGGGATGCGGCCCGGCTCAACGCCAGCGATCCCGGCGCCGCGGCCCTGCTGCGGCGTGACTATCGCGCGGGCTGGGAAATCCAGGGCTGACCGCGGGAGGCTGGCGGCCCGAGGAGCCGACACGGCGCCGCCGTGACAGCCCCGCCGTCACAACTGCTCCAGGGCGAGCCGCCGCTCCATGGCGTCGGCCATGCCGAAGGCCTCGACCGCCAGTTCATCGAGCGCGTCGGCATCGTCGTCGGCCGCGGCGCCGCCTGCGGGCCAGCGTGGCTCGATGACAAGGGCACGCCCCGGCAGGTCGTGTGGGTGCCCGAGGGCTACCTCGAGGCCGGAGCCCGGCCCACCTCCGGCGGCATCCCCATCCTCTGCCCTTATCCCGGGCGCCTGGCCACCACGACGATCGAGTTCGAAGGCCGACGGTTCGACCTCGAACCGAAGGACAAACTCGGTCGGCCGATCCACGGCCTCGTCCACGAGCGGCCGTGGCGCGTGACCGCGCGCGAAGCGGCGACGGTCACCGCCGAATACCAACTCTCCCGCGAGGCCCCCGACCTGCTTTCGCGCTGGCCAGCCGACTTCCGTTTGGTGGTCACCTGGGCCCTCGCACCACGGTCGCTGACGTGCGACCTGCACCTCACCGCCCTGGGGCGGATGCCGGCCGCGCTCGGCCTGCACCCCTACTTTCCGCTGCCGCTGTCCCCCGGAGGCGATGCGGCGGCCTGCCGGCTCGACGTGCCGGCGCGGCAGTGGCAGCCACAGAAAGACTGGCTGCCTTCGGGGCCGATCCTCCCCGCGGAGCGGCGCGTGGCGTTTCCCGGAAGCGTGCCGATCGGAAGCCTCGAATACGACGACGTGTTCACCGACCTCGTCGCGCAGGGCGGGATCGTCACCTCGCGCTACGTCGATCCCGCCGGGGGGATCGCCCTGCGCGTCGAGCAGGATGCCGGCTGCGGCACGATCGTGCTCTTCACACCGCCGCACCGCCGAAGCGTGTGCATCGAGCCCTACACCTGCCTGCCCGGGGACGCGACGTTCGATCCGGCGCGGGGATGGAGGATCCTCGACGCGGGTGCGGAGTTGCACTGCCGGATGACGCTGGTGCTCGAGGAGCACGCCAGCAGCGGTTGACGGAGGGGCCGTTCGGGGCGTGCGGCCGGTCGTCGGCCGGCGGGCCCGGGCTCACCCGGGCGGCAGCGGCTTCGGCGGCGCCACCACGCGGATGGCCAGTTCCGCCAGTTGCTTCGTCTCCACCGGCGCCGGGGCCCCGGTCATCAGGTCGCTCGCCTTCTGCGTCTTGGGGAAGGCGATCACGTCGCGGATGTTGTCGAGGCCACCGAAGAGCATGATCCAGCGGTCGATGCCCAGGGCGATGCCGCCGTGCGGCGGGGCGCCGCTCTCCAGGGCGTCGAGGAGGAAGCCGAATCGCTCGCGCGCCGTCTCCGCCGAGATGCCGAGCAGCCCGAAGACCTTCGACTGCGTCGCCTTGTCGTGGATCCGGATCGTGCCGCCCCCTGCCTCCGAGCCGTTGATCACCAGGTCGTAAGCCTGGGCCCGGCAGGCGGCCGGATCGCGGTCGAGGAGCGGCAGGTCGGCGGCCCGCGGTGCGGTGAAGGGGTGGTGCATCGCCGCCCAACCCCCGGTCTCCTCGTCGCGCGCGAACATCGGGAAGTCGACCACCCAGGAGAAGTGCATGGCGCCTGGTTCGTAGAGGCCGAGCTGGGCGCCGAGGCGCTTCCGCAGCATGTGCAGCGCCTTGCAGGTGACCGCGAAGGAATCGGCCACGATGAGCACCAGGTCGCCCGGTGCCGCCCCCAGGGCCGTGCGGATGGCGGGGCCGGCGGCACCGAGGTTCTTGGCGACCGGTCCGGCCCACTCGCCACCTTCCTCGAGCTTGAGCCACACCAGCCCCTTCGCGCCCCCCTCGACGGCCACCGCCGTGAGGTCGTCGAGCTCCTTGCGGGAGAACCGCGCCGCGGCACCAGGCACGCGGATCCCGCGCACCCGTCCGCCCCCCTCGAGGGCCGCGCGGAAGACGCGGAAATCGCTCTCGCGCACCGCCGCCGCCAGATCGACCAGCTCCAGCCCGTAGCGCAGGTCGGGGGCATCGTGGCCGTAGCGCTCCATCGCCTCGTCCCAGGAGAGCCGGGGCAGGGGCAGCGTTACCTCGAGACCGAGCACCTCCCGCGCGGTGCGCCGGACGAGCCCCTCGATCACCCCCATCACGTCGGCCGCGTCGACGAAACTCATCTCCACGTCGAGCTGGGTGAACTCCGGCTGCCGGTCGGCACGCAGGTCTTCGTCGCGGAAGCACTTCGCCACCTGCACGTAGCGGTCGAAGCCGGCGATCATGAGGAGCTGCTTGTAGAGCTGCGGCGACTGCGGCAGGGCGAAGAACGCGCCGTGTTCGAGCCGCGCCGGCACGAGGTAGTCGCGGGCCCCTTCCGGGGTGCTCTTGCCGAGCATCGGCGTTTCCACGTCGATGAAGCCGAGTTCGTCGAAGTGGTCGCGCATGATCTTCACCATGCGATGGCGGAGGAACAGGTTGCGCTGCATCGCCGGCCGCCGCAGGTCGAGCCAGCGGTGACCGAGGCGCACCTCCTCGCCGGGGAGCTCGGTGCCCGACGGCTGGAACACCGGGGTCACCGCTTCGTTGAGCACCTCGAGGGAGTGGCAGGCCAGCTCGACCGCCCCGGTGTCGAGCTTCGGGTTGACCGTGCCGTCGGGACGGGCGCCGACCAACCCATGGACGCGCACCACCCACTCCGGCCGCACCGCCTTCGCCGCCACGAGGGTGGCCGCCGGACTCTCCGGCCCCACCACCACCTGCGTCCGCCCCCAGCGGTCGCGGAGGTCGATGAAGATCACCCCTTTGTGGTCACGGACCCGGTCCACCCAGCCGCACAGGCCCACCTCCTGACCGATGTGGGAGGGACGGAGTTCGCCGCAGGAGTGCGTCCGGAGCACAGGGAGTCCTTTCTGGTGTCGGGGCCGAGGGGGAAAGCGGAAGGGGAAGTGTGACCGCCGGAGACGGGCAGGGGAAGGGCCGGTCACGGGGCGGAGCATCGGGTCAACGCAGCCCGCCACCATGGCTCGCGACGCCGCGCGCCAGCCTGTCGTCAGGACTTCAGCCCGCCGAGGACCAGCAGCACGAGGGCCACGATGACCGCGATGAGGGCCAGCGGCACCACTCCCCAGAGCACGAGCATCGCGGCCGTGCCCGTCCCCAGGGCCGATCCGCCGAACACCGCGGTCAGCCCCAGTCCGCTGCCGACAAGCGCCAGCGCCAGTGCCACCCAGGCCAACAGTTTGGGGATCATCGTTCCCGTTCCCGCTTCGCCTCACCGTGCCGCGTCCACCCCTGCCCGTTGCGGTCCGTACTCGTCGGCCACGCAACCGCTTACCGTGTCAAGCGAGCGGGCATCACGCCAAGGCCGGCCCCCGCGCCCCGTTCGCCGGGAAACTCGAGTTCCAACTGCGGGTCGGTCCGGGCGTCGTCGGCCAGTTCGCGAAACAGGAGGCTCGGTTGGATGTCGTGGTTGTGCTGGTACTTGTCGCTGGAATACTCGGTGATCGCCCCGTGGATCTGGTGGAAGAAGAGCTGGCAGATGGGCACGCCGGGGTAGATCTTCACCGGCTGGACGGCGAACATCTCGAGCGTCCAGTAGCCGCAAAAGCCCACGTCGCCAAACCCGGCCGTGACGTGCACGAACAGGCCGAGGCGACCGACCGAACTGCGCCCCTCGATCATCGGCACGAGATTGTGGGTCTCGGTGCGCTCCACCGTACGGCCGAGGTAGAGCTGATTGGGGGTGAGGACGAGGCCCTCCGGCGGGATGTGCACGCGCTGCACGCGGTTGCACTTCCGCATGTCGAGGACCACCTCCTCGTAGACGAGCAGTTCATCGTGGAGGGAGAGGTTGTAGCTGTTGGGATTGAGCCGCGACTCGGCGAAGGGCTCGATGACGATGTTGCCCCCGAGTTGCTGCCGGATCTCGTGACCGGAAAGGATCATGGAGCGGACTCCGTGCGGGGACGGGTCGAGCCGGCGCGGGGGAAGGTCCTGAACCCCCCACCCACGCCGCGGATTGTACGCCAGCGGCGGCGGTCTGTCAGGAACCGGCGGTTTTGCCCGCCGGCGGCCGCATGCCGACCCGCGGGCAGAGGTCCGATAGGGCGCACGAGTCGCAGTGCGGGCTTCGGGCAGCGCACGTGCGACGCCCGTGCTCGATGAGCCGGTGGGAGAGGTCGATCCAGTGTTCACGGGGCACCACGGCCATCAGGTCGCGCTCCGCGCGGACCGGATCGGCGTGGCGGGTGAGGCCGAGGCGCGTTGACAGCCGGCCGACGTGGGTGTCGACCACCACCCCCTCGGCCCGCCCCAGGGCGCTGCCGAGGAGGACGTTGGCAGTTTTGCGGCCCACCCCCGGGAGGGCCACCAGGTCGGCGAGCGTATCCGGCACCCGACCGCCGTGGCGGTCCACCAGTGCCTGGCAGCAGCCACGGATGTTGCGGGCCTTTGCCCGGAAGAATCCCGTGCTCCGGATCACCCCTTCGAGCGCGCCGTCCGCCGCGGCGAGGCGGGCCGGGTCGGGCCACCGGGCGAAGAGGGGCCCCGTGACCATGTTCACCCGCTTGTCGGTGCACTGCGCCGAGAGGATCGTCGCGATGAGCAGTTGGAACGGCGAGTCGAAGTCGAGGGAGCACCGGGCGGACGGATAGGTTGCCGCCAGCCGCTCGCAGATCGCCACGGCGCGCCCTGCCCGGGCCGCGGCCGACTCGCGTCGTGCCCCCCGGGGGCGTGGCTCGGCGGGGCGGGCGGGCCTGCTAGGATGCTGCGCAGTCGCTTCTTTTCGCCGGGATTTTCCCATATGGGCACGACCGACGCGTCGGGGGCTTACGAACCGCTGTACCTGGCGGGGATCGAGAAGTTCAACGAATGCGACTTTTACGAAAGCCACGAACTGTGGGAGGAGCTGTGGACGGAATACAGAGGTCCGTCGCGGAAGTTCTACCAGGGCCTGATCCAGGCCGCCGTCGCCCTCTACCATTTCGGTAACGGTAACATCCGCGGGGCCCGCAAACTTCACGGCAGCGCCCGTGGGTACCTCGAGCCTTTCGCGCCACACCACCTCGGACTCGACGTCAACGTATTCCTGCGCTCGTTCGACGACTGCCTCGCGGAGGTGGTGGCGAGCACCGGGGACTCCGCCGCCATCGAACTCGATCCCGAGCGCCTGCCGGAGATCCATCTTGATCCCCCGCCGCAGTCCTGACGAGCCGCCGCGCGACAGGTGACCGCATGTCCGACGAACCGCTCGCCTTCTCCCCCGACCAGTTCTCCGGCCAGGCCCGGATGTTTCCCTTGCCGAACCTCGTGATGTTCCCGCACGTCATGCAGGCGCTCCACATCTTCGAACCGCGCTACCGCGCGCTCCTGGAGGAGTCGCTGGCGGACGATCGACTGATGGCGCTGGGCGTGCTCGCCCCCGGCTGGGAGCACTCCTCCTCCACCCGTCCGGCGGTCCATCCGATGGCCTGCCTGTGCCGCATCGCCACCCACCAGCGAACCCCGCAGGGGACGTACAACGTGCTTCTCCTCGGGGTGCGGCGGCTGCGGCTCCGCGAAGAAGTTTCGACCCCCAAGCCCTTCCGGGTGGTCGCGGCCGACATCCTCGAGGACGACGATTCCGCTGCCGGCTCCGCGGTGACGGTGGCCGAGATGCAGCGCCGCCTGCTGGCCGCCTTCAAGCGCGCGATGCCCAGGCTCCCCGACGCCCAGGGACAACTCGACCAACTGCTCGGCAGCCAAATCACGCTGGGCATGCTCACCGACATCGTCGCCTACACGATCGACATCGACATGCCCTGGAAGCTCCGGCTCCTGGCAGAGACCGACGTCCTGCGGCGGACCGATCTGCTGCTCGAGGCGCTGGCGTCACGGGGCCGCGTCGAGCGGGCGTTTCCCCCACCCTTCAGCGTCAACTGAGGATGGTGCGAACCCGGCTGGCTGCCCGGCCCGCTTCGTCGTCGGGAACGTCGTCGTCGCGGCGCCGCCCGACCGCCACGGTGGCGTCGTGATGCGGCTTGGTAGACTCGTTGGAATGCAAGCGAAACCCTCCACCGATCAGGGGCCCACACCGTCGCCGCCGACCGCCGGCCCCGGACAGCGGGGCGTCGACCACGAGCGGATCGAACGGGCCGTTCGCGAGATCCTCCTCGCGGTCGGCGAGGATCCCGATCGCGAGGGGCTCCGGCAGACGCCGGCCCGGGTGGCCCGGATGTATGCCGAGCTGTTCGGCGGCCTCGAGCAGGATCCGCGGGTCTACCTCCGCACCGCCTTCACCGAGAAGTACGACGAGATCGTCCTCATCCGCGACATCGACTTCCACAGTGTCTGCGAGCACCATCTCCTCCCCTTCATGGGGCGGGCACATGTCGGCTACATCCCCAACGGCCGGGTGGTGGGCCTGAGCAAACTGGCCCGGCTGGTCGAGGTGGTGGCCCGCCGCCCCCAGGTCCAGGAACGGCTCACCGAGACGATCGCCGACCTCCTCGAGCAGGAACTGAGCGCGAAGGGGGTGGCGGTGGTGATGGAGGCGACCCACACCTGCATGACCATCCGCGGCGTGCGCAAGCCGAGCAGCGTGTGCGTGACGTCGGCGATGAAGGGGTTGTTCCGCGCGAACCTTTCCAGCCGCGCCGAGGTCCTCGCCTTGATCAATGGACAGCGGCACGCATGATGCGGCGGTCGGACGCATGAACCTGCTGGTCGATTTCCTGTGCCGCGTCGGCTGGGGGATGGCCCTCGGCCTGGTCCTCACCCCCGCGGCCGACGTGCCGGGCGGGTTTTTCCGCGCCAACCTCCTTGTGGTCATGGGTGCCGCGACGTTCGCTGCGCTCGGCCTGTTTCCGGAGGAAGTGGTCCTCTCGGGAGGAGGCCTGGCGTGGTTGCTGCCGGCGGCGGCCGCGCTCGTCGCCTGGGTGGGTGGCATCCTCTGGCTCGCGGGCCGGCGCGGGGGGGGCGTCGTCGCCTGCCTGCTGTGTGCCAAGCTGCTGGCGATGGTGGTCGCACTCCGCGGGGGGGCCAGCGGCGGGATCGGCGGCGCGGTCGGGGGCCTCGTCTCCGGTGCGGTCGTGGGGCTCACGCTCCACGCCATGCTGCTGGGCCACTGGTATCTCAACGCTCCCGGCATGCGCGTCGACGTGCTCCGCCGGATGATCGACATCGCCTTGCTGGCGTGGGGCCTCGAGTGCCTGTTGGCGGTGCCGGGAGCCCTCGAACTGATCGGCGGGTGGTCGGGCTCCCGGGCCCCCGACAGGGCGACGCTGGCTCTCACCGCCCTGCGCTGGGTCGGCGGCCTGGTCGGTCTGCCCGTGCTCCTGGTGATGAGTCGGCAGACACTCGCCATCCCCAACACGCAAAGCGCGACGGGCATCCTCTACGTGGCCTGCCTGGCGGCCATCACCGGCGACCTGGCGGCACGGCTCCTTGCCGCCGGATGAGGGGGACCCCCGGCGGACGCGTGGCCCGGCGGACCGCCGCTGGGTCGGCGAACCAGGCCGCGGCGGCGATCCACGGAGCCGGTTCTCGGGCCGGTGGTTTTCCCCGTGTGGCGCGTTCGCCGGGGACCGTGCTCCGGGGACGGCAGGCCGATCGGCCACGGCCTGCTACGATCGGGTGATGCGCGCCAGCTACACCTGCCCCACCTGCCATGCCGACGTCACCGCCGACCTGGCCGCGCCGGCCGGGCCCCTCACTTGCCCGGGTTGCGGCAGCGGCCTGGTGCCCGCTGCCGACGCCCTCATCGCCGGAGCGTCCGGGCTGCCGCGGCTCACGCGCTGCCTCGTCTGCCCGAGCACCGAGCTGTTCACGCGGAAGGACTTCCCGCAGCGGCTCGGGGTGGGCATCGTGGTGGCCGGGCTGGCGGCCAGTTGCGTCGCCTGGGCGCGACGCGACCTGTACCTGACCTTCGGCATCCTCTTCGGGACGGCCCTGGTCGACGTCGTGCTGTACCTCATCGTGCCCGACTGCCTGGCCTGCTACCGGTGCGGGGCCCGCTACCGGGGAGCCGATGGCGGCGGCCGCTTCGGTGGCTTCGACCTGGAGACCCACGAGCGGCACCGGCAAACGGCGGCGCGGCTGGGGCAGATGGAGCGCCGGCCCACCGCAGACGACGGCTCGCCGTCCTGATCCCCCCGGCCCGCGGGCCCCGGCACACCATGGATCTCCAGCGGCAACGGATCGCGGAAGACCTGCGCGGCGTCGTCGACGGCGAGGTGCTGTGCGATCCCGCCAGCCGCGCCCTGTACGCCACCGACGCCAGCCTCTTCGAAATCTGGCCGCTGGCGGTGGTCCGCCCCCGCTCGACATCCGACGTGGCGGCCACGGTGCGCTGGGCGGCCGAGAACGGCGTGCCGGTCCATCCGCGAGGCGCCGGTTCGAGCCTCTGCGGCGATGCCCTCGGCCCGGGCGTGGTGATCGACTGCTCGAGCCACCTGCGCCGGATCGTGGCCACCGGGGCCGACGTGGTGCGCGTCCAGGCGGGGGTCGTCGCCGGACAACTCGAGGAACACCTGGCGCGGGTGGGGCGCTGTTTCGGCCCCGATCCTCCCAACGTCTGGGTGACCACGGTGGGGGGCATGATCGGTCGCGACATCTCCGGCAGCCGCCTCCTCCGCCATGGATCGGTGCGCGGCCGGATCCGCGCCGCCGAGGTGGTGCTCGCCGACGGCAGCGTCGTGGAATTGACCGCGGTGCCGGAAGTCGACGCGGCGGCGCCGCAGGCCGAGGTCGGCGGCGACCGCGTGGTGGCGCTGGCGGGCGGGATGGCCTCCCTCCTCGCGGCCGCCCAGGGGGTGATCCGCCGCGACCAGCCGGCGGGCCGCCGTTCGCACGGTGGCTACCGGCTGGCCGACCTTTGCCACGACGGCGTCATCGACCTGCCCCGGCTCCTGTGCGGGGCCGAGGGCACGCTCGGCATCGTCACCGAGGCGACGCTGGCGACCGTGTCGGCCGACGCCGCCACCGCAGTGGCGCTGTTGCTGTTCGACTCCCTCGATGCCGCTGCCCGGGCCGCCCTCCGCCTCGCGGGGCGCGGCCCGAGCGCCTGCGACCTGTTCGACAAGCGGCACCTGGCCCTCGCCCGCGATGCCCGCGTGGCCTTCGAGTTGCTCATCCCGCCCGTCGCCGACGCGGGCTTGCTCGTGGAGTTCGTCGGCGCCGATGCGGCGGCGGCGAGCAGTCGCCTGGAGGAGGCGATCCGCCTCGTGAGTGGCCCGCGTCGATTGTGCATCGACGTCAGGCGTGCCGAGGATGCCGCCGACGTGGCGCTGTTCTGGGATTTGTCGCGGCAGGTGGTTTCGACGCTCCATGGCGTCCGCGGGGCGGAGCGCCCGGTGCCGTTCATCGAGGACATCGTCGTGCCACCGGAGGCCCTGCCGGAGTTCCTCCGCCGGCTCCAGGCGGTGCTCAAGCAGCAGTCCGCCACTGCCATGCTCTTCGGCCATGCCGCGCACGGTCAATTGCACGTGCGGCCCTACGTCGATCCGGCGGCACCCGAGCGCCTGGTGCCGCTGGCGGAGGCGGTCTACGCCGAGGTCTTCGCCCTCGGGGGCACGCTCGGCGGCGAGCAGGGGCTGGGGCTGTCGCGGACCCGGTTCTTCCGTGGCGGCTTTCCCGAGTTGAGTGCGGTGTTCGACCAGGTGCGGACGCTGTTCGATCCGCAAGGGATCATGAACCCAGGGCGCCTCAGTGGCCCGGCCGGTGATTCGTTTCCCTTCCGTACCCTCCCCGGCCTCGGGCTGGCAGCGGCCGGTACGAGCCCCACCGACGTCCGCTTGCCGGTGCTCTCTTGGCCCGCGGGCGGCTACCTCGCCGAGGTCGATGCCTGCAACGGGTGCGGCGGCTGCCGGAGCCAGTCGCCGCTGCTGCGGATGTGCCCGCGCTACCGGGAGAACCCCGGAGAGGAGTCGGCGCCACGGGCCAAGGCCAGCCTCCTGGCGGCGATTGCCACCGGGCGGATCGACGCCCGGGCCGTCGCCGGGGAGGCGGTGGCGGCGGTGGCTGACACCTGTTTCAACTGTCACCAGTGCCGGCTCGACTGTGCCGCGGGGGTCGACATCCCGGCGCTGGTCACCGAAATCCGAGCGGCACACGTCGCCGCCAACGGGCTCGTCGCCACCGACTGGCTGTTGTCGCGGATCGACGGGGTGTCGGCGCTCGGCGGACGCTTCCCGGCCCTCACCAACGCCCTCCTGGAGAGCCCCAAAGCGCGATGGGTCCTGGAGAAGGTGTTCGGCCTGGCCCAGGGGCGCCGAGTGCCGCGGTGCACGGGCAACCGCACGCTCCGCTGGGCGACGCGGCGCGGTCTGACGCGCCCGTCGCAGCGCGGCGGCCCGCGCGTGCTCTACTTCCTCGACACCTTCGCCCGGCGCCACGATCCCGAGCTGGCGGAGGCCTTCGTAGCGTTGCTCGAGCGCAGCGGCGTGGGGGTGTACATCGACCCCCGGCAGGTGTCGGCGGGGATGCCGTTGGTGTCGGTGGGCGACGTGGCAGCGGCGCGGCGGCTGGCGAGCCGCAACCTGCGGATTCTCGCCGAGGCGGTGCGCCTCGGCTACCGGATCGTCTGCACCGAGCCGGCCGCCGTGACCTGCATCCGCCACGATTACCCCCGGCTCATCGACGACGAGGACATGGGCCGTGTCGTCGATGCCACGTGCGACGCCGCCACGTTCCTCTGGGAGCTGCACCGCGATGGCCGGCTGCCGTCGCCGGTGCGGCCCCTCCGCGACCGGGTGCTGTACCACGCCCCCTGCCACGTGCGCGTGGCGGGGGGCACCAGTCCTGCCGAGCAACTCCTTCGGCTCATCCCCGGGATCACGGTCGATGCCACCGACCGCGGGTGCTCGGGCATGGCCGGCACCTTCGGGCTCGCCCGCCGCCACTACCGCTCGAGCCTGCGGATCGGCCTGCCGCTGATGACGGCGGTCCGCTCGGGGGCCGTCGACTACGGTGCTACCGACTGCAGCGCCTGCCGGATACAAATGGAGCAGGGCACGACGAAGCCGACGGTCCACCCGGTGAAAATCCTCGCCCGGGCGTGCGCCGTGGTACCCGAGCGGAAGGCTGAGGGCGGAGCGGTTGTCGTGCGGCCGCCGAGCCAGCCGGCCACCGGCTGACCGCGGCTGGCCCCAACCCACGCCTTTCCCACCCACCCGTGTCAGACGAACCTTCCATGAGCGCCGCGCCGGCAACCCCGTCGTGCCCACCGTCGGCCGGCGGGGCCTCCGGCAAGGTGACAGTGGACTTGTTCGCCGGGATGGCGGCACTGGCCGGCTGCCGGCGCGTGTGCCTCGACTGGTCGGGCGGCGACGTCGCCGCGCTGCGGCGTGCCCTTGCCCGGGCGTGCCCCGCCGTCGCGCCGCTCCTGGAGCGCAGCGCCGTCGCGCTTGGCGACCGGTACGCCGCCGATGACGAGCGGGTGGCCGAAGGCAGCACCGCGGCGGTGATCCCGCCGGTGAGTGGAGGCTAGCGATGGATCGGGAACCCCGTCCGCACATGATGCCGCCTTCGGGCACGGTGTCTTCGTCAGGCACGGTGCCGCCACCGCGCGACGGGCCCCGGCTGCACGTCCGGCTCACCACCGTGGCCCTCGATCCGGAGGCGGTTCGCGCCCGGGTCGCCGCCCGCGCCGCGGGGGCGACAGTGGTGATGGTGGGGAGCACACGGGGGATGACCGACGGGGTGGAGACGGTGGCGCTCGAATACGAGGCCCACGTGCCGCTGGCCGAACGGGTGCTCGAGGGGATCCTCGCCGCCGCGGTCGCCGCGCACGATCTGCTCGGCGCCGCGGTGGAGCACCGTCTGGGGCGGGTGCCGGTGGGGGTGGCGAGCATCGTCGTCGCCACCGCCGCGGCCCACCGGCGCGGAGCGTTCGCGGCCGCCGAATGGATCGTCGACCAGGTGAAGCGCTCGGTGCCGATCTGGAAGTGCGACGAGGCCCCCGACGGTACCCGCCAGTGGGTCCATCCGGGCGACCTCCACGGTACGGCCGACGGGAGGCCCGACCGATGAGCGACCCGGGCTTCGCGGCGGCGGCGCTGCTCGTGGACGGTTTCGGTCGGGTCCACACCGACCTGCGCGTGAGCGTCACCGACCGGTGCAACCTGCGCTGCACCTACTGCATGCCGCTGGATGCGGTCTTCCGGCCGACCGCGGAACTGCTCAGTTTTGCCGAGATCGAACGGGTCGTGCGCGTGGCGGCGGGGCTGGGGATCCGCAGTCTGCGCCTCACCGGGGGCGAGCCGCTGCTGCGGGCGGGCCTGCCGACCCTCGTGCGGCGACTGGCGGCGATCCCCGGGATCGACGACGTGGCGCTGTCCACCAATGGCCTGCTCCTCGACGAACTGGCCGGACCGCTGGCGGAAGCCGGCCTCCACCGCCTCAACGTCAGCCTCGACAGCCTGCGCCCCGAGGTGTTCGCCGCCGTGGCCCGGCGCGACGGCCTGGAGCGCGTGCTGGCGGGGCTGGCCGCAGCACGGCGCGCGGGCTTCCGCGACATCCGCATCAATGCCGTGTCGATCCGCGGCCTCACCGAGGGGGAGATCCTCCCCCTGGCCCGGTTCTGCGTGCGCGAGGGGTTCCAACTCCGCTTCATCGAGTTCATGCCGCTCGATGCGGAGTCGGCCTGGTCCGGGGGGCAGGTGCTCTCCGGCCGTGACGTGCGCCGGATCCTCGCGGAGGCGTGGGGCCCGCTCGAGCCCGTGGCCGGCACCGATCCCGGGCAACCGGCGGTCGACTACCGCTTGCCGGAAGGGGGCATCGTGGGCTTCATCGACCCGGTCACCGCCCCGTTCTGCGCGCGCTGCGACAGGTTGCGCCTCACGGCCGACGGCCAGTTGCGCAACTGCCTCTTCTCGACCTCGGAGTGGGATGCCCGGGCGGTACTCCGCGGCGGTCCGGCGTCAGGAGTGCCAGGGGTGATCGACGAGCGCCTGGCAACGCTCCTCCGCGACTGCGTGGCGAGTAAGGGCGCGGCCCACGGGATCGGCACGCCGGATTTCGCGCGGCCCGAGCGCGCGATGTACCAGATCGGGGGCTGAGATGCCGGTGCCGGTTCGCCGCTACCTCGACCACGCCGCCACCGGGTGGCCGAAACCCACCGTGGTGATCGACGCCTGGCGCCACGCCGCCGTCGACGGAGGGGCGAGCGCCGGTCGTGGGGCCTACCGTTCGGCCCTCGAGGCGACGGCGATCCGCGAGCGCGCCCGGGCGGCGGTGGCGGGCCTGCTCGGGGCCGCGCCGCAGCGCGTGGTGCTCACTTCGGGGGCGACGGTGGCCCTCAACATGGCGCTCCACGGGCTCCTCCAACCGGGCGACCACGTGATCGCCACCGCCGCCGATCACAACGCCACCCTCCGGCCGCTGGAATGGCTGCGAAGCCGGGGTGTGATCGACCTGTCGATCGTGCCCTGCGACGGCGCGGGGCGGGTCGATCCCCGCGCGGTCCGCCTCGCCTGGCGGCCTGCCACGCGCCTCGTGGCGTGCGGGTGGGTCTCGAACGTCACCGGCGTGCGGCAGGACGTCGCCGGTCTTGCCGAGGTGGTGCGCGGACACGAGGGGTTACTCCTCCTCGATGCCGCGCAGGCGGCGGGGTTGGAAGCCCTCGCCGGCGAGACGGCGCTGGCCGACATCATGGCGGGGCCCGGCCACAAGTGGCTCCAGGGCCCGGCCGGCACCGGCTGGCTGTGGCTCCGCGAGGGCCTCGAGCCCGATCCGCTGGTCCAAGGGGGAACCGGGTCGGGCAGTGATTGCCTCGACATGCCGGCGGCGCTTGTCGAGCGGCTGGAGGCGGGAAGCCCCGATGTGCCGGCCCTGGCTGGGTTGACCGCCGGGATCGGGTGGCTCGGGCACCACGGCCGTGAGCAGGTGGCGGCCCACGTCCGTGGTCTGGCCGCCACCTGCGCCGCAGCGCTGGCGGACCTGCCGGGCGTGCGCGTGCTGGCCCCGACCGACGCCGCGGCGCCGATTGTGAGCTTCACCGTGGAGGGCTATGATCCCGCCGAGGTCGCCGCGATCCTCGAACAGGTCGCGGGCGTGGAAGTCCGCGCCGGGTTCCACTGTGCCGCGCTCATCCACCGTCACTTGGGGACGCGCGCCGGCGGCACGGTGCGGGCGAGCTTCGGGCCGTTCAACGGTCCCGCCGATGCCGCGGCGGTCGTGGCGGCGGTCGCCGCGCTGACCGGTGCCGGTGCCACGCCGGTCGCCTTCCCCGAGTCCGATTCCCCGCAGCCGAGGCCGCCATGGCAGATGTGAACGACCAGGTGTGGTACGCCGACGGCCTGCGCTTCTCCTGCACCCAGTGTGGCGATTGCTGCACCGGTGGCGAGGGCTACGTGTGGGTGAACCAGGAGGAGATCGACGCCTGCGCCCGACGGCTCGGCATGCCGGTGGCGGAGTTCGAGACGCTCCACGTGCGCCGCGTGGGGATCCGCCGATCGCTCCGGGAACGGCCGGGGGGCGACTGCGTGCTCCTCGACGCCATCACGCGGCGCTGCACCGTCTACAGCGAGCGGCCGCGCCAGTGCCGTACCTGGCCGTTCTGGGATTCCAACCTCCGCACGCCGGAAGACTGGGCGGAGGCGGCGGCGGCGTGTCCGGGTTGTAACCGTGGGCAACTCGTGCCCCTCGAATCGATCCGCGAGCAGGCGGCAAAGATCCGCCTGTGAGCGCTGGTGACGGCGGCGATAGCAGAGAGTGATCCGGGGCCGGGCTGGCGCGGTTTGGCTATCGGCGGGCTGGCGCGGTTTGGCTATCGGCGGGCTGGCGCGGTTTGGCTATCGGCGGGCTGGCGCGGTTTGGCTATCGGCGGGCTCGCGCGGTTCCTTCACCCACACAGGAGAGTATTCCGATGCGTGACCGCGGCGACCGAGTGTGGAGCCTGCGTGCCCTGGTGGTGATGTCGGTGGCGGCGCCGGCATGGGCCCCGGCATGGGCAGTCGAGGAGCCGCCGCGGCCCGCGGGAGGGCAACTCCTCACGCGCTTCGCCGCCGACGTCGATCCCGCGGCGGTGCTCCCGGAGTATCCCCGGCCGCAGTTGGCGCGACCCGACTGGCTCAATCTCAACGGCCGCTGGGACTACGGCATCCGGCCCCGCGTGGCAGATGCCGGGCCGGCGCTGGTGGCCGACGGGACGATCCTCGTGCCCTTCCCGGTGGAGTCGGCCCTCGGCGGCGTGCGCCGCACCGTCGGCGCCGACCGGGAGGTGGTCTACCGGCGCTCGTTCACCATCCCGGCCGCCTGGGACGATCGCCGCGTGCTCCTCCACTTCGGCGCGGTCGATTGGGAAGCGCGGGTGTTCGTCGACGGCACCGAGGTGGGGAGCCACCGGGGGGGTTACGACCCGTTCAGTTTCGACATCACCGCCCCCCTCGACGCCCGCGGCCGCGACGGTGCGCACGAGCTGACCGTCATCGTCCACGACCCCACCGACGCGGGCCCCCAGCCGCGCGGCAAGCAGGTCGCCAAGCCGGAGGGCATCTGGTACACGCCCGTCACCGGCATCTGGCAGACGGTGTGGCTGGAACCGGTGCCCGAGGCGCGGATCGACCGGGTGCGCGTGGAGCCAATGCTGGCGGCGGGCCGGGCTCGGGTGACCGCCGCGGTCGTGGTGGTGCCGGGCGCCGCGCCCACGCCTGGCACCGACCTGCGCATCCGCCTCTCCGCGGACGGTGGCCGGTGGCGGGCGGAGGGGCCGTCCGGTGCCCCTGTCGATCTTGCCGTGCCGGGCTTCGCCCCGTGGTCCCCCGATGCGCCACAGCTCTACGAGCTCGCCGTGGAGCTCCTCGCCGGCGGCCGCGTGGTCGACCGGGCGACCACCTCGTTCGGTATGCGGAGCGTGGGGCTGGGGCGCGATGCCAACGGCATGATGCGGATCCTCCTCAACGGCAAGCCGACGTTCATGTTCGGTCCGCTCGACCAGGGGTGGTGGCCCGACGGGCTCTACACCGCCCCCACCGACGCGGCACTCGTGTCGGATCTCGAGGTGACCAAGCGGCTCGGGTTCAACATGGTCCGCAAGCACGTCAAGGTGGAGCCGGCGCGGTGGTATCACCACTGCGACCGCCTCGGCCTCCTCGTCTGGCAGGACATGCCCAGCGGCGATGCCAACATGCCCTGGCCGCGCGACGGCACCGAGGGCACCCGGACCCCCGAATCGACGGCGATCTTCGGCCGCGAACTGGCGGCGCTGCTGGAGGCCCGGGGGGGCGACACGTGCATCGTCGCCTGGGTGCCGTTCAACGAGGGATGGGGGCAGGCCGAGACGGTGCGCTGGACCGGCTTCGTCAAGGAGCGCGACCCGGGCCGGCTGGTGATCAGTGCCAGCGGAGGGAACGATTTCGGGGTCGGCGACGTCCGCGACATCCACTTCTACCCGCAGCCGGAGTTCCCCCCGGCAGAGGACCACCGGGCGAGTGTCCTCGGGGAGTATGGCGGCCTGGGACTACCCCTCGCCGGTCACACGTGGCAGGGGGAGAAGAACTGGGGCTACCGGCAATTCGCCGACCGCGCGACGCTCCAGGAGACCTACCTCACATACATCGACGCCCTCCGGCCGATGGTCGAGTCGCACCTCGCCGCCGCGGTCTACACCCAGACCAGCGACGTCGAGGTGGAGGTCAACGGCCTGGTGACCTACGACCGTGAGGTGCTCAAGTTCGACGCCGAACGGCTCGCGGCGGCGCACCGCGGGCTGTACGGTGCCACCCGGTCGCTCACCCCACGCGAGCGCGTCGCCGCGTCGGTGATCGCCTGGTGGCGCTTCGAGGAGGGGGAACCGGGCCAGCCGCTGCCCCACGACCGTGAGACACGCGATGCGATGGCGGTCCGCGACTCGAGTGGCCACCGCAACCACCTCTACGCCTACGGCCCCGCCAACGCCCCGCGTGGCGGCACCGCCGTCCCGGCCGACAGGGTGCCGCAGCCGGGGGTGGCCAACACCCGTTCGCTCGACGACACCGCCGCGCTGGAGGCGGGGCTGACGCGCGACCTCTACACCGACCCGGGCCGTTCACGCACGCACATGGATGCCATCGACACGTTCCCCTTCACCGGGTTGACCATCGAGGTGTCGGTGCGGCCGGCGGAGATCGGCCCGGTGCAGACCCTGGTGGGCAAGGATGGCCGGCCCACCGGTGCCCCGACCTCACCGCTGCAGGTGTTCATCGGGGCCGACGGCCGGCCGACGGTGGAACTGGTCGATGGCTCCGGCGCCATCCGCAGCCTCATCGGCACCGAGCCGCTGCCGGTGGGCCAGTGGCGGCACTTGGCGGTGGTGGGTGACGGCAGCCGCCTGCGACTGTACGTCGGCGATGGCACTGGCTACCGTCTCGCAGGCGAGTGCCCGATCACCGGCGGGATCATTCCCGGCTTCGGTACGTGGACCGTCGGTCGGGGGCATGACGACGGTCGCATCGGCCGCGATGCCCGGGCCGACATCGACGAGGTCCGCGTCAGCACCAGGCCCCTGCCGGTGGAGTCTTTCCTGTGGAGCCCGGCCGGCTGAGGAACGCCCGGCCGGACATGCGCCGGTTACGGGCCTCGTCAGATGATGCCGCGGTGTTTGCCACACGGTACTCCGCGGGAGGGATACCCGGGCCTCGTCAGATGATGCCGCCGTGTTTGCCACACGGTACTCCGCGGGAGGGATACCCGGGCCTCGTCAGATGATGCCGCCGTGCGTGCGGAACGGCGTCATGTGCGACGGCTGATCGAGGAACCAGATCCGCTCCCATTCGTCGGTGATGGCGCGGAGATCCTCGGAGGTGAAGATGAGTTGCTGGGCCCGGCGGATCGGATCCCCCGAGTAGATCGGGATCAGGCAGCCGGTGCCCGTGGTGAGCAGCACCACGGCGAGCAGGAACAGGTGGAGGATCCCCGGGCGGACTGCCTGCGCTACGCTGCGGCGTGATCCCCGCGGGAGCTCGCTGGCGAGCATGCCCTGGCAGCCTTCAGATCGGTTCATCGTCCTGTCCTCCATGACCCGTGACGGGGCGTTGTGTAGCGGAAGCCAAGCTCCCGTTGCCACCCCAGCCGCCCGCGCGGCAATCGGCATCCTGTTGCTCGATCACTCGCCCGCGTTGACCGGACGACCGCGGGCCTCCTGCCCAACCGGTCCGCCCCGGCCACTCCACTCGTCCTACTGTCTGTTGATTACGCCGCCGCTGTTTGCACCGCCGCCTGCCACCCCTGCAGCCGGTTGGGGGGGGGCGACAGTCCCTCCCACCGGTGGTGCAACTTCCCCGGACGCCTTTCCGTCATCGCCAAGGGCGTCGAGTTGCCGCACCCGTTCCTCCATCTCCTTGCCCGGCTTGAACGTCACCACATGCTTGGCGTGGACGGGAACCTTGGCTCCCGTCCGGGGATTCCGGGCCATCCGGGCCTTCCGCTCCTTGATCTGGAACACGCCGAAGTTCCGCAGTTCGATCCGCCGATCCCGCACCAGGGTGTCGATGAGGGCATCGAACGTTTTCTGGACCAACTCCTTGGTGCGGAGTTGGGGGAGGTCGATCTGTTCCGCGATGCTCCGGACGATGTCTTTCTTGGTGTTGTTTTTCTTGGTCACGGCTGCGGCGCTCCAACCGTTGTCACCCGTTGCCCCAGAGCCGGCCGGAATCCGGCCCGCCGGGAGGGGTGAAACCTGTTGAAAAATCGACCGAAGCCTAGTCCTGGTAACGACTTTTGTCAATTGTCCGCTGGTCAGCGGCAGGGCTCTTTGGCAGCCCTCTTCTCCATATGAATCGGCCTCGCAACCGGCAAACTTGAACCGATCCGCAAAACCGGACCACGGGGTGGGCGGGGCAAGTGCCCGGCCGCCGGCCCGACCTGATC
>RFRL01000046.1 GCA_009924545.1 Planctomycetia bacterium | reverse complement strand
CGTGCCACCCACCACCGTGCCACCCACCACCGTGCCATCACACGACCGGCCCAGGAGCCGCGGCTCGTGTGCGGCGTGCGCCTGTCGCCTCGAGGCGTCCGCGCCGAAGCCGGGCAACGTCCATCCGGGAGCATCGTTCCCCGACCTCGACCATCGGGAGTTGATCGCTGCCGGCCTGGCGATCGCCCCCGTGCTCGACGCTGCCCCCGACCGACCCCTGGGGGCCACGATCCTCGAGTGCGTTCACGCCAGTCGCCAGGTGACCCGCTCCAACGCCAATCTCGGGATCGTCTTGGCGCTGGCACCACTGGCGGCCACCCCCGGCCCCCCCGGTCCGGTCGATCCCCGCGCGGTGGCGGCCACACTAACGCGGCTCACCCCCGCCGATGCGGCGGCCGTGTGGGAGGCGATCCGCCTGGCAACGCCAGGGGGCATGGGGCGGCGCGGCCGGCACGATCTCGCCGGCCCCCCTCCCGATGACCTGCTGGCGGCGATGCGCGCCGCGGCGGGCCATGACCAGATCGCCCGACTGTGGGCCGACGGGTATGGTCCGCTCCAGGACGGCCTGGTGGCCGACCTGGCGGAGTCGCTCGCGGACGGTCTCTCCGCCGACGAGGCGATCGTCCGTGGCTTCCTCCGGCAGTTGGTGCGCGAACCCGACTCGCTCATCGTCCGCCGACACGGCGGCGCGGTGGCGGCCGAGGTGTCGGCGGCGGCCGCCGCGGCCCTCGCCGCCACCGACTGGCAGGCGGCCGCGCGCCGGCTCGACGCCCGGCTCCGGGATCCGGTGCGGATCAACCCCGGAACGACCGCCGATCTGGTGGCGGCCGCCCTGTACATTCTCCTCTGGGAGGGACGGATCGATGCCTGAAGGATTCGCGGTACGGTTGGAGAAGGCGGTGCACGTGTTCAGCGCGGGGCACTTCATCACCCTCACCGACGAACTGTGTGAACCGGTCCACGGTCACAACTGGACGGTGGCCATCGACTGGTCGGGCTCCCCCGACCGGCATGGCATGGTGGTCGACTTCATCCAGCTCCGCGACCGTCTCTCCGCCATCCTCGCCCGGCTCGACCACCGCATGCTCCTCGCCACGGGTAACCCGTTCCTGCCGGTGGAGACGGCGCAGGGTCCGCTCGGCGGTCCGGAGGTGACCGTGCGCTTCGGCGAACGCCGCTGGGTGTTTCCCGCCGGCGAGTGCGCGCTGCTCCCCCTGCCCAACACCACCGCAGAGTGGCTCGCGTCGTGGATCGGCCGGACCCTGCAAGCCGAGGGGCCGACCGGCGCCGACAGACTGCGTGTCGCGGTGGACGAGTGCCTCGGTCAGTGGGGCGTGTGGGAATGGTCGGCCGACTGACCGGAGCGCGGGCCGTCGCCGGGGTAGCGGCTCTCGCCGCCGACGCCTCCCCTCGGGCCAGCGCCGTCGAAAGATCCTGCGGTGGCGGGATCACCGCGGGCGTTGGCCCGATCCGCGACCGCGGCCTGTCAGGGGAGCGTCGCGGCGGCATCCACGACGTGGAGCTTCGCCGCCGCCTCGCGAGCCAGGGCCACGCTGCGCCGCGCCACCCGGATGAGCATCAGGCCGCCGCCGTCGTCGTGGCGCTCGACGTGCCCCACGGTGCCGATCGCCAGCCCGGCGTCGGTCAGGTAGCGGAGGAACTCCGCCGACTGGTCGATGACCCGGGCGAGCCGGAACGATGCCCCGGTGTCGCACTCCGCCAGGGGCCGCGGCGGGACGCCCGCGGGCGCGGGGAGCGACTCGCCGTCGGCCCGGGGAATGGGGTCGCCGTGGGGATCGACCTCCGGGTGCCCGAGCCAGGCGTCGATGCGATCGACGAGCAGATCGCTCACCGCGTGCTCCATGTGTTCGGCCTCGTCGTGGACCTCGTCCCACGTCATGTCGAGGACCCGCATGAGGAACAGTTCGAGCAGGCGGTGGCGGCGCAGCACCCGCAGCGCCAGCACCCGGCCGGCCCGTGACAGCGACACCCCCTCGTAGGGCCGGTGGGCCGCCAGACGCGCGGCATCGAGGGTCTTGAGCATGCTCGTCACGGTGCCCGGCGACACCGAAAGGGCGGAAGCGATCTGCCCGGTGGTCGCAGGCTTGCCCCCCTGCGCGGAGGTGATCTGGAAGATCGTCTTCACGTAGTTCTCGACGGTCAGGCTGGGCACGGCGCGTCTCCGCCAGCGGCACCCGCCACGGCCCCGCGGCCGCATCCCCCCGGGGCATTGCCCCCCACGCGCCGCTGCCACATGATCGGGGAGCTTCCCATCCTATGCTCCGCTCCCACCCGCCGTACGCCACCCCGGTCCCATGCCACTCAACGCCGCCGCCCAGCGCATCGCCGCCGAACTGGCCGATGGTGCCGGACCACTGCGGGTGGCCGTGCACCGGGTCGGCGGTGCCACGGTCATCGACTGCGGCGTGGCTGTGGCCGGGAGCCGCGCGGCGGGCGTGCTCGTGGCGCGCGCGGCGCTGGCCGATCGGGGAACGGTGTGGGTGGAGAGCCCGGGCGATCACCCTCTCTGGACGTCCTGCCCCTGGCCCGCCGTGGCGGTCCGCAGCGACGACCCGGTCACGGCCTGCCTGGCGAGCCAATACGCCGGCTGGAAGCTGTCGGTGGGGAAGTATTTCGCCATGGCCAGCGGACCGTTCCGGGCCCTGGTCGGTCGCGAGGAACTCTTCGAGCACATCGGGCGCCGGGAGCGCGACGACGTCGCGGTGGTGCTGCTGGAGGCGGGGCGACTCCCCGATGCCGCCGTCTGTGCCCGGCTGGCGTCCGACACCGGTGTCACGGAGGAGCAGCTCACGGTGCTGGTGGCACGCACCGCCAGCGCCGCCGGCACGCTCCAAGTTTGCGCCCGGTCCCTGGAGACGGCGCTCCACCGACTCCACGTCGCGGGCTTCGACGTCGAGCGGATCCGCCGGGGCAGCGGCCGGGCGCCACTCCCGCCGGTGGCCGACGACGACCTCACGGCGATCGGCCTCACCAACGACGCCATCCTCTACGGCGGGAGGGTGGTGCTGGAGGTGGCCGATGACGACGGCGTGGCCGACGTCGGGCCGCGGATCGTGAGCCGCGGATCGCCGGCCTACGGCAGCCCGTTTCGCGACATCTTCGCTCGGGCGGGAGGCGACTTCTACTCCATCGATCCGGCGCTCTTCGCCCCGGCCGAGGTGGAGTTCGTGTCCAGCGCCACCGGGCGGCGGCAGGTGTTCGGGGCGCCCGATCCGGCGATCATCGCCCGCTCCTTCGGCGCGGCTGCCGGCTGACCCCCCAGGCACTGGCATGCGACTGGCGCTGCTCGGCGATCCGCGCGGCTGGCACCTCCGGCAACTCGCCCGGGCGGCCCGCGCCCGCGGCCACGGCGCGGCCGTGGTCGAGTGGCACACGATGACGGCGACCGTGGGAGGTGGTCCGGCGGGGGAGCGGTTCGGCCCATCGCCGCTGGCCGGGGCGGATGCCGTGCTCGTGCGGACGATGCCCACGGGCACGCTCGAGGAGGTGATTCTGCGGATGGACCTGCTCGGGCGGCTCGCCGCCACCGGCACGCGGGTGATCAACGACCCGCGCAGCCTCGAGGTGGCGATCGACAAGTACCTGTCCCTCACCCGCATCGCCGCCGCCGGAGTGCCGGTACCGCGCACGATGGTGGTGCAACGGCCGGAGGATCTTCCCGCCGCCTGCGCGGCCCTCGGCGGGGATGTCGTCTCCAAGCCGCTGTTCGGATCCCGCGGCCGCGGCATCGAGCGGCTCGACTCACCAGCGGCGGCGACGGCGGCGGCTTTCGCGCTGGCGCCCGGCGGCGTCGCCTACCTGCAGGAGTTCGTGCCCCACGCTGGTTGGGACGTCCGCATCCTCCTGGTCGGCGCGCGGTGCTTCGCCATGCGGCGCGTCGCCACCGGGGACTGGCGGCTGAACCTCGCCCGAGGCGCCCGTGCGGAGCCGTTCGCGGCGCCCCCCGGGTGGGTCGAACTCGCCCGGCGGGCTGCGATGGCCGTGGGGACGATCGTGGCGGGCGTCGACCTCCTTCCCACCCCGGAGGGCGGGGTGGTGGTCGTCGAGGTCAACGGCGTCCCCGGGTGGCGCGGGCTCCAGACCGTCTGCCCGGAGGACGTGGCCACGGCCGTGGTCGATCTGGCAGCCGGCTCGCCCTGACAGACCTTCGACCGTGGCTCTCCGTGCCCCGGCCCACCTGCCCGGCCGGCGGTGCGGCGTCTGCCGCGGCGCGTCACGGACGCGCCCGTCCGGGATCGAGCCCCCCGATCGAACCGCGGACCGGCAGCCTGGCGGAACCCTGTGAATCTCGGGGGTTCGTGCTTCCGGTCGCAGCGGTTCTTCCGCGGAATCCGTGCAGGACACTTGGGCCGATGAGACTCGAGGGGCCTGCCTCTTCTTTGGGCACTCCACCCCATGCCTGCCAATCGGGCAACGCTGCCCGATTGCGAGACAGCCAGCATCCGGTCGACGCAAGTCGTTGTCCTGAATTGATTTCGTGACATGACTTGACCGCTGCGCAAGCATCGAATCGACCGAGGGGCGGATTACCGCTCGGCCACGAGCAACCGTGTCTCCCGTTTCCCGTCCGTGAGGTTCCCATGGCACAGCGGAATGATGCAGCGACGGCCGCCCCCCCTCCACGCGACCAGGCGGAGGCCGTCTTGCAGGTGGCCGAGCGCCTCCACGCCATGGCCCCCGAATGGGTCGTGTTCTTCCGCGAAGTGCTCGGCGTCGATGGCATCGTCCGCCGGACTTTCCGCGACGCCGAGGCGCTGGCCCGCTTCGAGTGCTCGCCGCACCACGCCCGGCTCCGCGAGATGCTCGACGACCTGCGCAACCGGCAGCGGGACCGGCCTGCAGAGCGGGAGACCCAGCGCGTGGTAACGGTGCGGATGCCCCGCTCCCTCCACGAGACCCTCAAGGCCGAGGCCGACCAGCACCGGGTGAGCATCAATACCCTGTGCATCTCCAAGCTGCTGAAAATCCTCGACGAGAACGGTCGCCGGGACCTGGCCGCTTCGGCGGGGCGGATCGAGTGACCGGAGGAACGGGCGGCACGGGACGGAGTGGAACTGTAAGCCGGGTTCTGTGCCGTCGGGTGGAAGCCCGACGGTGACGGCCATTTCTCTCCGCCGCCGGTTGCCCGGCGGCTCCAGCAGCCGACCCGGAGGGGGGGCGTCACGGGCAGCGACGCGCCGGCCTGACGGCCGGACTTCCTCCTGCTTGGCCTTGCTCCCGGTGGGGTTTGCCGAGCCGAACCGGTCACCCGGTCCGCTGGTGAGCTCTTACCTCACCGTTTCACCCTTACCGGCGGGAGACCCGCCGGCGGTTTGCTTTCTGTGGCACTGTCCCTGACCTCGCGGCCGGTGGGCGTTACCCACCACCGTGCCCTGGGAGCCCGGACTTTCCTCCGGCCGTGACATCCGGTGAGGCTCGCGCCCCACCCTCCGCCCGACCGGCGACCGTCCGTTCCACTCCGGCCCGTGCCACCCGTTCGTCAGGTACGATAGCATGCGACCCCGGGGGGCGACGGGAAGCCGGACGCGTTTCTTGCCTTTGGCGTCGCTCGCGGCGAAACTACCCGGCGGAGGGGGTGGGGCGAAGGGCCGCTCGAGCCCGGGGAGATCTGTCATGTACGGCGAACTGCAACCGCGTGGCGGTGGGGACCCGATCCCGCTGCTCAAGACCTTCCTCGTGGTGGGACGCCGCGAGAGCTCCGACATCGTGCTCCGCTTCCCCAACGTGTCGGGGGCGCACTGCGAACTGTCGCTCGTCGACGGCTACTGGTACGTCAAGGATCTCGCGAGCAGCAACGGCACGAAGGTCAACGGAACGCGCGTCGCCGAGCATCGCCTCGACCCCGGTGACAGCCTGTCGATCGCCCGCCACGAGTTCGAAATCACCTACGAACCCTCGCGGGTGGGCGCCAAAGGGGCCCCGACCGATGCGTCGGTGGTTCACGATCCCCTCAGCCGCAGCCTCCTCGAGGCCGCCGGTCTGGAGCGGCGGCGCGGCCGGGAAGACGCGCGAGGCCGCCGCTGAGGGGGGCGATCGTCTGCCAATGCGGGCAGCGGGAGTCCTGGCGACCCCCGTCTGATAACGCGGTACCGGCCAGGTGTTTTCGACCTCGGCCCCACTTCCCGGCGGCGCACCCGGGTAGACTGCCGTCGATGGGCAAGCCGCGGAAGCACCGGGTGGAATTGCGGAAGAACCGCGTCGCGCGCCGGCGCACCGGCGATCTCACCCGGGCGCTCGACGGCAATCCCGACGCCCTCGCCGATGCCGTCGCCGGCGAGCGTCTGACGGGCAAGGGCGACCTGACTCGCAAGCGCACAGTCGTGGAGCGGCCACCGCCCGAGAGCGACAGCGGGGCCGACGCCACCGCGGTGTGGCGCGGCCGCGTGCTCCAGGTGCACGGACTGGAAAGCCGGGTGCAGGACGCCGCCGGCCGGATCGTCCGTTGTACGACGTCCCGAGTCCTCCGCAGCCTGTCGTCGGCCGAACGGCATCCGGTGGTCGCCGGCGACGACGTCATCGTCCGCCGCGGGGGCGCCGGCGGTGCCGACCTCATCCAGGCGGTGGAGCCGCGCCGCACGGTGCTCTGCCGCTCCAGCCGCGGCCAGCGGCACGTGATCGTCGCCAACGTGGCCCGCCTGGTGATCGTCGCCAGCGCGGCGGAGCCGGCCCTCAAGGCGGGGCTCATCGACCGCTTCCTCCTGGCGGCGGAGTCGAGCGGCATCCGTCCCCTCGTGTGCATCAACAAGATCGACCTCGTCGACCGCGCCGGGCTCGTCCCGCTGGCCGGCGTCTACTCCCGCATGGGATACCCGGTTGTGCTCTGCTCGACGATCGACGGCACCGGGATCACCCGCCTGCGCCACCTCGTCGCCGGTCGGATCACGGCGGTGGTGGGCCAGAGTGGCGTGGGCAAGTCGTCGCTCCTCAACGCCATCGAGCCGGACCTCGGCCTCGCCGTCGCCGCCGTGAGTCGCGACACCGAGAAGGGGCGCCACACCACCACCACCGCCAGGCTCATTCCGCTGGCCGACGGCGGTGCCCTGGTGGACACGCCAGGCGTGCGGCAGTTCCAGCTGTGGCGGATCGTGCCGGCCGAAGTGCCCGCCGCCTTCCGCGACCTGCGGCCGTTCGCCAATCGCTGCCGGTTCCCCGACTGCACCCACAGCCACGAAGCCGATTGTGCGGTCAAGAACGCGGTGGCCGACGGCCTCCTCGACACCCGCCGGTGGGAGAGCTGCTGCCACCTCGCCGGCAGCATGGACGACGAGGAGTCGCCGTGAGCGGACCGGGGCCGCGGAAGGGCGTGCAGGCGGAACAGGCCGTGCTCGTGGGAGTGTTCCTCGAGCCCCCCGCCGATCCGCTCCGCCCGCTGGAGGAGATCGGAGGGCTCGCCGAGACCGCCGGCGCCACGGTGGTGGCCGAACTGACGCAGCGGCGCGAGCGGCCCGACCAGACCACCTACCTCGGCAAGGGGAAGGTCGTCGAGTTGGCGGGCCTCGTCGCCCACCACGCGGCCGACGTGGTGATCTTCGACAACGACCTCTCCCCGGCCCAGACGCGCAACCTCGAGAAGGCGCTCTCCACCAAGGTCCTCGACCGCTCCGAGGTGATTCTCGACATCTTCGCGGCCCGGGCCCGGACCTACGAGGCCCGTCTGGCCGTCGAATTGGCGCAGCTCGAATACTCCCTCCCCCGACTGAAGCGCCTGTGGACCCATCTGTCGCGCCTGAAGATGGGGATCGGGATGCGCGGCCCGGGTGAGAAGCAACTCGAGGTCGATCGGCGACTCGTCGAAAAGAGGATCCATGAACTGCGCGAGGAACTGGCAGGGATCCACGGCCGTCGGGAGCGCCAGGTGGCAGCCCGCCAGGAGCACCTCACCGTGTCCCTGGTCGGCTACACCAACGCCGGCAAGAGCACCCTTCTCAACCATCTCACCGGTGCCGATGAACTGGCCGAGGACAAGCTCTTCGCCACGCTCGACACACGCACCCGCAGGTGGCGCCTGCCGGGTTGGGGGCCGGTGCTGCTCAGCGACACCGTCGGCTTTATCCGCGACCTACCCCACCGGTTGATCGCCAGTTTCAAGGCCACGCTCGAGGAGACGAAGCAGGCCGATCTGCTCCTCCACGTGGCCGACGCCTCCAGCCCACTCGTCGACGCGCAGATCGCCGCTGTCCGTGCCGTCCTCGAGGAGCTCGCCGTCGCCGACAAGGACACGATCCTGGTGCTCAACAAGATCGACGCCCTGCCCGACCGCTCGATCCGCGACGGCCTCCTCGCCCGCTACCCGCAGGCGGTGCCGGTCTCCGCCCGGACGGGCGCCGGGATCCCGGAACTGCTCCGCGTCACCAGCGCCTGCCTGGGCCGCGGCTTCCACGACATCGACGTCGAGACCGATCCCGCCAACGGGCGCCTCATCGCCTGGCTCGGGGCCCATGGCGAGGTACTCTCACGCCATTTCGCCGCCGAACGGGTCACGATCCATTGCCGGTTGCCGGCGGCCCTGCTCGGGCGGATCGATCCCACCGAAGCGCTCATTCGCCCGCACGCGGCCGCCCCGGGCATCGGCCCGGCCTCCGACGCCACCACCCGGTGACGGTTCCGGCGACCGCGCCCTTCAAAGGGTGTCGCCGAGGGCGAGCAACTCATCCGCATCGAGTGCGGGCGCATCGGCGGCGAACAGCCGGGCGATGGCGGCGCGGTGGATCTTCATCTTCGTACTCCCCACCCCCAAGGCGCCGTAAAGGAGTGCGGCGCCATCGGCTCGCGCCTTGTCGGTGGGGGCGATCCCCTCGATGCCCGCCGGGGGCACCGCGTTGAGGTCGATGCACACGGTGGCGGCCAACGCCCGCCGTTGCTCGGCGGTGAGGAGGCACGCCCCAGCGGCGCCCGCCGCCACCACCAGCTGCGCCCGGGCCAGCGCCCCGTCCGCTCCGGCGGCGACCACTTCCGCCAAGCCTGCCGGCTCGATCGCCACGCCGGGAACCGCCCGGCGGATCCCGGCGACCGTGGCCGCGGCCCTTCCCGCGTCGCGCGACACGAGCGTCACGGCCACGCCCCGGCGGGCCAGGAGGCGGGCCACGCGCTGCCCCACCGGGCCGGTGCCACCCAGCACCACACCCTCCCCACCCGCTGCGCAGGGGAGATGCCGCGCCGCGGCGATCACCGCCGCGGCGGCGGTGGTGTTGGCGCCCGAGGGATCGAGCAAGACGCCCACGCGCACCGGCCCGAAGAACGTCGCCCGGACCCGCGCGAACACGGCCTCCGCGGCGGCCACGTCGCTGCCACCGACGAAGATCGCCGTCGCGGCGAGCTCGGCCGAGCTCGGCCCCGCCGCGGGTGAACATCGCGCCATGGACCAGCGGCACGACGTTCTCGGCCGTCACCGCGCCGTGCCGGAGGACGACGTCGACGCCGGCATCGACCGCGACGATGGCGTCGAACGTGCTCGGCTGCGGATCGCAGTCGAGTTGAATGAGCACCCGTCGGGACATCGTCTCGTGATCCTCTCCACTCGCTGCACCGCCGGGGCCCGTGGCACCCGCGATCGGGGCCGGTCCGGTCCGACGACTCGGGAAAACACACGGGCCGCGCCAGACGGATGCCGGCGCGGCCCGCGCGGAAAGCCGTGGGAACTTCGCTCAGAAACCCCGGAAGGGATGGGCCGCCGAGTCCTTGCCCGCGAGCATCTCGTCTACCGAGGGGCTGCCCTTCATGGCGTTGACGATAGCCTGCTTCGTGGCGTCGTAGTTGTAGGTGTAGATCTTCTTGTCGTCCGCCGCGGCGGGATGAATGAACACGCCGCAGACGATGACGAGGTTCTCCGCCTCGCTCTTCTTGATCGTTCCGTCGGCGACGCTGTCGGCCACGGCCTTCGCGACCGCCGCCTGCGCGGGACCGAACATCTGCACGGCCTGCTTCATGCCCTTGATCGTCACCTTGGTGATCATCACGGTCGCGGGCTTGATTGCCAGATTGGGCGTGAGCACGGCCAGCAGATTGGTGTGCCCCTCGCTCTGTCGCGCCAGGGCGTTGGCGAAAGCCACACCGACCGGCCCGTCCTTGCTGCCGATCAGGAGATCGATGTGGGCGATCTCATTGCCGTCGCCGCTGAGAGCCTCACCAATGAACATCGACATGCGCGCTGCCTCCTCGTGACATCGGACACCCGCCGGGCCGACCGGTTCGGCACCGACCCTTCACGGATCCACGTGCTGCCGCCCGGGGTGACACCCCGCGGAAAGGCCGCCAGAATACCACGGCCGGGGCGCCCCACAAGCCGCCCGCCAACGGGGCCACCGCGCCCCACCGCGGCCTCGGGGAACCCTCCATGCCACCCTCGCGTTCCCCTCCCTCGGCGGCACGGGCGCACGACGTGATCGTGGTCGGTGCCAGCGCCCGCGCGTGGTCCGCCTCCGCCGTCCGCGCCGGCTGGCGGGTGCACGCCGTCGATCTGTTCGCCGACACCGACCTGGTGGCGATCGCGGCGTCCGCGATCCGCCTGCCCCACGGCTACCCCCACTCCCTGCCCGCCGCGGTCGCCTCGCTGCCTGCCGCGCCACTGACCTACACGGGGGGCCTGGAGAACCATCCCGCGGTCCTCTTCGCACTGTCCCGCGACAGGCTCCTGGCCGGTGTCGCGCCGCAGGCCCTGCCGCGGGTTCGCGGCGCCGCGGCGCTGCGCCGCCTGGCGCGGGCGGCGGGCATGGTCTTTCCCGAGACCCTCGCGTCCCCACGTGGCCTGCCACGCGACGGCTCGTATCTCGTCAAACCGGTGGCCGGCGCCGGCGGCATCGGCATCGCACCGTGGACCCGCACCACGCCACCTCCGCCTTCTCCGGCGGCGCTGTGTTGGCAACGCCTCATCCACGGTCGGGCCTGTTCGGCCACGTGGATCGTCGCCGACGACGGACCGCGATTGGTGGGGGTATCGCGCCAGCGCCTCGGGCCCCTGCGCCCGGGCGGTCCCCCCTTCTCCTGGTGCGGCGGTGTCGCGCTCGATGCCCGACGGCTGCCCGCCCGCGTCGTCGCGTCGCTCGACCGGCTCGGCGCGGCGCTGTGGCGCATCGACGGCCTCCGCGGCATCGTCGGCGTCGACTTCCTCGTCACCGCTACGGGTGCAGCGGTGCTCCTTGAAGTCAATCCGCGGCCCACCGCGTCGGCTGAGCTCCACGAGCGGCAGACGGGCCGCGCGCTGGCTGCCGATCACCTCGCCTGCTTCGGCCTGCACGCGTCGCGGCCGGTCGGCACTCCACCGCCGCGCGCCGGCTGGTGGGCAAAGACCCTGGTCCGTCACCGCCGCCCCCTGTCGATCGACGGCTCGCTGCTCACCCGGCTCGGGGCTCTGGCCGGCCGCTGGTCGGACGCCGACGGCGGGTGGCCGGCACTGGCCGACATGCCCTCGCCCGGCGACACCCTGCCCGCCCATGGCCCGGTGCTCACGGTGTTCGCCCACGGCCTCACGACCAAGGCTGCGGCGCGGGCCTTGGCCGCGCGGACCGCGCTCGTCCGCGCGGCGTTCGCCGGCCGCCTCCCCCGTGATACGGTCACGCAGCGCGCCGCAGCGGCACCTCCACCACGGCACCGCTCGCCACGTACTGCATGAGATACGCGTCCTCGGTCGTGTCCTGGTAGAAGTCCTTGAGCACCGAGATCGCCCGGTAGCCGAGCGCCCGGAAGAAGAGCTGCGCCGGCAGATTGCGCTCCCGCACCTCGAGGAGGATCCGGTCCCGGCGATCGGGGCTGAGTTTGCCCGCCAACCGGTTCATGAGCAACGTCCCCACCCCCAGCCGGCGATGCGACCGACGGACGGCGAAGTTGATGACGTGGAGCCGCGAGCGGTGGAGCTCGTAGATCATGAACGCCACCACCGACTCCGCCATCTCGGCGACCATCCCGATGCAGTTCCGCTGGCGGAGGCAGCGGGTGAAGTCCTCCTCGCTCCAGGGGAACTCGAAGGCCTCCTGCTCGATGTCGAGCACCTCGGCCATGTCGCGGCGGATCATCCATCGCACGTGCACCGCCAGCCGGTTCTGTTCCGAAGTCGCCACGTCTGCTCGCTCCCGGGAAGGGCCACCATCCCGGGCCGATCGCGGCCGGTGGCGGGGGGCGGGAACTTAGCAGCGGGCCGACCGACCACCAAGACGGGTCGGAGGCCGATCGCTGCCCGGGCGGACGGCCAAGTCGCCTTGACCAGCGGAGCGGGCTCTCCTAGCCTCCCGCCCCGATCTCCCCTCCGGCCAGTCCGGAATCCTCCGATCGAATGCGGTGTGCGATGGCAACATCCCGATCCTCCGGCACGCCTGCCTGGTGCCTCGTGGCCCTGCTCGCCACCGTGGGCTGCGCCGGTCCGGCGATCCGCAGCCAGAGCCCGGAGGTCGAGGCGCTGGTAACCCTCGATGCCGACACCAAACTCGTGGGTGACTACGCCGCCGCGTACGGCACCAATCCGCTGCGCGTCGAACGGTCGGCGCTGGTGACCGGCCTGGCCGGTACCGGTGGTGATCCACCGCCGAGCAGCCAGCGGCAGATGCTCATCGCCGACATGCAGGCCCGGGGTGTGGCCGAACCCAACACCCTCCTCGCCTCGCCGACGACGTCGCTGGTGTGGGTCCGCGCCTATCTGCCGCCGGGCGTCCGCAAGGGGGATCGCTTCGATGTCTACGTCGAGGTGCCGGCCGACAACGGGACCACCAGCCTGGCCAACGGCTGGTTGATGGAGACGCGGCTCACCGAGATGGCGGTGCTGGGCAACCGGGTCCGTGACGGACGGTTCCTGGGCCTGGCCGAGGGACCGCTGCTGGTCGATCCGGTGTCGGGTGGCACCCTCGACCCGCTTTCCCGGCTCCGCGCCCGCGTGCCCGGCGGTGGCGTGGCCACCACCGCGCGGTCGATCGGCCTCGTGCTCACCCCCGAGCACCGCTCCGTTGCCCTCTCCAAGCGGATCGGCGACGCCATCAACAAGCGCTTCCACGCCGTCATCAAGGGCTCGAAACGCGGCGTCGCCAACCCGAAGACCGACCGTTTCGTGGAACTCGAGGTGCCCCCGGTCTACGCGCGGAACCTCGGCCGCTACATCAAGGTGGTGCGCTGCGTGGCGGTGGTGGAGCCGCCCGCCGGTCGGCATGCCCGGTTGGAACTCCTCGCGCGTCAACTCAACGACCCCGTCACGGCCCCCGGCGCCGCCCTCCGCCTCGAGGCGATCGGTCGCGACGCCGTCCCCACGCTGCTCAAGGGTCTGGAATCGACCGACGCGGAGATCCGCTTCGCCGCGGCCGAGGCCCTCGCCTACCTCGGCGAATCAGTGGCCGCCCCGCATTTGGCCGAGGCGGCGTCACAGTTGCGCAGCGCCCGTCCGGCGGCGCTGGCCGCCCTCGGCGTGCTCGACGACGCCAATGGCCTCGACGCCCTCCAGTCGCTCCTCGCCAGCGCCAGCGCCGAGACCCGCTACGGGGCCTTCCGCGCCCTGTGGCACATCGACCCCACGATGCCCCTGGTGCGCGGGGAGAAGCTCGGAGATGCCTGCGCCCTCCACATCCTCGACGTCGGCGGCCCACCGCTGGTCCACCTCACCCGGAGCCATCGTCCGGAACTGGTGCTCTTCGGCAAAGAGCATCCGCTCGCCGACGGCCTCCGCGCCGAGGCCGGTGGTGCCATCGTGGTCGTTGTGGACGACGGCATGGCCACCGTGAGCCGCTTCCTGCCCGGACAGGATGACCGCAAGGTGCGCGTCCCGGCCACGGCGAGCGAGGTCGCCCGGGCGATCACCGGCATCGGCGGAACCTACCCCGACGTCGTCCAGTTCCTCCAGCAGGCCAGCTCCACGCGTTGCCTCACCAGCCGCCTGGCATTCGACGCGCTCCCCACCGAAGGGGATGGCCGGCAGTCGGTCCACGAGGAGGTGTCGGGCCGTGACCGTGAACTCGCTGACGAGGCCGAGACAGCCGGCGTCGCCCTGACCGAAGAGTCGTGATGAGCGGGCCCGCCCCATGACCAGGCTCACGGCACTGGAGCTGTGCGGCTTCAAGAGTTTCGCCGACCGCACCCGGTTCGAGTTCCCTCCCGGGATCACGGTGGTCGTCGGCCCGAACGGATCGGGAAAGTCGAACGTCGTCGACGCCATCAAGTGGGTACTCGGCGAGCAGTCGGTCCGCAGCCTCCGCGGCCGCGACATGACCGACGTGATCTTCGCCGGCTCCGCGGGGCGCAAGCCGCTCAACGCCGCGGAGACCAGCTTGTGTTTCGACAACACCGCCCGCCGACTCCCCGTCGAGGCCGACGAGGTGCGCATCACGCGCCGCGTCTACCGCAGCGGCGAGGGTGAATACCTGATCAACGGGGAGGTGGCCCGGCTACGCGACATCCGCGAGCTGTTCTCCGGCACCGGCGCGGCCACCGAGGCCTACAGCGTCATCGAGCAGGGCCGCGTCGACGCCCTCCTCGTGGCCTCGGGCCGTGATCGGCGCGCCGTGTTCGAGGAAGCGGCCGGCATCACCCGGTTCCGCGCCCGCCGCGCGGAGGCCCTCCGGCGCCTGGAACGCACGGAGCAGAACCGGCAGCGCCTCGCCGACATCGTGGGCGAGTTGTCGGGCCGGCTGGAGACGGTGCGCCACCAGGCGACGCGGGCCCGCACGTTCCGCGAGCTCACCGATCGGCTCCGCCACCTGCGGCTCGCCGCCGCCGCGCGCGATCTGGCCGGGGTCGATGCCGAAGCGGCGGCGAGCCGCAGGTGGCGGAGCCGATCGGAGAGGGCAGTCACCACCGCGCGCGACGGCGCCGACGATGCTGCCGCCCGGGCCGCGGCCATCGATCGGGAGGCGGTGGCATCGGCGGCCGTCTTCGAGGACCTGCGGAACCGGGCCGGGGCACTCGAGCGCTCGGCCGCCGCGGCCGCCGCGACCCTCGACCAGGTCCGCCGCCAGCGCGTGGCCCAGGAGGCCGACCGCGGCACCGCCGCCGTCGAGCAGTGGCGTGCGGACGAGCGCCACCGGGCCGCCGTCGCCGCGGCCTCCGCCGCCGCCGCCGTGGCCACCACCGCCGCCGACGACGAGGCGTCGCGTGCCGCGATGTTGGCGGAGATGGAACGGTCGATCGAGGGTGGACAACGGACCGCGGCCGACCTCCGCGCCCAGCTGGCGGCACATGCGGCGCGGCGGGAATCGCTCGAACGCGAGCGCCAGCGGATCGTCGCCGGCGTAGAGCAGGCCGGCCGCCACGTGGCCGCTGCGCGCCACGCCGCGACCGCGGCGCGCGACCGCACCGAGAATTGGCGGCGACGTCTCGCCGAAATCGATCAGGTGCTGGCCACGCTCGAGGGCACCGTGGCTTCCCTCGAAGACCGATGGGCCGGTGCGGTTCAGGGCGTCGCTGCGGCCGAGCGTGAGGCCTCCGCCCGCGGCGCGGCGGAGGCGGCGGCGGCCCGCGATCTCGCCGGCTGGGAGGCGACCCTCTCCGCCTGTCGCGAGCGCGCCCTGGTGCTCGCCGAGTTGACCGCGCGGTGCGAGGGCACGTCGGATGCCGTGCGCCGATTGTTGACCGCGCCCGACGCCGCCGGCGGCCTGGCGGTCCGCGGTCTCCTCGCCGACCTCATCGAGGCCCCGCTCGAATGGGCGCCACTGGTGGATGTCGCCCTCGGCCGGCTGGCCCATGCGGTCGCCGTGGAGGACGCCGGCGGTCCGATCGCGGCACTGGCCCGCTGGCAGGAGTCGGCGGCGGGGCGCGAGGCCTGCGCCGCCGGCGGCCGGATCACGCTCGTGGCCCCCGCGCTCCTGCCGGAGCCGGCGTCCTTCACCCCCGGCGACACCACGGGCATCGTCGGCCGCCTCGATCACCTCCTCGCCCCGGGCGGGCCTGCCGACGGCCTCGTCGCGCGGCTCCTGGGCCATGCGTGGATCGTGGACGACCTCGAGGTGGCCGCCCGGCTGGCACCCGGCCTGCCCGTCGGCTGCCTGGTCGTGACCCGCACTGGCGCGGTGGCCTGTGGTGCGGCGGTGGCCGAGAGCGGACAGCAGGCCACGGCGACGGGCCTCGTCGCGCGCCGCGCCGAACTCAAGGCCACGCAGTCGCGCGCGGCCGAGTTGGAACGGGCACTGGCGACGGCTCGGGCTGCGGTCGCCGAAGCCGAGGTGGCGCGGAGCGAAGCCGAGCGGGAGACACGGGCGGCCCGCGCGCGCCGCGACCTGGAGGCCGCCGCACTCGCGACCGCGCGGACCGACCGTGAGCGCTGCCGACGGGAAGGCGAGCGCGCCGCGGAGGAAGCCGCCACCGCGGAAGCGGGAGTCTCCGCCGCCGACCGCCACGCGACCGAGCTGGCGCGGATGGAACAGGCCGCCGCCGCCGAATTGGCCGACCACGACGGGCTCATCGCCGGCGCCGGCGGGGCGATCGCCCGGGCGACCGCCGAACTCGACGCCCTGGAGCATGCGGGCTCGGTCGCCGAGCTCCGGGCTGCCCGCACGGCCGGCATCGAGCACCTGGCCCGGGCCCGGGCCGCGGCCGCCGCCGCCGCCGCGGAGGCGTCGCGTCTGGAGGCAGAGCGCCTCGCCGTCGAGCAGCGCCGCCGCGCGGTGGACGACCGTCTGGCAGGTCTGGATCTCGACGAACTGGCGGCCGGCCAGGCGCTGGCAGCCGCCACGCGTGCCGCCGAGGACGCCAGCCTGGCCGTCCGCGACGCGGCCGTGCTGCGCGACGAGCGGCTCGCCGAGCGGGTCCGTCTCGACGCGCTGGCCGTGGCAGAGCGGGAGCGGGCGGCCGGCCTCCACGCCCTCCTCCACACGCGCGAGCTCGAAGCGGGTGACGCGCGCCACCGGCGCGAGCGGATCCTGGAGCGGATCCGCGAAGACTACGGCATCGACCTCGGCGCGAGCGAGGCGAGCGACGAACCCGCTGCCGCCACCGCCGACACGGTACCCGCCGACCGGGCGGCCCTGGAGACGGAGATCGAACAGATCCGGCGCCGGCTGGCGAACATGCCTGCGGTCAACATGGAGGCCCTCACCGAGGCCGACATGCTGGCCGAACGGCTGGCAGGGCTGGAGTCCCAGCTCGCCGACCTCACCGGGGCCCGAGAGGCCGTGGAGCAGCTCATCACCCGCATCGATGACGAGAGCCGCCGGCTCCTCGGCGACACGATCGAGACGGTGCGCGGACACTTCCGCGAACTGTTCACCCGGGTCTTCGGCGGCGGCCAAGCCGACATCGTCCTCGATCCCGATGTCGATCTCCTCGAGACCTCGGTCGAAATCGTCGCCCGCCCCCCGGGAAAGGAGCCCCGCGGCATCGGGCTCCTCTCCGGCGGGGAGAAGACGATGACCTGTGTGGCCCTCCTCCTGGCGATCTTCCGCTCCCGGCCCAACCCCTTCTGTGTTCTCGATGAGGTCGATGCGGCCCTCGACGAGGCCAACGTCGACCGGTTCACCGACGTCCTCAAGGACTTCCGCGACACCCAGTTCATCGTCGTCACCCACTCCAAGAAGACGATGTCGGCCGCCACCACGCTGTACGGGGTGACGATGGAGGAATCAGGAGTATCCAAGCGGGTGGCGGTGCGATTGGAGAACCGCGCGGTCGCCGCCCGCCCACGGGCGGCCGCCTGAACGGGCCCTGTCCGCACCCCCGGGGCACCGGCGGCACAAGTCGATCACCCGTTCCGACCGGTGCGTCCGCGAAGAACGGCTCAAGTCACACCACGCGACCATTCGATCTACCTGGGTGGACGGTCAAACCGCGGCCGGTGCCGGTGAAAACGGGCGCCGAACGCCGGGATGACGCAGGGGGGGACACCTGCGAGTCGTGGCATCCGCCGGGGACGCGAAGCGTTTCCCGGTCGTGGAGTGCCCTTGCCAACCCCCCCGGCGCTTCTCCCGCCGGCCCTCGTGGGGTGCGACGACGCGGTCGTTCCCACGGTGAAAGCTCCGCGTCGGGGGGGCTGTGTCCGCGCTCGCGAGGGTGGGGGCTGGCCAAAAGCGTTCCGGACACGAACGATTCACATGGAGTGCATGGAATGAAGGTTTTCACGACAGGCCAGGTCGCCAAAATCTGTAAAGTAGCTCCCCGCACGGTGAGCAAGTGGTTCGATTCCGGAAGGCTCAAGGGCTACCGTATCCCCGGTTCGCAGGACCGGCGCATCCCCCGGGAGTATCTCATCCGGTTCCTCAAGGAGCACGGCATGCCGCTGGGCGACCTCGAGGACGAGGCGATGGCGAAGGTGCTCCTCGTGGGTCAGGACCAGGTGCTGATCGAGAACCTGAAGAAGCACCTGCCTCTGGAGCGTTCGTTCAAGATCCAGGTCGCCGCCAGCGGCTTCGAGGCGGGCATCCAGGCCGAGAGCTTCCATCCCGACTGCATCGTCGTGGACTACTCGATCGGCCGCATCGATGCCCAGCAGATCTGCCAGAACTTGCGGCGCAACCCCGAATACGCAGAGACGATCGTCATCGCGCTGCTGCCCGACGACGGCTCGCAGATCACGATCGACCGGGCCCACGTCAACGAGAGCTTCAAGAAGCCGTTCGATGTCGCCCTTCTCGCCGAGCGCCTCAGGACCCTGATCGGGGCCCGCAAGGAGCTCGTCTGACCTACCGTCCTCCCCCGACGATTGATTGGCCCGCGGGCCGGTGCGCCAGACGCACCGGCCCGCGGTGCGTTTGTGCCCGGCGCCGCGTCGGGTATCCTCCACGCCATGACCAGCCCTGCCGGGATCCGCATGATCGACGTGGCCGCGAAACCGGTCACTGACCGTCGGGCGCGGGCCACGGCGCTGGTCCGCTGCCGGATCGAGACGATCCGGCGTATCCGTGGCGGCACCCTCGACAAGGGTGACGCCCTCGCCGTGGCCCGGCTGGCGGGCGTCATGGCAGCCAAGCGAACGGCCGACATCGTGCCCCTCTGCCATCCCCTCCCACTGGACGGGGTCGAGGTGACGATCGCCCTCCCGGACGACGATCCGCAGGTCGATCCCACCGGCACCAGCCTCGTGTCGATCGAGGCGGTCGTCCGGGCGACGGCCCGCACCGGTGTGGAGATGGAGGCGCTGGTCGCCGCCAGTGCCGCGGCGCTGGCGATCTACGACCTGTGCAAGTCGACCGACCGTGGCATGGCCATCGAACGGGTCCGACTCGAGGAGAAGTGTGGCGGTCACCAACTCCGACCGGGTGGCGACCGCCGCAGACTGAAAGCGGCCGGCCGACGGGCGGTGACCCGCAGCCAGGTGCCCCCGCCGACGACCCCCGCCGTCAGCCACCCGGTCGGAGTTGGTTGGCTGCCGCCTCGACAGCCTGCGCGAGATTGGCCTCGGCGAGGATCGGCTCCAATTCTTCGACGAAATCGCGCACGTCCTTGAATTCGCGGTACACGCTGGCGAAGCGCACGAACGCCACCTGATCGAGCGTCCGCAGCGCCTCCATGAGGCGCTCGCCGATCACGCCGCTGGAGACGTCGGTCTCGTAGCTGTCGTGGAGTTCGGTCTCCAGCGCCGTGACCACGGCATCGATCGCCGCCTCGGTGACGGGCCGCTTCCAGCAGGCCTTCGCGAGCCCCCGCTTGAGTTTGTCGCGGTCGAAGGGCTCGCGTTCGCCCCCCTTCTTCACCACCGTGAGCTGCTGCCGCTCCACGCGTTCGTAGGTCGTGAACCGGCGGCGGCAGGCGAGGCATTCGCGCCGCCGACGGATCGTGTTGCCGTCGTCACCAGCCCGCGAATCGATGACTCGGTCGTTGTCGATGCGACAGAATGGGCAGCGCACGGGAGGTCCTCCGCAGGCCCGCGGACGCACCGCCAACTCTGGCCGTCCGCTGCCGACCGCCGGCAATCTACCCGAAGGCCCGGATCTGCGGGGCGTCGTCGCCATGGAATCGGCCATTTGGGCCGCTGGGCTCACTGCCGTTCACGGCCGATTCACCGCCGTGAACCGGGCCATGGGGCCCCAGCCGCGTGGCGTCTTCGATGCCGAGGGGGGTGTCGCCGGGACGGGCGCTGCCGTTTTTCCCCGCGTCGCCGCCCCCATCATCACCGCGGTCGTCGCCATCGTCGGATTCACCGCTGATCCGATCCCCGACGACGGCCACCCGGCCCCCGTTGGCCGGCGCCCCGGCACCACCGGGTCGCCGGGTGATCGTCCAGTCGCGGCGCTGCCGGGAGCTGGCGATCTTCATCGCCTTGCGGTACTTGGTGACCGTCCGCCGGGCGAGGGTGATCCCCTGCTTGGCGAGCTGCTCCACGAGATCGTCGTCGCTGTAGGGGGTGTCCTTGGGTTCGGCGTCGATCACCTCCTGGAGCTTGAGGCGCACCGTGTCCCAGGCGACCTCCTCCCCGTCGGCGCTCACCGTCCCACCGACGAAGAACTTGCGGAGCGCGTGCAGCCCGCGCGGCGTTTGCAGCCACTTGTCGTCGACCGCCCGGCTGACGGTGGTCACGTGCATCCCGATCCGGTCGGCGATCTGCTGCATCTTGAGCGGTTCGATCGCCTCGGGACCATCGGTGAGGAACCGGATCTGGTGATCGACGATCGCCTGCGTCGTCCGCAGGAGGGTGGAGCGGCGCTGCTCGATGGCCTCGATGAGCCACTGGGCGGCGTTGATCTTCCGCTTGATGTACTCGCGCGTCTCCACCGGCGTGGTCGGATTGGCGAGCATCTCGCGGTAGGTGGGGCTGATCCGCAGGTTGGGAAGATCGACATCCTCGAGCCGCACTTTCCACGTGCCGTCGGGCTGCTGCTCGACATAGGCGTCGGGTTTGACGGCTGGCACCACCGGCACGCTGAAAGCGGCCCCCGGCTTCGGCTGCAGGCCGTGGAGGAGGCGCCGGAGGCGCTCGATCTCGGCGATGCTGAAACCGGTCTTCCGTTCGATGAGGGGCAGACGGTTACCGGCCAGATCCTCGAGGTGATCCGCCACGAGCCGCCGCAACTGCCGGCTGCAGGGCATGTCGGGCCGGATCTGGAGGAGGAGGCACTCGCGCAGGTCGCGGGCCCCGACACCAGCGGGGTCCATGCTCTGCACCATCTCCAGGGCCCGCGTCAGGTCGGCCATCTGGTCGCCCGATCCCTCCGGGTCGACCAGGTCGCCCAGCGGCATCGGGAGGTAGCCGTTGGCATCGAGGTTGTAGATGACGCGTTCCGCGGCCTGACGCTCGGCGGGGGTGAGGTCGGAGCCGGAGAGTTGCTCGGTGAGATGGTTGAACAGGGTCTCGGGCCGCTCCTCCATGTTGGCCATCGCGTCGAGGTAGCGGTCGGAGGCCTCGTCGATGCGCCCCGCACTGGGGCGGCTGCGATCGTCATCGGAATCGGGGTATTCCGTGGCCCAGTCGTAGGAGCGCTCGAAGTCGGCCTGGTTGGCGTGTTCCTGGTCGACAACGAGGGGCTGCTCGTCGAGCGTCTTCCCGGCGGGCAACTCGGCGGCCACGTCGGCTGCCGGCGCGTCGCCATCCCCCTCCTCGACCTCCAGCGTCTCGTTGTTCTGGATCTCCTGCTCGATCCGTTCCTCGAGGGCGAGCATCGGCAACTGCAGGATCTCCATCGACTGGATCATGCGCGGCGCAAGCACCTGCTTTTGCGCCATCCGCATTTCCTGGCCGAACGACATCCGCATGGCACTGCCTCGCTGCTGACGCGCCCATCCGATCCGCGGGGCGTCGATTCCCCAAGGATACCGTCTCCGGTCCACGGCGGCGCTCCCCCGCCGACCGTTCGTCTCGGCCACGAGCTCCGCTCACGGGGCGCAACGGCCGAACGGACATCGGCTTCGAGCGCGAGCGGGCACCGACGCCGGTGGGCGATGCCACCCGAGACGCCCCTTTTCAGAACGGCTGCCGCCCCGCCAGGGCATCGGCGAGCATGTCGCGGTTGGCCTGTTCGAGCGCTGCGCCGACCGTCAGGCCGCGGGCGAGTTTCGTGATCCTGACCGGCAGCCCGTCCAAGCGCTGGACGACCGCGAGGGCCGTGGCATCGCCCTCGACGTTGGGTGTGGTGCCCATGATCACCTCGACGACGCCACCATCGCGGACGCGTTTCACGAGCGGCTCAATCGACAGCTGCTCCGGCCCGACGCCGTTCAGCGGCGACAGGCGCCCTTGGAGCACGTGGTACAGCCCCTGGTAGCCCCCCGCCTCCTCGAGCGCCAACAGGTCCCTGACCCGCTCGACGACACACAGCGTCGTCACATCGCGGCGCGGGTCGCGGCAGATGGCACAGCGCTCCTCCTCGCCGAGGTTGAAGCACACGGTGCAGGGACGGAGGTCCTCGCGTACGCCGCGGATCGCCTCGGCGAAGGCCAGCGCTTCCGCCAGGGGCATCTGCAAGACATGGTGGGCGAGGCGCTCGGCCGACTTGTGCCCGATCCCCGGGAGGCGGGCGAAGCCATCGACCAGGCGG
>RFRL01000444.1 GCA_009924545.1 Planctomycetia bacterium | reverse complement strand
GATGCCATAGGCTGCCAGGATGGTCATCATGGGATAGGCGCCGGTAATCATCATGGCCATGCTTCCGCACAAGAGCCAAAGTCGATAGGCCTTGGGGCTGCGGAGCCAATGCAATGTGCCCATGCCCACCCAAGGCAACCAAGCCATGCCTATGATCCAGCTTTGGTGCTGGGCGTTGCCAACGGCTACCCCGCAGGTGGCATAGGCGAGTCCGGCCAAGGCAGCCCATGCCCGGCACTGGCCCACGCGGCTGCCGACGACACCCCCTCCCAGATCGCCGCCAGCGGTGAGATGGAGGGGCCCGGTGCCCCACCGCCGGTGCCCGCGCCGCCCGCCATCATCCCGCCGGCCAGCGCGCTGCCGGTCGCTGTCGGCCCGAGGAACTCGCGCTCGAACTGACGGACGAACGGATCGACGGTGTCGTGGATCTCGCGGGGCAGGTAGTTGTCGGCGCGGACGATGAGGTTCGCCACGATGCGGCCGCTGCGGCTGTTGACCACCTGCTGCCGGTAGGCGGGCGCCATCGTGATGGTGAAGAAGGTGATCACGATGCACAGCAAGGCCCCCTTGGCGAGGCCGAACAGGAGCCCGAGCTGGTGATCGAAGGCGGAGAGGTGGACGGCGTTGATCGCTTGGGAAACGACGCGGAACACGAGCCACACCGCCACCGACGTCCCGGCATAGAGGGCCAGCATGGCCGCGAGCCGGTTCCACGGGGCCTGGGCACCGAACAAAAGGGCGACCTGGGCGCTGAAACGCAGCGCCACGAAGCCGCTGGCGACGATTCCCAGGATCCAGGCCAGTTGCCAGACGAAACCCTTGAAGTAGCCGAGCAAGCCGGCCACGGCGAGGATCCCGATCATCACCAGGTCGTATCCCTCGACAGACACGGGAAGCGTTTCCATCGCGTTGGCCTCGAAACGGGGGCGCAGTGACGGCCGCCGCGGTAGCCGTGGGTTGGCCTACGCCGGCGGCCGGACGCTGACTACACTCCCGCCCCCCGACGGGTCCTGTCTCTT
>RFRL01000443.1 GCA_009924545.1 Planctomycetia bacterium | reverse complement strand
GACAACAAACCTAAATGCTTTTCAAGGCTATAGATTATATGTAAGAGGCAACAGAAGTTTCAACATTGCACAAACTGGAACAAATATGGCTTCAGCAGCAACCTTAAGAGCAACAGGGCAATTAGTAACAGGCGATGTAACGTACACAACAACAGGCGTAAGCAATACAGCAACAGGCGGCACATCAACGTTTGGTTTAACTTCAGGCAATGGCAATTACAGTTTAGTATCCAATCCTTATGTATGCCCAATAGATTGGACATTAGTACAAGCAGCATCATCTAATATCAATACACCATACTGGATATTAGACCCAACATTTGCTGTGAGTGGATATAATGTTTATGTAAACTGGGTATCAGGAACAGCAAGTAATGTTCTAAGCAGCATGAACCGATATATCCAACCAGGTCAAGCATTCTGGGTACAAAACAGTAGTGCAAGTCCATCGTTAATAATTAGCGAAAGCCACAAAGTTCCATCAGCAATAGGAGCAGCAGTATTCGGCAATCAACAAAAGCCAAATAGAATAGGATTGACCTTGCACACTATGGTAAATGGCAATATGGAAAATGTGGATGGAGCAGTAGCCGTTTTTGATAACAACTTCAGCACATCAGTAGGCAGTGAAGATGGAATGAAATTCATGAATGGTGGAGCAAATCTATTCATCAAAGAAGGTAATACAGATTTAAGTATAGATGGATTACCAATGCCAAGTGTAAGCGATGTTATCAACCTAAGCTTTAGCCAATTGGCAGCCAATACAGCTTACGATATACAAGTACACGGAGCAGACTTCTCAGCACCAGGCTTACAAGCCTACTTGTTAGACAGAAGCAATAACAGCTCAACAGCTATTGGCACAACAGTACCTGCGGTAATCAGCTTCAACAGCGGAGCAGCAGGTAATACTGCTAACAATGCAAGATTTGCAATAGTGTTCAAACCAAGCAATACTTTGGCTACCACTTATGTAACTGTAAAAGCTACCAAAGCAGAACAAGGCAACAAAGTAAG
>RFRL01000442.1 GCA_009924545.1 Planctomycetia bacterium | reverse complement strand
GCCCAGGATCAGGAGACACTGAGTCGGACTATCATCGTCACCGCCCAACAGGCCTCCTTGCTTTGCTTTGCCCCTTCGAATTATCAAATGCTGCATTCATCACCTCATCTGCTTTGCTCCTGGGCACCCCAGTTCCTCATGCTCTCTACCTGCGCGCTAACAATCCCCTCTATGCTCAGTTTGATGTGTTTGGCGACAAATTGCTCAACGATTCCAGCCATGCTTCTCATTCACGCACACAATCCCATGACCACATCACAAGCGTTTTGGCGGACCTAGCCACGCAGCACGGCCTTCCGACCTCTATCAAGAATGTGCCCTTTGCTGACTCACATTCGCAGCGCCGTGCAGATCTGGTGACCTGTCGTGGAGGGCTAGTCCGTCCGAACCCGCGGCTTAACTTTGGCCCCAGCACCCTGCTTGTCATGGACTTCGAGTTGGGACATACCTTCACCTCCTCGCATCAATTCAAACCACAGAACATTGCCAACATGGAGCTTCAAAAACGATCCAAATACCTCTCTGCTTACCATGACGCGGGCTTGGCCTTTGCTCCTCTCGTGTCTAACTCGCTTGGCCAGTTCGGTCCGGACCTTCTTCGCTTTTTGTGGGGACTTGCTGACCATGCTGCGCGCAACCAGGTCCCGGTTGAGCTTCAAGATCTTCCCCATCTCGACCTTGATTCCCCGGCTCCAGCACAAGCTGCTTTCCAACGTCTGCGAAGTCTTATCTATGTGCAGGCCTCATACAGGATCTTGGCTGCTGTTTTTGAAGGGGTGACTGAAAGGATCTACGGTCGCACCTTTGCCCTCCGGACCTTGCCTGCCTACCAACGAAGCTTGGCGGAGCGCTCTCAACCCTGGCTGCCGTCCTCCCACCCCGTCGCTTCGCTGGATTCTCCCGCTTCTCCTCTCTCCGCTGCGCCACCCCATTCCTATTCTTCTATTCTTCTGCAGCCTCCTTCCTCTTCCTCCCCCCTTCCTGCTCCCATCCCAGTCCAGCTGGCCTGAATTCTTCAAC
>RFRL01000441.1 GCA_009924545.1 Planctomycetia bacterium | reverse complement strand
GTTCAAGGCGACGCCTTGCGCGGTCAAGCAGCTGCGCGAGGACAAGGAGTCTTCGGTTCAGCTGCTGGCGGACATGCTCCGCGAGCACGACGCGATGACGGGCCTGCGCCACCCGAACGTGGTGCTCATGCTCGGCATCGCCACCGACCACGTGCGGCGCGTGGGCATCGTGCTCGAGCGGCTCGAGATCTCGCTGCTCGAGCTGCTGCACGGAGCTGGAGAGTACAAGGAGTACCGCACGTGGCGCGCCTCGCTCCTCTCGATCGCGAGCGACGTGGCCAAAGGCATCGCGTACCTGCACTTCAACAACGTGCTCCACCGTGACCTCAAGCCAGGCAACGTGCTGCTCTCGGACACGTGGGTGGCCAAGGTCGCCGACTTCGGCTCGTCCGCGAACGCCAAGACCTCAGCCGCTGGCGACGAGGCGATCCACGGCACGCCGCCGTACATGGCGCCCGAGGTGGCGCGTGGCGAGAGCAACCAGACGGCCGCGCTCGACGTGTGGTCGTTTGGCTGCCTTCTCGTCCACATGGGCACGCTGCGCCCGCCGTACTACGCGCTCAAGTGCAAGCGTGCGTTGGACATCGTGCGCGTGGTGCAGCGCGGCGACGTCTCCCCTGTGCAGGTGCTCCTCGACGACTCCGAGCGTCGCGAGTACCGCTGCCCCGCCAGCATCGTCGTCCTCGCTAAGCAGTGCTGCCACCGTGAGCCGACGGAGCGGCCTGACATTGCGGCGATCGCGGGCGCGCTCGCATCGCCCACTATCCAGACCGGCATCTACAAGGGCGCCAAGGAGACGCGCCCGCTCGTGCGTCTGCAGCGCTCTCGAGCGTCTGTCGAGGGCGAAGGGACGTTCGACGCGTCCAAGGCCACCTACGACGCCTCCGTGGCGCCGTCGGTGCGCGGGGGCGCAGAGGAGTCGCCCCGCTCCAGCCCCGCTTACAACGCGTCCAAGTCCAAGTTCCGGAACCTCTCAAAGAACGTTCCGGCTGGCGCGTCCTCCGCGCGCGTGGCGAGCCC
>RFRL01000045.1 GCA_009924545.1 Planctomycetia bacterium | reverse complement strand
CCTTCGTCTTACCCCCCTGATGCAAGACCGTCAAACGGCCCGCGCGACCGATGCACACAGCGTGACCGGCGCCTGCGGTATGGTACCTGAAGCCGGTCACAGGTCGGGAGCCGACGCCCCCGAAAACGGTCAGCGCGTCACGACGACCCCGGGGTGGGCCCCGCGGAAGGCGGCCAGGGCATCGTCGGCGATCGGCGCGAAACTCACGTCGAGCGCCTTGAGCGCCGGCAGGCTGCCGACCGCCTCGAGGCCCTTTCCGGTGACCATGGTGCCGGCAAGATCCAGCGTGGCCAGCTTCGTCAGGCCACCGAGTCGCGCCATCCCGGCGTCGGTCACGCGCGAGTTCCGCAGCACCAGCTTGGTGAGGGCGCCGAGCTTCCCCACCGTTTCCAAGCCGGCGTCACCCACCTTGGTGTCCCAGAGGTCGAGTTCGGCGAGCTTGGCGAGATTCCCCAGGTGGGCCACTCCCGCATCCCCGACCCCGGTCTCGGCCAGATCGAGGAGCACGAGGTTCTCGAGGCCGGCGACATGGGCCAGTGCGGCATCGTCGATGAGCGTGCCCCGGAGTTCCAAGCGCTTGAGTTTTCCGAGCCCCTTGAGGTGGGCGAGGCCGTCGGCACCGATGAACGTGCGCATGACGTTGATCTCGTCGATGTCGGCCTTGTCGGCGAACGGAGCCAGGCCGGCATCGGTGATCTGCCCGTCCTCGGCGGCAAAACCCCGGAGCTTCGGCAGCCGGGCGATGGCGGCCAGCCCCCGGTCGGTGACCCCCGGGCAGCGGAGCTTCACGCGCTCGAGGCTCGCCATCCCCGCCACGTGCTCCAGGCCCGCATCCCCCACCAGGGAACAGCCCCGCAGGTCGAGCACACGCAGCTTCGTCAGCGGGGCCAAGTGGGCCAACCCGGCATCGGTGAAATTGTTGTAGAGGAGGATCAACTGCTGCAGGCCGGTCATCGTGGCCACCGTCTCCAGGGCGGCATCGGAGAGGTTGGAACTACGGCGCAGATTGAGGACCTTGAGGTTCCGCAAGCGGGCCAATTCGCGGAACCCGGTGTCGGTGACGTCGGTGTTTTCCAGCACCAGTTGCTGGAGACCCTCCAGGGCGGCCAGGGCCGGCATGCCCCCGTCGCCGATCTCCGCCCCCCACACCTCGAGCGACTCGAGGGCGGGGAGTTGGCGCAGGACCGTGATGTCGGCATCAGTGGCGGGACGGTTGGCGAGATTGACCGCCTTGACGCGGCCATCGGCCCCGTACTCCACGGTGCCCCCCCGCGCCTTCACCGTCCCCACCGCGCCCGCCTCGGCCGGCAGGGGCTCGAGCGCCCGGGCCGCGGCGGCCCAACCGCTCACCGCCAGCACCATCACCACGATGCCACCCCGCGCAGCGCTCCTCATTCCCTGGCTCCTCGCACGACCCCGAACCACTCGATTCAACCACGCAACGAAGGCACCACGGCAACCGCCGCGTCGCCCGGCCGCCAAACACCTCCGGCGCCACACAGCCAGCCCACGGGCCGCGTCGCCGCAGACGCTCGCGATGCGATCGCCGGCACGACGGCTGCGACACGCGGCACGCCGCGCCCAACCCGCCCGGTCCGGATCACGATTCCCCGCCGACCCTGCTCAGGCCTTCCAGCCGTCGCGGGCGGTGGGACGGATGATCGCCTCGACCTCGGGGGCGTTCTTGGCGACGAGTTTCACCGGATCCCATTCGATCTTCTTGCCCATCGTCTCGGGGGCGTCCGCAGCCCACACTGCGAGGTTGCCCAGGAGGATCGTCTCGGTGAGCGGTCCGGAGTAATCGGGGAAGTTGGACATCGCCTGCGGGCCACCCTTGATGGCGTTGACCCATTCGATGAAGTGCCCGGGCGACGGGGTGAATTCGGCATCGGCGGGCGTCGTCCCGCTCTTCAGCTTGAACCCCTTCTCGCAGTAATCGCCCGGAGCGTAGAGCGTGTCCTTGTCTCCGATGCAGAGGATGCCGCTGGAGGCGGTCTTGAAGGGCTGAGCCTCCTCCTTGCCGTCGGCGTCCTTCTTCACCTCGCCGGGGAAGCCGGCGAACAGACCCACGTCAGGGAGCTTCCCGCCGTCATACCACTTGACCTTCATTCCCGCGCGCTGGCCGATGGCCGGGAACTCGAAGTCGATGATCGACCACTTGGGATAGGTCTCCTTGTTGTGGCCGCTGCTGAGCGCCTGCACGCTGGAGGGATCGCGGAGGTTGAGCGCCATGAACGGCATGTTGAAGGTGTGGCAGGCCATGTCACCGAGGGCCCCGGTGCCGAAGTCCCAGAAACCACGCCAGCTGAAGGGGTGGTACCCCGTGCCGTACGGCCGCACCGGCGCCGGGCCGAGCCACAGATTCCAATCGAGGTTCGGCGGCACCGGTGCCTCCTCGGGCCGGCCGCCCCCCTGGGGCCACACCGGTCGGTTGGTCCAGACGTGGAGCTCCTTGACGGTTCCCAGGCCGCCCGACTTGATGAACGCGGCCGCCTTCCGCAGGGAGTTCTCCGCGGTGCCCTGGTTGCCCATCTGGGTGGCCAGCTTCTTGGCCCGGGCGAGCTCTCCCATCAGCCGGGCCTCGGAGATCGCCCGGGTGAGCGGCTTCTGGCAGAAGCAGTGCTTGCCCATGCCCAGCGCCATCATGGCGGCGGCGAAGTGGGTGTGGTCGGGGGTGCTGACGGTGACGGCATCGACCTCCTTGCCCATCTCGTCGAGCATCTTCCGGTAGTCCTGGAAGGTCTTCGCCCCTTCGAAGGCCTTCTCGCCCCGCTTCAGTTGGTTGGAATCGACGTCGGCGACCGCCACGACCTTGCCGTTGCGGCCGGCGTCGGCGGAGTCGCTCTGCCCCTTGCCGCCGATGCCGATGCAGGCGAAGCGGATCTCGGAGTTGGCGCTCGTGGCCGGCTTGTCCTCGGCCTGCAGTTCAGGGGCGATCCACACGCCACCGGCGATGCCCGCGATCGAGCCGGCGCCAGCGGCACCGGCGGCAAGAAAATCGCGACGCGAGGAAGCGGACGGGGAACGACGCTCGGCCATCGGGGAATCTCCTGTGAGTGGGGCTGAGGCCCCGGTACCAGTGCGACCCGGGAGAGAGAAGAAAGAGGGTGGCTGACGGGACTCGAACCCGCGACCCCTAGAATCACAATCTAGTGCTCTAACCAACTGAGCTACAGCCACCACGAGCGCGAAGCCCGGAGTTTAGCAGCAGCCCCGGGCCCGTGTCCCGCCAGGCATTATCTGCGGAAAAACCCGATTTCCAACCGCGCTCATTCCCGCCGCCGGGAATCGATGGGGATGGTGACCGGCCCGTCGTTGACCAGCCGCACCTGCATGTCGGCCCCGAACCGCCCCCGCGGCACCGGGCGACCGATCTGCCGTTCGAGCTCGGCAAGGAACCGCTCGTACAGCGGCACCGCCTCCTCCGGGCGGGCGGCGCCAAGGAAACTCGGCCGGTTCCCCTTGGCGGTGCTGGCGTGGAGCGTGAACTGGCTGACCACCAACACGCCGCCGCCGCTGTCTGCCACCGCGCGGTTCATCAGTCCGGCGTCGTCGGGAAAGACGCGCAGGCGGAGGATTTTTCCGGCCAGCCACTCCACGTCCTCCACCGTGTCGCCCACCGCCACCCCGACCAGCACGAGGAGCCCGGGGCCGATGGCCGCCACCGTGGTCCCGGCGATCGTCACGTCGGCCTCGCTGACCCGCTGCACCACTGCCCGCATCGGTTGCCTCACCCGGTTCGTCCCGACCGCTCACCGCCCGCTCCACTCGCCTTGTTCAAACCGTCGTCCCCGCTGAGCCGGCGGCGGATCTCCACCAGGCGCTCGCCGATCCTTTTCTCCTCGCCGCGGTCGGTGGGCTCGTAGTAGCGCTTCTCGACCCCCAGATACTCCTGGGCGGCGATCGCGTCGGGTTCGTCCTGCGAATAGCGGTAGCCCGCCCCGCGGCCGAGGGCTCTGGCCGAGGCGGAATGACCGTCGCGCAAATGGCGCGGCACGGGGATCACCGCCTGCTCGCGCACGTCGTGCCTGGCGGCGGCGATCGCCGTCGTGCAGGCGTTGCTCTTGGGGGCCACCGCCAGGTAGGTCACCGCCTGGGCGAGCGTGAGCTGGCACTCCGGCAGCCCGACGAACTCGGTGGCCTGCATCGCGGCCACCGCCACCACCAGGGCGCGCGGATCGGCGTTGCCCACGTCCTCGCTGGCGAGGATCACGAGCCGGCGGGCGAGGAAACGCACGTCTTCGCCCCCTTCGAGCATCCGCGCCAGCCAGTAGAGCCCGGCGTCGGGGTCGCTGCCGCGGATGCTCTTGATGAGAGCGCTGGCGCAGTCGTAGTGCGTGTCACCGGCGTCGTAGGCCACCACCTTGCGCTGCACGCTCTCGCGCGCCAACTCGACCCCGAACACCAGCGGCCGCGTTGGCTCGGAGAGCACACCCACCTCCAGCGCGCCCAGGGCGCGCCGGGCATCGCCGTCGGCCGTGGCGACCAGATGGTCGAGCGCCTCGTCGGTGAGGGTGATCGCCTCGGCGCCGAGGCCGTGGTCACGGTCGGCCACGGCGCGGCGGACGATCGTGCGGATGTCGGCGGGGGTGAGGGGCTCGAGGGCGAACAGGCGGCTGCGGCTCACCAGCGCCGTGGTGAGGGCGAAGTACGGGTTCTGCGTCGTCGCCCCCACCAGGGCCACCACTCCCTGCTCCACGTCGGGCAGGAGCACGTCCTGCTGGGCCTTGTTGAACCGGTGGATCTCGTCGATGAACAGGCACGTGCGCTCGCCGTCGTCTTCCAGCCGCCGCCGCGCCGCGTCGAGCACCTCGCGCACCTCCTTCACCCCCGCCGCCGTGGCGGAGAGCTCGACGAACCGGCGCCGCGTCTCCCCGGCGACGATTTCGGCGAGGGTCGTTTTCCCCACGCCCGGGGGACCATGGAGGATCACCGAGCCGAGGCGATCGGCCTCGATCAGCCGCCGCAGGAGCCGTCCCGGTCCGATGACGTGCTCCTGCCCGACGTAGTCGGCCAGCCGGCGGGGGCGCATCCGTGCCGCCAGGGGCACGACCCGGGCCCGGTTGGCGGCCCGGGAGGCGGTGAACAGATCGGCCATGGGATTTCCCCGCGGGGTCAGCGATTCCAGAGCCGGACGCGCCCGACCTGCAGGATGGTGATTCCGGCCGCGCACAAGATGAGGACGGCGACGATGGCCACCACGTGCCAGGCCACGTCCGCCGGCCGGGCCATGAGCACCGCCAGGTAGCCGCCCAGCGACACGCCCGCCACGAGGCGCACCACCCCCGGTTCGAGCCACACGCCCGCCGCCGCCACGAGCACCGGATAGACCGCCACGAGCGGTCCCTCGGCGCCGTCCACCAGCCACAACAACCCGCTCACCATCACCGTGTCGGTGAGGGTGAACAAGCGCGACACCGTCGTCCCGTCGGCCCGGCCGTTGCCCAACCATTCCCACACCAGCGCCAGGCCGCCCCACGCGCCCAGTCCGACGAGCACCGGCAGGTAATACCCGACCATCCCCGGGTCGGTGAGGCAGCGGCCCACGATCGCGGCGGCGGTGCCGACGATGCCGATGAGCCGGAAGCCGGCGGCCGGGTGACGCCGCACCACGCGCACCAGCCGGTGCCAGGCGTCGGCCCCGGCGGCCGGGAGCCGCTCACCACCGAGCCAGGCCTCGAGGTCGTCGGCGAGTGCGGCAGCCGAGCGGGGGCGCCGGGCGGGGTTCTTGTCGAGCGCTCGCAGGCAGAGCCCGGCCACGTCGCGCGGCACCGTTCGATTCCACCGCCGTGGCGACAAGGCATCGCGTTCGAGGACCTGGAGAAGCGTGGCCAGCCGCGTCCGCCCGCCGAACGGCGGCCGGCCCGCGAGCACCTCGTAGAGCACCGCGCCCAGCGCATAGACGTCGCAGCGGGCATCGACCGGCCCACCCCCCCCCGCCTGTTCAGGCGCCATGTAGGCCGGGGTGCCGAGCACCGTGCCGGTGGCGGTGGGATCCCCCTCGGCGGTGTCGTCGCGGGCAAGGCCGAAGTCGGTGATGAACGGTGCCCCGGCGCCGTCGAGGAGGATGTTCCGTGGCTTGAGGTCGCGGTGCAGGAGTCCGGCGGCGTGGAGATGCTCGACCGCGCGGGCCACCTCGACCACGAGCCGCACTCCCTCCCCGAGCGGCAGCGGGCCCCGCGCCAGGCGCGACGCCAGGTCCTCGCCCTCCACCAGGTCCATGCAGTAGTAGAGCTGACCCTCGTGCTCGCCGGCATCGTGGATGACCACGATCCGGGGATGGCGGATGCGCGCCGCCATCCGCGCCTCGGCGAGGAACCGGCGCCGCTGCTCGGCGGTGGCCTGGCTGCCGGCAGCGAGGATCTTCAGGGCCACGTCGCGCCCCAGGCCCACCTGCCGTGCCCGGTAGACCACCCCCATCCCCCCCCGGCCGATCTCCGCCAGGATCTCGTACGGGCCGAAACGGGTGCCAACGGGCACGGCCGCCGCAGTGTCCGCTCCCCCCTCCTCCAGCCCCGAGGCCAAGAGATCGAGGTCGCCAAGGCAGTCGTCCCAACGGGAGAGCGCCGGATGCTCCCCGCGCAGCCGGTCCCGCTCCCGGGCATCGCCCACCTGGAGGGCGGCGAGGTAGCGGTCGAGGAGCTCCGGGTCGGGGTCGTCCCGGGAGGCTACGGCTGGCGGCGCCCACTCGTCGGTCACGGCGGGCCTCCGGAGGCCGGGAGCCGGTCGCGGAGATTCTCCAGGGCGCGCATCCACAGCATCCGGCAGGCACCGGCCGAGCGGTCCATGCGCCGGGCCACCTCCTCGAAGGGGAGCCGCTCGATGTTGCGCAGTTCGACCACGCGTCGCTGGTCGTCGGGGAGCTGGTCGATGGCCGCGGCCAGCTCCAGCTCGCGTTCCCAGCGCAGGAGCCGCTGGCTCGGCGAGGAGCGCGAATCGGTGACCGGGCCGAAGGCCGCCGCGCCGGACCTGCCGTCGAGCGGCTGCTCGCGGCCGGCATCGCGCCGCGCCACCACGCGATGGGCCCGGGCGGCGTCGAGGGCGTTGTGGGTGGCGATGCCGCGCAGCCACGCCAACCACTGGGCGGGTGACTCTCCGGCGAAACGGTCGAACCCGCGATGGGCCTCGAGCAACGACTGCTGGACGATGTCGGAGGCATCGACGCGCCGCACCAGACCGCGCTGCAGGTGGCAGCGGGCCACGGTGGCGACGTAACCGCGGCAGGCGGCGAAGAGTTGCTCGCGGGCGGCCCCGTCGCCGCGCCGGGCCCGCGCCAGCCACACGGCGATCGCATCGGAAGCGGAGGGGTCGGCGTCGTCCATGGCGTCACGCGCGGCACGGGGACCGGGCGGGGTCAGCCCCGCCAGACGAACTCCACCGCGGCATCGATCCCGGTGGCGAGGCTGCGGTGCACCGGGCAGCCGAGCGCCGCCTGCTCGAGGAGCGGGCGCTGCGGGTGGTCGGGGGGCAGGGGCACGGTGATCCGCGTGCGCAGTCCGGCGATGCGCCGCGGGGGGTCGGCCGACATCTCTTTGGTCGTCTCCGCCGTCAGCCCGGTGAGGTCGATGCCGTGACGGTCGGCCGCGATCCCCATGATCGTCATCATGCAGGTGCCCAGCGCCGTCGCCACCAGATCGGTGGGTGAGAAACTCTCCCCCCGGCCATGGTTGTCGACCGGCGCGTCGGTGACCAGCACGCCACCGGACGGACCGTGGACCGCCCGGCACCGCAGCCCACCTTCGTAGGTACTCGTCACGCGCACCATCGGGCCTCTCCACAGGCTCACCGCGGCCGCCGCGGCCGGACGGTCTATAACAGAAGCACAGAAGTGTACCGGCCCGCGCTGCCGACTGCGCTGCCAACTGCGTTGCCGATTCGGGGCCCGTGATGGGATTCCGCTCACTCCAGGACTGCGTCCGGGCCCTGGAGGCCGCGGGGGAACTCGTCGTCGTCGACCATCCCGTCGATCCCCGGTTGGAGATCGCGGCGATCCAGCGGCGCCTCTTCCGGGCCGGCGGCCCGGCCGTGCTGTTCCGCCATCCGCGCGACACGGCGTTCCCGATCCTGGTCAACTTGTACGGCACCCGCCGGCGCGTGGAGCGGATCTTCGCCGACACCCTCGACCGCGTCCGGCGCCTGGTGGAACTGAAGATCGACCCGCAGGCGGCCCTCCAGCGCCCGTGGCGCTACTGGCGGGCGCCGCTCGATGCCCTCACCATGCTCCCCCGGAGCGTGGGCCACGGGCCGGCGCTCGGCCACGCGATCCCCCTCGACAGGCTCCCCCAGGTGGTGTCGTGGCCCGGCGACGGCGGACCCTTCATCACGCTGCCGGCGGTCTACACCGAAGACCCCGCCGCGCCCGGCACGCGGCACTCGAACCTGGGCATGTACCGCGTGCAACTGGCGGGCAACGCCTACGATCCGCATCACGAGGTGGGGCTGCACTACCAACTCCACCGCGGCATCGGCATCCACCACCGCCGCGCGCTCGACCGCGGGGAGAGCCTGCGCGTGGTGATCACGGTGGGCGGGGCGCCGGCGCTGGCAGTGGCGGCGATGATGCCGCTCCCCGAGGGGCTCTCGGAACTGACCTTCGCCGGCGCCCTGGCGGGGCACCGCATCCCCATGGTGCGGCGGCCGGGGCGCCCGGCGGTGTATGCCGATGCCGACTTCGCCATCGAGGGGACGATCCTCCCCGGCACCAAGCCGGAGGGCCCCTTCGGCGACCATCTCGGCTACTACGCAAGGCAGCACGAGTTCCCCGTCCTCCACGTCGACCATGTGTGGCACCGCCCGGGGGCGATCTGGCCGGCCACGGTCGTGGGGCGGCCGCCGCAGGAAGACACCCTCTTCGGGTGGCTGGTGCACGAGCTCACCGGCCCGATCATCCCCACCGTGCTACCGGGGGTGACGAGCGTGCACGCGGTCGATGCCGCCGGCGTCCACCCGCTGTTGTTGGCGGTGGGCAGCGAGCGCTACCTCCCGTGGCGCCGCAGCGACCGCCCCGCCGAGCTGCTCACGCAGGCGGCGGCGATCCTCGGTCAGGGGCAGTTGTCGCTCGCCAAATACCTCCTCGTCGTCAACGGGCTCGACGCCCCCGGCCTCGACGCCCACGACGTGCCGGCCTTCCTCCACCACCTGCTCGAACGTGTCGATTGGCGGCGCGACTGCCACTTCCACACCGAAACCACGATCGACACGCTCGATTACTCCGGCAGCGGGTTCAACGCCGGTAGCAAGCTGGTCGTCGCCGGCCGCGGCCCGGCCGTGCGCGCGCTGCCGCGGGAACTGCCCGCCGCCGTGCCGCTGCCGCCGGGATTCTCCACCCCGCGGGTCTGCCGGCCGGGGATCGTGGCGCTGGCCGGCCCCGCGGTCGAACCGCGGCCGGTGCTCGCGGCCCCCGACGAGGAGTCGATCTGGAAGCGCTGTGCCGCCGCCGACTGGGGCGCCGACATCGACCGCCTCACGGCGGCCATCGGCTCCGACCACCCGCTGCGGCCATGGCCCCTGGTAGTGGTCGTCGACGACCCCGACTTCGCCGCCGCGAGTCTCGACAACTTCCTGTGGGTGACGTTCACCCGCTCGAATCCGGCCGCCGACGTCCACGGCGTGGAGGCGGGGGTGCGCCACAAGCACTGGGGCTGCCGTGGCCCCCTGGTGATCGACGCCCGGCTCAAGCCGCACCACGCGCCGCCGGTCGAGGAAGACGCGGAGGTGGGCGTGCGCATCGACGCCCTGTGCCGCCGCGGCGGCCCGTTGGCGGGCATTCTCGGCTGACGGGGAAAACACCCGGCCACCCGGAGGGGATCCTCAGGCCGAGATCGACGCGATGCGCACCTTCGTCGACAGTGCGCGGTGGCCTGTGCGCCGGCGGTAGTTCTTCCGCCGGGCGAACTTCTGCACATAGAGCTTCTTGCCCTGCTCGGCGCCGAGTACCTCGGCCTTCACGGTGGCCCCCTTCACCAGCGGCTTGCCGATGGTGAGCTTCCCGCCGTGGCTCACCGCCAACACCTCCTCGAACAGCAGTTCGCTGCCAGCCGGGAGATGGCGGAAATCGATCTCCAACTCCTGCCCTTCCATGACGCGGTACTGACGGCCCCCGTCGGCGACGATGGCGTAGTGGTGGCCGGAACCGGTCATCCCGGCGGCAGACGAGGGAGCAGGTGCGCTGTGCTTGGCCATGGCGTGGGTCCCGGGCACGTGACGGAGTTCGGGGCGATGGAGCGCGGCTCCGGCCGACGACTCTGGCCGCCAGCCGGGCAGTCCCGGATCGTATCGTGCCCGGGGCGACCGGTCGAGTCCGGGCGGCTGGACCGCGGGCGGAAGGCCCGTCCGCGATCCCGACCGGGGGTCAGTCGTCGCCGTCGGGGTCGACCGCCGCCGCCGTCGCCCACTCCGGATAGGGCTCGGCACTGCCTTTCACCGCGTGCCACAGGATCCGGTTGAGGAGGTCCTCCGGGGCCCGGTCGACGGCGGAAAAATCGATCGCGGCGCTGGCCACGGCATGGTCGCGGAGAAGCGGATCGCGGAGTGACTGCGGGTCGCCGTTCATCTGGTCGAGCGGCACGTTGGCCGGCAGGACGGTGAACGGCTCGAGATCGGGCTCATCGGTGAAGCAGTCGAACATCGGCGTGGCGGCGGCGTCGAACTGGTTCATCGGTGGCAGCCCGAGGATCTGCCCGATCGTCCGCAAGATGCTCGTGGTGTTGTAGTGGGTGCTGACCGTGGCACCGCGCCGCGCGTAGGGGCTGGCGATGTAGGCGGTGGTGCGGTAGCCGCTGACGTGGTCCCAGCCCGCCTGCGGATCGTCCTCGATGGCAAACACCGCCATCTTCGGCCAGAACCGGCTCCGCGACAGGCCGGCCACGATCCGCCCGAAGGCCAGGTCGTTGTCGGCCATGCAAGCCGCGGGCGTGGGGCAATTCCGCGCCGTGCCGCTGGTGTGGTCCTGGGGAAGGCAGATGATGACGAGGTGGGGATAATGCCCCCGGGCCTCGTACTCCGCCAGTTCCGCCAGCACGCGGTCGGCGCGAAACTGGTCGGGCACGCTCATGTTCCACCCCACGGTGTCGGTGGCGGAGACGTCGCGGAGTGACTCGATGGCGGGCTCCGAGGCGAAGACCACGTCGCCCCCGCCCGCCTTCCAGGCGGCGTAGCAGGCGCGGAAGTCGGGCTGTCCAGCCTTGGCAGCGTCGCGCCAGGCCACACGCGGCATCATGAATTCACCGTAGTTGCGCAGCGACTTGCCCCCGCGCCGGCAGGCGTCCCAGATGAATCCCGCCGATGACCACGCCAGCGCGTCGGCATCGGCGTCCTCCATGCCGTCGGGATAGCTCCGCGGAAAGCCGGCGAAGCTCCGCTGCAGGTAGTCGTTGGCCAATGCCGAGGTGCTCCAGTTGTGGCCGTCGGCGGAGAGGATTCCGCAGCAATAGGTGTTGTCGAGGAGCACCCAGCGGCGGGCGAGAGCGTGTTGGTTGGGGGTGACCCGTTCGCCGAAGATGCACAGCTCCGGGAGGCCACGGCCCTGCGGCACATCGCCCAACACCTGGTCGTAGGTGCGGTTCTCCTTGATCACATAGACCACATGCTCGATGAGGCTCGCCTCCCCGACGCGCTCGGGGATGGCGCGCGCCGGCACGCCCTCCCGGGCGGGCAACCGGCTGGCGGCGATGCGGCCGGCGCGGAGGTTGCGGGCGGTGCGCTCCGAGCAGGCCGCCAGCAGGTCGCCGTCGGGCAGCGGCACGAGCGACACACTGCCGGCGTGCTGGTGGGAATTGAATCCCTCCCCGCCCCCGGCCTGCCGGCGCGGCTTGTCGGGCAGCCCGCGCATGTTGGCCACGGCGAGCTGCCCGCGGGAGACATCGACGACGACGCCCGCCGGATGCCAGCCCACCGGGATCAGCCCCACCAACCGGGTCTCGCCGCGCGCCTCCGGCTCCCATTGCAGGACCGCGATCGCGTTCTGCGCGGCGTTGGCCACGTACAGGCGCTCCCCGTCGGGAGCGAAGGCGAGGGCCGCCGGCTGGGCGCCGAACAGGTCGGCCGGCGTGCGCTTGGTCCACACGGTCTCCACCACGCGCCCCGAGGCGTCATCGATCAGCGACAGCGTGTCGGACCCGGCGTTGGCGCACACCACCATCCGCCCGCCGGGGGCCACCGCCAAGCCCGACGGTTGCAGCCCCACGGCGATCTCCGTGCCGGTCCCGTCGGCCAGATCGATGCGGCTCACCGTGCCCTCGCTGGCGATGTGGCGTACCGGATCGACGCGCACCCGCGTGCCGCGGCCCGCCGGTCCGGTGAGGTCGTCGCTCCCCGGCCGCCGGCCGCCGAGGTTGCTGACGTAGGCCCGGCCACCGGCGAGGACGACATCGAACGGGGCCACGCCGACATCGAACGCGCGGAGGAGCCGCCCGCTGGCGGCATCCAGCTCGAGCAACCGGTTGGAGAGGTTGCCACACACGTAGAGCCGGCTGCCGTCGGCCGACACCGCCAGGCCGCAGGGGATCTCCGCGGCCCGCTGCGGGGCCGCGGCCGGAGGCAGCGGAAACCCGCCCGCCGGCGTCACCGTGTCGTCAGCGATCGTGAACACCTTCACCGAGCCCTGCACGTTGCTCATGAACAACCGCGTTCCGTCGGGAGCGAATACCAGGCCGGTGAGGCTCATGAGGGACTTGCGATCAGGGACCAGATTCCGCACAGAATCTCCCGCCGCAGCGGTCACCTCGGCATCATCGGCGGCAGGCACCACCTGGGCGCGCACCGTGCCCGTGGCCGGGTCGATGACCACCAGCTCCGGCGTTTTCCCGGCCGTCACGAGAAGGCGACCGTCGGGCGAAAGGGCCAGCGACTGGGGCCGGAGTCCTTCGAGGGGCACCTGCTTCCCCAGCGGAGTGAGCACTTGGTCGCCCGGGGTGATCACCGACTCATCCGCCTGCCGGCCCACCCGCCCCAGGGGAACGTCGGCCAAAGGCAACGCCTCCGGGCGCTGCGCCACCGCGCCGTGAGACGCCATGGCCAGCATCAAACCCATGACCCGCACCGCGCCTGCTGCACCGCGTTGCCCCATCGCGTCGTCTCCTCCGGGGAATTCCGCTCCTTCGACACCTTTCGACATGTCGCGTAGCAGCACGTCTCCAGACCACAGCAGGACGGTCACCAGACCACCCCGGCTCCGACCGCGTTGTCACGGGAACCGCACCGTCCGCCCGGCCGAGTCCCACGCCTCGAACACCAGGTGCTCCGGCGACGCGCTCTCCTTGCCCACCACGTGGAGTTGCACGTGGACCGCATCCTCGAACTGCGCCACCTCGCGGCGTTTGCGGTTGTTGATCCACGTGGCCACCTCGTCATGGACGGTCACGTTGAGCCGGGCGATATCGGTGCGTGTGGCGGCCAGTTGCAGCGTCCGCATCACTTCGATCGCCATGCTCTCCGCCGTCTTCACCATCCCGGTGCCGGTGCAGGTGGGGCAGTCGCGGAAGATACTTTTGCGCAGCGAAGGGCGGATCCGCTGCCGCGTCATCTCCACCAGGCCGAAGGGGCTGGTGCGCAGGATCTTCGTCCGCGCCCGGTCGCGTTTCATCGCGTCGTGGAGCGCCTTCTCCACGCCGCGCCGGTACTTTTCCTTGCGCATGTCGATGAAGTCGTTGACGATCACGCCGCCGAGGTCGCGGAGGCGCAGTTGCCGGGCGATCTCCTTGGCGGCGATGAGGTTCATCTGGTAAGCGTTTTCCTCGGCGCTCTTCTCGGTACGGAACGAGCCGGAGTTGACGTCGATCGCCACCAGGGCCTCGGTCTGGTCGATGACGATCGACCCTCCTCCCTTGAGCGGTACCTTTCGCTGGTGGATACGGCCGATCTCGTCTTCCAGCCCGTAGCGATGGAAGAGGGGCTCCTTGCCATCGTAAAACTGGAGCCGCGGGGCGTATTTCGGCATCACCAGCTCGAGGAACTCGCGGGCCCGCTCGTAGGCCGCCGGCTCATCGATGAGGATCCGCCCCACGTCTTCCGTGAACATGTCACGGATGGTGCGGATGATCATGTCGCTTTCCTGGTAGATGTCGATCGGCGCGGAGTACTTCCGCATCCGGCGCACGATGCTCTTCCACAGGCGGAGGAGATAGGCCATGTCACGGGCCATCTCCGACTTCGTCCGCTCGGTACCCGCCGTGCGCACCACGAAGCCCACCCCCTTGGGCGGCTTGAGGTCGAGCATGATGTCGCGGAGCTCGCGCCGGTCGCGCTCGTCGTCGATCTTCTTGGAGATCCCCACCCGCCCCAGCGGCGGCATGAGGACGAGATACCGGCCCGGGATCGAGATATACGTCGAGAGCGTCGGCCCCTTGGTGCCGAAGCCCTCCTTGATCACTTGGACGAGCACCTCGTCGCCGCGACGGAGGATGTCCTGGATCGGCGGCTTGACGCGGGGCCGGTCGCCGAGCCGGGGCTTGCGCCGCGTGGCCAGCCGCGAGCGCCCGTCGGCGTCGGCGTCGCCCTCGCCGGGGTGCCCCCCCTCGGCGCCCGCCTTCGCGCCGGCATCGCGCCCGTCGGCGAGATCGAAGGCCTTGTCGGGATCGAGTCCACCCTGCCGGTAGTACTGCGGCTCGACGTCGGAGATGTGGAGGAACCCGTTGCGCCCCACGCCGAAATCGACGAACGCAGCCTGGATCGACGGCTCGATGTTGACGATCCGACCCTTGTAAATGTTGCCGACGTGGTTGTCCTGGCTGGTGCGCTCGACATACAGCTCCTCCAGCACCCCATCCTCCATGATGGCGATGCGGCACTCCTCCTGCTGCGAGACGTTGATCAGCATTTCCTGTTTCATGACTCTCCGTGCTTTCTTCCTCGGCACCCGGGCAGGGCACGACGGCGGGCCGCTCGGGGCGGCCGCGACGCCTACGACACTCCCGCACCGGCGCGCCGGCGACGCATCTGGTCGCTCAAAAAGGCCTTCACCTCGCGTGCCCCCTCCATCTGCAGGGCCCGTTCGGCGATCCCGCGGCATTCGGCGACCGAAACACTTCGGCACACCTGCTTGACCTCCGGAATGGCGCTGGCTGGCACGCTCAGGTGCCGCAGGCCCAATCCCAGAAGCAGCTGCGTGTACATCACGCTGCCGCTCATCTGTCCACAGACATTGGCCGGCACCCCGGCCCCGCGGGCGACGTCGAACGACCGTTGCAGCAAGCGCAACACGGCCGGATCGCACGCGTTGTACAGGTCGGCCACCTCCTTGTTGCCCCGATCGACCGCCAGCGTGTACTGGATCAGGTCGTTGGTGCCCATCGAGATGAAGTCCACCTCGCGGATGAACACGTCGAGCATCATCACCGCCGCGGGTGTCTCCACCATGATCCCCACCGGCAGGTTGCGGTTGAAGGCGATCCCGTGCTCGGCGAGATCCTCCATCACGTCGGCCAGCACCATCCGCGCCTGCCGCAACTCCACGATCGTCGACACCAACGGAAACAACACGCGCACGTCACCGAGGGTGCTGGCCCGGAGGATCGCCCGGAGCTGCGTGCGGAACATGGGCAACTGCCGGAGCGAAAGGCGGATGCTGCGCAGCCCCAGGCACGGATTGCGTTCCTCCTCTGGCGTCGACTCGGTCCGCAGCTTGTCGGCGCCAAGGTCGAGTGTCCGGATCACCACCGGCTTGCCCGCCATGATCCGGGCCACCTCCGCGTAGGCGGCGAAATGATCTTCCTCGGTGGGCTCGCGGCGGCTGGTGAGGTAGAGGAATTCGGTGCGGTACAAACCGATCCCGTCACATCCCCGCGACAGGCACTGCTCGGCCTCGTTGGGGAACTCGATGTTGCCGGTGATGTGGATCCGCACGCCGTCGAGCGTCTCGGCGGGCAGGTCGCGGAGCGTGTCGAGCTTCGCCGCGACGGTGCGCGCGGCCTCCACCTCCAAACGGTAGCGGGCGATGGTTTCCTCGTCGGGCTGGAGGATCACCAACCCCTGGTTGCCGTCGAGGATCACCGGCTCGCCACCCGACACGTCGGCGAGGAACGGACCGAGCCCGACCACGGCGGGGATCTCCAACCCCTCGGCAACGATCGCCGTGTGGCTCCCGGGCCCCCCCAACTCCGTGGCGAAGCCCTGCACGAAGCGCCGGTCGAGATTGGCCGTTTCGCTGGGGGTCAGGTTGTGGGCCAGCACGATCACCGGCTGCGAGATCGCCGCCAGCGTCTCCCGCCGCTGGCCGAGGAGGTTGCGCAGCAGGCTCTTCTCGATGTCGTAGATGTCGTGGGCACGCTGGGCAATGTGGTTGTCGAGGCTCTGGAAGACCTTGGCGTAGCGCCGCAGCGTGCGGCTGACGGCGTACTCCGGCCAGAAGTTGCGGTCGCGGACGGCGCTGACGAGCTCTTCCTGGAGGCGTGGATCGTGGAGCATCGCCAGATGGGCGGCGAAGATGGCCGCGTACTGGTCCCCCAGTTCGGCCCGGATGGCGTCGCGGTTGCGCTCGATCTCGGCCGCTGTGTCGGCCACCGCACGGGAGAGCCGCTCCAGTTCGGTGTCGACGGCGCTGCGCGCCACGAAGCGGCGCGGGATACGGAAGCCCTCGCTGTCGAGGACGAGCGCTTCACCGATGGTGACGCCGGGTGAAACGGCGATGCCCTGGAGTTTCAACATGGGCGCATCGCGTCCGCCGGCAGCGGCATCGGCCGGAACCCCGTCGCGATCCCGTCGGCCAACCGCACGAGCGGGGCGCGGTCAGGCGACGGACACGGCTCCAGACGACTCGCGCCAGGCGTTCGTTGCGGCTCCTGTGGTGTGTCGTGTTGATCGAATCGTGCTACGCGGTGTCGGCGGCGGGCGATTCGTCGCCCGCTGGCTCCTCGCCACCGCCCGTCTCATCAAAATTTCTCTGGAACAGTTCGCCGATCGCGTCCAATGCCTGCCGGGCATCGGGGCCGGTGACCTCGATTGCCACCCGAGCTCCCGCCTCGGCCGCCAGCGTCATCACGTCGAGGATGCTCTTGCCGTCCACCCGCTGGCTGTTGGCGATCACCTCCACCCGCGACCGCCATCGCCGGGCCTCGCGGGCGAGCATGTCGGCCGGACGGAGGTGCAACCCTTTCGCCATCCCGACGACGAACTCCCGCGATACCGTCTGCTCGACCATCGCCCCGGATCCACTTTCCCCGCCCTGTCCCTGTCCCGCCTGTTCCTGCCCCGTTCCGTCCAGCCTGCCGTGCCGCGGCGGCGGAACCTGACCGCCCGCCCGGTCCGGGGCGGCGCCGCATTCCCGCGATTTCATGACACGAAGCCATGGCTGTCGGCCGCCTCCAGCAGATGCTGGATCTCGGCCGGTGCCCGTGCCGCCTTCAACTCCCTGCAGAAGGCGTCGTCGCGCAGCTGCCGGGAGATGTTCTCGAGCGCCCGGAGATGATCCCCGGGACGATCCGGCGGCGAGACGAGGAGGAAAATCAACTGCACCGGATCCCCGTCGAGACTGTCGAAATCAATCCCCTCGTGGCTGACCGCGACCGTGCCGACGAGCTTGGTCACGCTGGGATGCTTCGTGTGCGGCACGGCCACGCCACGGCCGATCCCCGTGCTGCCCAGGTCTTCACGCTTGAGGATCGCCCGCACGATCCCCTCCAGGTCGCCGGCGCCGATCCGGCCGGCATCGACAAGCGCCGTCGCCATCTCCCGGATCACCGCCTCCTTGGTGGTGGCCTCCACGTCGGAACGGATGGCGTCGACGGCGACGAAATCGGAGAACTTCATGCGGGACGCTTCCGTGGTCGGTGGGCGGTCGGCGCGGCGGTCCGGGGCACGGTTGGAAGAGGCTGAGTGGAACCGTGCCCGGTGCTCACGACTGCCGCGAGGACTGGGCGTGCTTGTGGTCGCGAACCTTCTCTTTGTGCTTGCGCAGTTGCTGCTCCAGCTTCTGTGTCGCCCCGTCGACACTCCGCCACAACTGTGCCGCCACCTCATGGCTGACCATGTCGTGGAAGTGCTCGGCAGACGCCACGATCTCCACCCCGGGGAGATTCGAATTCTGCAGATCGACAGTGACGTTGAGAGCCGTAAGGCGGTCGAAGTACCGCTTCAACCGCGACACCTTCGCCGTGATCTTCGATTGCGTGGCCGGGCTGAGGTGGCCATGCCGGGCCGAGACGTTGATCTGCATGATGATCCCTTCCTGTTTCCTTCTCATTGAAAGCATATCACCCGCCTCGCGGCGGCGACAAACGCCCCCTGGCGCAGGGCCGGGAAGACCGCTCTGGAGCCGTGCGCGGACCTGCTCAACGCCCGCGGGCACGTCCTGGCTGGCCCTCCCGGAGCCAACGCTGCCACCATTCGACTCCGGCGCGGCGGCGCTCCGCAGGCGCGTCGGGGCGATAGCGGAGGCGATCGGCTTCGGCGGGGTGGGTGGCCTGCACGAGCCGCAGGAGTGCGTAGCGCCGGACCACGAGAGCGTCGTCGTCGAGGGCGCCGACCAGCTCGTCAGCGGCGCCGGCGGCGAGCTCCTCGGGTGTGAACCCCGTCGCCAGTCGCCACACGCGGTCCCCCGTCCCGGCCGGGGCCTGGGCGACGATCGCCTGCCGGAGGCGCGCGGCGGCATTGGCTCCCCGCACCAGGGCCAAAGGCACGCTCCCCGCCTCGACCGTCTCCCACTGCCGATTCTGCAAGAGCAGCGGCGGTGTATCGGCCACCAACAGGGCCACGAGCGAGTCGAACCGTCCGAGGAGCGCCAGCGTCGCCGCCGCCATCGACCGCTCCTCGACGCGCCGCGACGCTGCCAGCGCGGTGAGGGCCTGCTCCGCCGTCTCCCCTGCCAGCAGCCGGCCGCGGAACGCCGCTGCCGCCGCCCGCTCCAGCCGGCCCGCGGCCCCGACCCCGATCCCGACGCCGGCCACCCACGCCGGCAGCGGACCAGGTTCGGTCACGCTGATCGCGCCGGGATCGCGCGCATCCCAGGCCAGCGCCCGGCGCGACTCGAGCGCGACCTCCGCCGGTGCCCCGGCACCAGGCGCCCCGGCTGGCTTCCACAGCACCCCGGCGGCCACGGGAATCATCCCCCCCGTGGTCAGCGCCGGCACGGAGGCCGGATCGTCCCCCGGCGCTCGCACGAGCACCACCTCGACCGCCACCCCGCCGGCAAGACTGCCTCCGAGACTGCCGGCGAGGCCGGCGGCGGCGAGGGCCAGCGCCGCATCGGGCCGGCTGCTGCGGACCAGCGCCCGGCCGAACACCAACTCCAGGCGGGGCACTCCCTCGGCAGCGACCGTGATCACCGCACGCGACTGCGGCAAGAGCCGGATCACCACGTCGGCGACCGTGATCTCCGGCGTGCACCCCGGGGGCACGACGAGGTCAGCCCCCACCGGGAGCGCCGTTCCCGGCATGCCGGCCGTCCACTCCGTCGCTCCCGCCTGCTGCCGCCACAGCAGTGGCCATTCACCGCCGACCGTGATCGGGAGCGACGGAGGCGTGGCTGTCGGATCGACAGCGGCCGCCGGCGGTGCGTCTGGCGGCGCGGAACCCGCCTCCGGCGCGGCCGGCACGCCGGCCGCCGGCACGTTGATGACGACTTCCAGCGGGCCGGCCGCGGGTTCTTGGACCGGCGCCTCCCCGGGGGGCGCGACCACCGCGACGGCGGCTGGCGCCGGCTCAGCCGCCCCAGCCCGCTCGAGGGCAGCCGTGCGCTCCAGGGCGGCGGCACCTGAGCCGTCACCGGCAGCCGTGTCGGCCTCGCGCGGCACGTTCTTCCCGGGCTCCCCTGGCGCGGCCGCCACGGGCGCTCCCACGGGCGCGCCACGGCGTGGATTGATCAGCGACCGCGCCAACAGGCTGGCCAGACCTGCCACGAGCAGGATCGCCACCGCCGCCGACACCCAGGCCAACCAGGGGATGCGCCGCCTGGACGCTGCGTACGCCTGCGGGGTCTGCCTCGTTTTCGGCGCGCGGCTGCCATCCGCGGCGACACCGTCACTCGCGGTTGCCGGGGAGGGCGCGGAGCTGATGTGCCTGAGCGCTGCCAGGAGCCGCGCCCGACCGGCCGCGTCGAACTCCGGCAACACCCCCGGGTCGGCCGCCAGCTCGGCCAGCATCCGGTGGCAACTGGCCACTTCCGCCAGGTGGCTGTCGGATTCGAGGCACAGGCGCTCGAAGGGCTCCAGCTGATCGGTGGGCAACGTGTTGTCGAGGTACTGGGCGACCGTGTTGGGGTCGGCGGCCAGACCGCGCCCTTCCACCCGGGGTGCCGGCACCTGCGGCCGGGCGGTGACCGCCTTGATGCGGTCCACCAATTCGCGGGCCACGGGGCTCGCGGCCACCTTGTCGCCGAGCGGGCCACGGTCGGCCTCCGGAAGCACGCCGTCCAACCATGCCAGCAGCGTTCGCAGCGTCAGTCGCATCGGATTCCTCCCGGAAACACGGCATCGCCCGTACCCCAAGAGTGGCGTATCGGCCGGTTTTTCGTGCCGGATCGGGAAGAATCCTGCACAGGCGGCGATCCTTCGCGGGGGGTGGGGCGTATAAAAATGCCGGGAGGCTGGGTGGCTTGCCTTCCGGGCTTGGATCCTGCGCCACTGGCAGCCAGTGGACAAAATCCGTCCATGGCCGTTGTCCGCGCGAAAACCTTCGGTTCTGAGGGAAGTGCGCTCCCGGCGCCTGATCCCTGAGGTGCTCCAGGCTGTTTGTCCACAGCTTGCGAGTTCGGCAGACCGGTGTCCCGACCCAAGGTGGGATCCCATGAACGACGTTCAACTGATCCGCGACGCCTTCGTGCTCAAGGAGTCGGCCGGAGCGATCGAGTTGGTCGAGCGGCTCCTCCACGGCGACCAGCCGGCCTCGCCGGCGGTGGAGCGGTTGCTCGACAGCGTCCTCGCCCGCCTCGACCGGCTGGGGTCACCGGCTCGCGACGCGTTGTTCGCCCTGTCGCTTCGCGGGGAGGCGTTGCGGGCCCTGGGGCGGCTCCCCGAATCGATTCAGGCCTTCCAGGAGGTCGCTGAACGGGATCGGGAGGCGATCGCGGCCTGGGTCGGGCTGGGCTGGTGCCACAAGCGCACCGGACGGCTCGATCTGGCGATCGACTGCCTCCGCCAGGCCCTCATCGCCAGTCCCGACGAACCGTTGCTCCACTACAACCTGGCTTGCTATCTGTCTCTTTCGGGTGACGTGGCGGCCGCGGTCGAGCACCTCACGCGGGCCATTTCCCGGGAGGGCAGCTACCGGACCCTCACCCGGGAGGAACGGGATTTCGACCCCATCCGCTCCGACCCCCGGTTCCTGGAACTGACGCAACTTGCGGTCTGAACGGGGTCGGGCTCCCCGGCGTACGGCCGGGGAGCGGAGCCGGCCTCCAGAGCCACCCTTCCCAACGCGCCGCCGCCGTGGTTTGATGGCGGTGCTCCGGGAACACCGTCGATGGCCACCCTTGCCAGTGCCGCGCTTCAGGATGTCGTTTCACTCCTGGGCTGTCCGGCGGCCGGGAATCCGGCCCAGTACCTCTTCGAACGGGCGTTCGCCGCCGCCGGCCTCGACTGGCGGTTCCTGTCCCTCGAGGTGGCAGAGGAACGGCTCGGGGACGCGCTGGCGGGCGTCTCGGCCCTGGGCTTCCGCGGCTGCATCCTCACCGGCCCGCTCCGCCGCAAGGCCCTGCCTTTGGTGGGCCAGGTGTCGCCGGCCGCCGCCTTCGCCGGCGCGGCGAGCCTCGTCCACAGCGGCCCCGATGGCCTCCTTGTCGGCCACATGACCGACGGTCGGGGCATCCTCGCCGCCCTCCGCATGCATGCCGACATCGCCCACGAGCATGTTCTCGTGATCGGCGCCGGCGCCGTGGCCCGGGCGGTGGCGCTCGAACTGTCGCTGGCGGGGGCGGTCGAGATCCTCGTCACCAACCGTTCCGCCGAACGCGCCACAGCCCTCGTCGGCGACCTCGTCTCCCTGGGCCGAGCGGAGGCTGCGGTGCTTCCCTGGCACACGCCAATCGAGATCCCCGAGCGGGTGCGGGTGGTGGTGGTGGCGGTGCCCGACCTCGCAGGCAAGGCGGCGCTCGACCTCCGCGGCCTCCGCGGCGATATGGTCGTCGTCGACACGGCCGTGACGAGCGGCTCCACAGCGGTAGCTGTCGCCGCGGGCCGGGCCGGCGCTTGCCTCGTGGACGGTCTGGAGGTCCACTGCCACCGCACGTCGATCGACTTCCAGGCCTGGACAGGCCGCGAGGCCGACACCGATCTGCTCCGCGAGGCGCTCGACGAGTTTCTCGACGCCTGAGGGCGTTACCGGTTCAGCACTTCAGCGGTCCGACCCGGGGCCCACGCGCTCGAGTTTGCGCGTGAGCGCCACGGCGGCGGTCCGCACGTCGCCCACCGGATCCTCGGCGAGGGCCGCGACGCGACGCACCACGTCGGCGGGCGGCCCGGAGCCACCGGCATCGACCAGCAACGCAGTGGCCCGCAGGGCATTGACCACCACCAGCGCCCGTTTGTAACGCGCCGAAAGCGCCTGCGGATCGGTGGGGGTGGCTTCCACATCGGGCAGGGCGAGCATCTCCGCCAGGGTGGTGAACGCCTCGGGGCGTCCCAGGCGGGCCAGCCCGATGGCGGCATTGAAGCGGACGTCGTCGTCGGCCTCGGTCTGGAGTTCGAGGAGCCGCTCCGCCGCCCCCGGCCCACCCACGACGCCGAGCGTGAAGCCGGCGGCCGACACCAGTTGCCGGTCGCTCGACCGCGACGCGGCGATCACCGCATCAGCCACCGCGTGCTCGTCCCACGCCACCCCGG
>RFRL01000440.1 GCA_009924545.1 Planctomycetia bacterium | reverse complement strand
CACACACACACACACACACACACACACACACACACACACACACACACACACACACACACAACCCAACGCACCCGCACAAACGCCTTCCAGTGGGTAGCGCGGTTGTCACGCGCATTGGTCTTGGCCTCATTGTTCGAGCCGTCGGCGATGGCCTGCTCCACGTCCATGAGCTTGACGGCGAAGACACATGTGTCCGCCGTCCAGTAAATTTGCATTGATACCACCGCCGGCCTTTTCTCGCCCTCCATGAGACCGTTGCGACGGTGGTCGAGCATGCGGTCCCAGAACCCGACACTCCTGCCCACATAGCGGGTCAGGAGTGCGCCATCATTGCCATAGACCAGCAATGCGTAGATTGCTGGTTTGTTGGCCTGGCTGGCAAAGGTGGTCTTACCAACGCCGGCAACGCCGTGAATCAGCACCCTGGGTGGCTTGGGTGTGCCCGCCCGGTTGAGTTGTGCGAGTGAGATAGCCATCAACGGCCCTCCCCGAACTGGCTGTCGTTCGCCGCCTCAGGCACAGCACCGTCCACGATGCGCTCAAGCTTGTAGGTGGGCTTGCCAGCTTTGAGGGTACGGGCGGGGTCGAAGAGTTGGCGCACTGCTGGCGGCCAGGCTGTGTACTTGGCCTCGGCGACCTTGACCTCGAGGCTCACGTAGTCCTCGGGGTTTTCGCCCCACTTGCGCAGGGCCTCGACGGCTTCCTTGAGCTTGCGTTGGTCGTATTCCGTCCGCTTTGGCAAGTCCGCCACAACGGTGAACCCGTCTTCAGCGAACCGAACCGTACCGGTGGACTTACCAGCGTCCTGGCGCAACTGGTGCGCCCGCTCACCGAAGCGGCGGTGCAGAACGCCTTGCAGGAACTGCTTGTAGTGGCGGGCGGTCTCCTCAGCGTCAGACACGCGCTGGATCAGGCGATTGAGGTCCGCCAGTGGCAGGTTTTCAAGCTCTGCCATCACAAAGTTGCCCACCTCGTCGAGGGCATCGGGTTCAGGGATCATGGCGACTCTCTTTCTTAATGGGTGCCG
>RFRL01000439.1 GCA_009924545.1 Planctomycetia bacterium | reverse complement strand
ATCACAGGTGAAGCCATGTTCGAAGCGACTCGTCGATTTGCCTCGTGTCCATCGTGCCAAGCGTCCCGACCCGCTTGAGGATGAATGACTCATGGACCGTGAAGAGTCCGCGTTTGACTACGGATGCCATGTTGAGTCCGGCGTTCTGCCACTCCGCCAGCGAAAACTCTCCTTCCACCAGCCGGTCGGCTCGGCTCGTGAGCGGCACCACGAACAGGTCTCGCGAACGGTGTGGCCCGCTCACGATGACGGCCGGCCGCACCTTTGAGCCGGTGCGCTCCGAAAACGGATAAGCCACCAGCACGACGTCATTTCTCGAGAAGTTTGGCATACCCGTCGTCCTCGGGGTTGTCCCAGATCTCCGCGAGCGACTTCTGGCTGGCTTCCATCCAAAAGTCTCGGTCATCCTCCGGCAGCAGCGTCACAAGAACTCTTGCGCCCTCGGGGAGTGTCGCCGGCTCGGCGAGTTCGATCTTGCCTTCGTGAACGACAGCTTTGAGGGTGACGATCATGGCAGGTTCCTCGGCGTGCGGACGACCAGAGTATGCGGGTGTGCAGTGCGAGCGTCCATCAGGCCGCTCCGTTCTGGCCCAGCATCCGGCGGGCCTTGGCTTGAAGGATCGCGATGAAGGTGCCCGCCGACACGCAGGCGTCGTACTCCTCTCGTTCCGCATCGGTCAGCGTTCCCGCGGTCGACTTTCGGGCCAGAAGCTGCATGCGGCTGTTGGCATCAGCAGATGAGCGCAGTTGGACAACCCTCCTGGCCACCTCGGGCGTCATGCAGTCGCCGAGCGGGTCGAGCAGATCGGTGAGCGCGGAATGCGCGGTCGCCATGGCTAAATCTTTCGTGGTTTGGTCTGTACCGCGTGTCGAATCAGAAGTGTACAGGCGTTCCTGTCTCAGGTCAATGGCCGCTGTCGCCTGGATTCTACCCCGGGACCAACGTTGTCCCTGTCGGCCGTAGACTCGCGGCCATGGTTTCCACCCTGCGACTGGTTCGTGATGCTCGCCACCACGCGGATGACGAAGTCGTTCAAGATGGTTCTCCTGCGGGTGTTGCTCGACCGGGTGTTGCTCGA
>RFRL01000438.1 GCA_009924545.1 Planctomycetia bacterium | reverse complement strand
ATCGGCCCGCACGATGCGGCCCAGGACCGATCCGGCCGGGAAGAGCGCGAGGGTGACCGTGTTGGTCGAGCCGCCGGCGGCGAGCGTTCCCTCGGCACGAGCCGAGAGCGCCCCGCTTTGGACGGTCGCCGTGAAGGGTCCCAGGGCGATGTTCCCGACGGAGAAGCGTCCGTCGGCGTCGGACTGCCGGGTCACCGAACGTCCGGAGAACTGGGGGCCGTCCATCGCGACGGTGACCACGGCGTTGGGCGCCGGCGTGGCGCCATCGGCGAGGCCGTCACCTTCGGAGGGAGGTCCCCCCGGCGGCGCGCCCCCCCCGGCCGGATCACCGGGCCCGCCCGGGCCACCGCCGCCGCGGCTGAACTTCCGCGGGTCGTAAGGCTTGAGTTGGAGGTCGTGGATCGCCCAGCGATAAAGCTCGTTGATCTCCTGTGCGTTGCGGTCGGGCAGCCGGAAGCGCGTCGTCGTCGCCCCGGCGCCGATCGCCACGCCGAGGTTGTCGCACACGTCCTGGAGGTCGGGCATGATTTCCAGCGCCCGCTTGAAATGCCGCGCCGCCGCGCCATAGCGCCGGGTGAAGACCTCGCTGACGGCGAGGTTGTTGTAGGCGTAGGCGTTGTTCGGCTCGCGTTTGATGACCTCCGTGAAATGCTCTGCCGCCTTGATGTCGTTGTTGGCCACGAGGGTGTAGATCAGCCCCATGATGAAGTCGGCCTTGCCGCTCTCCGGATGGAGCCGGCTGGCCCGGATCAGTTCGGCCTTGCACAGATCGCGGTCGTTGAGCCGCCACAGTTCGAAACTGTGGGTGATGAGCCGCTCCGTCTCCTGCTCGATGTCCTCGTATTCGGCCTCCGTGACCCAGCGCTTGCCGAGCCGGCGCCGCTTCTCCTCCGCGTACTCGAGCCAGGTCTCGAGCCGCTTCTCGGCGGCCCGGCGCTGGGCGACCGGCAGGTTCTTGTCGGCGAGGTAGATTTTGTAGACCTGCACCGCCTCGGCCGCGGTGCGGCAGGCGAGGGCGTCGGCCTCGATGGCCTCGATCTCCGCGGGCACGCTCCCCGGCTCGACCCCGCGCGGCGCGGT
>RFRL01000437.1 GCA_009924545.1 Planctomycetia bacterium | reverse complement strand
CCGACAAAATTTTCGAACTCCCGCAATGCGGGACCCCACTCGACTTTTCTCGCGGCCGCGCCGCGTTCAGATGCGTGAGTCCCATTGAAGGTGAGCGTCCCGGACCTTGACGACTCATCCTTCGCCCCACTCTTCTGCACAACGCCTTCAGCTGCCTCGCATGCACCGTATCCTCGAAGTCCTGTGGCAACACGGCGGCCTCGCGGTCCACTCTTTCCGGAGTGGCCGCAGTGGAGTGCTTGCTGCCTTCTCGATCTCTCACACTCTTGCCCTGTGAGCACCCCTCATGTGCACCACTCATCGCCCACGTGCAACCGTGTGCTCACCCGAACTGTGCAGGTACCATCGCGACTTTAAACCACTCATGGCACACACGCTGTCGCGTGCGCTTCGAAACGAGGCTCCTATCGGCGGTCAAACTCACTCAACACGTTCGGACAAGGTGCGGCAGCTCCTTGTCCCCACTGATTGACATAGTCCAGCCGTCGCCGGCCGCGGGCCGTGGCTGGCACGTGCTGCACACCACCACCACTTGCGGAGCCATTTCTGATGGCTCCGCACCCGCCACCCACGCCTCACCCCATCCCCGTGCTCCCGGACAGGTTCTGACGCATTGGTAGGCATCCTCGTGGGGGACAAGGAGGAGCCCAGCAGCAAGCGCGGGCACGGCGACGCGTGCGCGAGCGCTGGCGGCGTGCGGACGGCGACGCTCGCTAGCCGGCCCTTGAGAGAGGGCCGCGCGCCAGCCGTGAGGGTCCGCCGTGGGCGTTTGCGGTTCAGATAGTGTTCACAGTCCTAGGATTGTTCACAGTGGTCGGTCCTTAACCCAAAAAAGGAATCTGTTTTTGGATCTCCAGACGCGAGAAGCGTCGCCTGCTTCCGAGTGACCTCATTGGCTTCTTGTCGCGGATCTGAAAGGTCCAGGTCCCGGTCCTCTGCGATACGGGACCGCGGCTCGGCTCAAGCGCCCTTTCCTTCGCGACGATGGAATATCACTTCCCCATCGCCTCCAACCTGACCTCCAAGCTAGTGAATGTCGAGGGCAGCAGGGAGCTCCCCTCTCCGCTTGCGCTCGCCAGCT
>RFRL01000436.1 GCA_009924545.1 Planctomycetia bacterium | reverse complement strand
TCTATTTGTAACATAAATTGAAAAATATGAGGGGTCAGTTAGTTTATTGTACACTGCAATAGCTTTTAATGCTGATTTTCTTTCTTTAATATATACTACACATTCTTGAATATATTTTACTTTCCTTGGCTTCTTTTGATGTTCGGTTTTTGTTAATTTTACTCTATGTCTTACTTTATTTTTAAAAACTCTTTTCCAACTTTTCCAAGGAACTTTTGATGAGGCACAATGTCTTACATTTCTATTATCTTTTGCATTTATACAAAAGGGAATTTTTAATTTATCTAGATTTTCCATTAATTCAACAGAATCATACCATGAATCTAAGGCTACAGGAAGAATTGGGTAACCTTCATCAAAAATTTCTTTCAATAGTTGAACTGTTAATTCATGTCCTGAAAAAAGAACTTTACCATCTACCTTTTCACAGAAAAAATAGTGTATAGGTAATGCATAACCTTTTCTTTTATTTATGAGAGTAAGTACAAATATTTTTTGCCCTGTATAAATATGATTATTACTTGTTCCCCAATTGCCTATTCCATGTATTTTTTTCCCAGTTTTTATATTTGAAGTATCATCTATTGCATAACAATAATCTTCTTCATTTATATCTTTTTTTATTTTATTTAAAATATTAAAACGTAGCCTTCTCATAAATCGGTTTGAAGAAAATCTCTGTACCCCATTTTGCATTGTTGAAACGGATTTACTCCAACCTAATTCTCTTGCTGTTGCTGATAAACTTTTCAACCCGAAAAGATGCATGCAAAAAAGTGCACAAATATTATTGTAATTTTTTGAACCTTCAAAAAATACATCTTTATAACGGTCTGCTACTTTACGAATCTCACTCGGTACGGTAATACTAATCATAGGTGACTCTTTGTTAAGTTATTTTTTAGCAATCTATCTTTACCTTGAGTCACTCAACTTGTCTATATTTTAAGCCTGCGGAATCAATCCTTTATAATCTTCTCTTTACAAAACCTGTACCTTTTCAACTTGCGTTGTTATTTTGGATGGAAACTTGGGATATAATATTTCTTCTGCGATATGGAATTGCTTTGTGGATTTCAATGATGAAAAATTAGTAAAAACAGAACATT
>RFRL01000435.1 GCA_009924545.1 Planctomycetia bacterium | reverse complement strand
TGCGTCCGCCGGGCGGACTCGCGGGCCGACTGCACCGCCGGCAAGAGCAACCCGAGCAGGACGCCGACGATCGCGACGACGACGAGCAGTTCGACGAGCGTGAATCCACGGCGGAGAGTCATTGTCGCGGGAGTCTACCGCCGCGACCGCGCCGCCGCCACGCGCACCATGCCGCCACACCGGCCCCGGTCAGCCCCAGCGTGACGGTTCCCGGTTCGGGCACCGCGACGATGCCACCGATCTGCCCCAACCCGCTGTTGAACGTCGGGCCGGCCGATCCGTCCGCATAGAACCGGTAGATCGCGCCGTCGCCCGCCGGACTGCCGACCAGCACCTGGCCACCCGACATCAGCGCCAGGACACCCGCACCGAAGGGCGCACCGGTGGCGGCGAAGGAGCCGGTGGTCAACGTCGACAGGTCGGTCTCGAGCACATTGCCGTTCATGACACTGGCGGTGTAGAGGGTGTTGCCGCTGATCGCCAGACCCGTCGGTCCGGCCAGTCCGCTGGCGCCATTGGCGATCACCTCGCCGACGTAGATGCCGTTGGCGTCGAACTTCTTCACCGGTCCGCTCGCGACGAAGGTCTGGAAGCTGTAGGTCTGGTCGGAGACGTACAGGCTGCCATCGGCGCCGAAGGCGATGCCCGGGCTGCTCGCCAGGTTTCCCCCGACGGTGTAGTCGGAAATGGTGTAACCGAACGAGCCGCTCTGCGCGATGCTCACCCTCACCACCGGACCGGTGTTCTGGTAGAGGGGATTGCGGCCGACGATCAGATCCTCCCCTTTGAAGGCGATGCTCGCGGGAACGACGTTGGCCGCGAGCAGCGACACCGACTCTGGCGACAGCGATCCGGTGGTCACGTCGAACCGCCGGATCTGGGGGAAGACGGTCGTGCTGTTGCCGATTTCGCCGATGTAGAGCCCGCCGTCCGGGCCCAGCGCGAGCGCGGAAGGGCTGTACAAGGTCCCCGCGGGGAGGAGCGTGGTCAGCGTGGCTGCCGGATTCGCTGAGTCGTAGCGCGACAGGCTCCCATAGGTCAGGCTCGCCACGTAGACGGTGTCGGCCACCACCCAACCCCCGAGGACGATGGCCGCGGCCGCGGCCGCGG
>RFRL01000434.1 GCA_009924545.1 Planctomycetia bacterium | reverse complement strand
TCGGCGCTGAGTGCGTACGCGCGCAACCGGCTAACGCTGTGACCACCCAAGACAGCGGCCGGAAAACCCGGGACGCGGCTCTGCCTCATCGAGGCGCGCAACCCCGTCGCAGCGCATGCTCGAGGCCATAACCTCGAATTTGGGGCTCCAGTCAAGCACCGACTCGTCCGGGGTGTGGGCACGACGAGCTCGGGGCGCGCGCTGCGCAGAACAGCCGTGCTGCGGCGCTCGTACAGCACTGCGTCTTCATACTCTTCATCTTCAGCGAGCATGCTCGTGGCGTGGAGGAGTCCGATAGATCAAAGGGCGACGATTCGAATGATGCTACATCCGACGTACCAATCGCCGTCCTAGACGTCAACGACACTCGGACGTCGGACCTGCTCCGCAGTCGCCGCGTGCTGTGAGGGGTGCCAAGCGACACGCACGCTGCAGCTGGTGCAGGCGATGCACTCAGCCAACGTGCGCGCCGACGCGATCGTGTTCATTCGGCGCTGAGTGCGTACGCGCGCAACCGTCTAACGCTGTGGAAGCCCGCGCGCTAGCTGCCGCGCGACATGCGCGTGCAGCGCCAAGCGACACACGCGATGTGGCAGGTGCACAAGAAGCGGTCGACGAGGACGAGGACGACGACCTCTGACTCGAGCCTTCGGCTCACAACGTGTACCTGCTGCGAAGCGCCCATACGCGCCGGACGTACGTAGGCTACTCACCGGATCCATTTCGTCGCTTACGGCAGCATAATGGGGAGATCGCAGGTGGAAGTGCCCCTACCGCAGGACGGCCGTGGGAACTTGTGCTCTTCGTGCGCGGTTTCCGTTCCAAGCACAGTGCGCTCGCTTTCGAATACGCGTGGCAAAAGCCGCATTCGAGCCGGCACACGGCACGCATGTGGGGCGTTCTCGGGATGAGCAAGTGTTCGGTTCGTACGAGTGTCAGCGTGCGTCGTCGTGCGCTCTCCATGCTACTCGGGCACGGTGTGTTAGGGCATGAGCCGCTCTCCGTGTGTGAGGTCGCGTGAACGGTTTCTTGGGTGGAAAGGCCGCGTCCAGCGGTTCACAGTTCAGAATTCAGGCCCCCTGGTTCTAAAAACCGCCGCTTTCCCAGCCAA
>RFRL01000433.1 GCA_009924545.1 Planctomycetia bacterium | reverse complement strand
TGTGGACAAACAGCCTGCCGCACCTCAGGGAAGAGGTGCCGGGAGTGCAACTCCCGTGAAAAGCGAAGCTTTTCGAGTGGCCAAAGGCCACACGGCCTGCTAGACCTGCGGCACGCCCAGGTCGGTCAGGTAGTCGTAGACCCCCTCGTAGAACGCCGGGCTCCGCGTCCGGTCCCGCTTCGCCCCCAGGCGGCACGAAGATCACCAGCCCCTGCACCTGAAACTCCGTCGCCGCGTCCTCCCGATGAGCGAGTGTCGCTCTGGCTACTCAAAAACCAGTGCACCGGGTCGATGTTCACCCGGATGTCGATCGCGTGGGGCTTGAGCCGCTCTCGCGGAAGAGGAGGCCACCAGGCCGGCGATAGGGAGGACAGCAACCATGGGGGGCAGAATACCACCCCGAGGGACAACGTTGGTCCCCCGCGGGGGGCTTGACGCAGGACGGTACGCATGTACACTTCCTGCCAACGCGGCGTGATGCCGCTGAAAGCCCCGCCAATCGGGTTGCCCGATGCCAACGATTCTGCGAAGTGGTCCCTACCGCGTTTATTTCTATTCGCACGAGATGAGCGAACCAGCTCACGTGCACGTCGATCGAGATGCGGCCTCGTGCAAGTTCTGGTTGTCCCCGGTAGCCCTCGCCAGTAACCTTGGATTTCGGGCACACGAGTTGCGAACGATTGAACGGTTGATCGAGGATTCCATCGACGAGCTTTTGGACGAGTGGGAGGCTATCCATGGCGACGCAGGGTGAACGCGTGACGAACGTGCATTGCACGGATGATTGCGTCGTCGTCGACTTGGCCGATGGCCGGACCATTTCCGCCCCGCTCGCCTGGTATCCGCGGCTGTTGCACGCGACGCCCGAACAGCGGGCCAACTGGCAGGTTGCAGGCGCTGGGTACGGCATCCATTGGCCGGAGATCGATGAGGATATTTCCGTCGAGGGGCTGCTTCGTGGGGCTCCCGCACCGAGGCCGTCAGCCAAGGCCAGTTGACCAGCCTAGCAGGCTGTGGACAAACAGCCTGCCGCACCTCAGGGAAGAGGTGCCGGGAGTGCAACTCCCGTGAAAAGCGAAGCTTTTCGAGTGGCCAAAGGCCACACGGCCTG
>RFRL01000432.1 GCA_009924545.1 Planctomycetia bacterium | reverse complement strand
CGGGCGAAGACGTTCCGGCGGTTGAACCGGATGCCGGGCCGCGGGCCCCGGTCGCAGGCCACCAGCCGGATCACCCGCGGGGCCTGCAGCTCATACCCGACCGCATGGATCCAGTCCTGATCCGCGGTGCGGAATGCCGCCTGCATCGCCGAAAGCTCCCGCCACGACTCGAGCGAATGGGCGGCGAACTGCCCCTCGTCGATGTGCACGACCTCCGCCAGGCGACGGAACAGCAGGGTCACGGCACGCCGCACGTTGGTGACATGCACCGCCACGAACGACCGGTTGAGCACCAGGACACTGAGACCGAGCGTGCCGGGCCCGAGCGTGCCAGAAAGTGTCGCGGGCATGACACGGGCCGCCCCGACGGCGTGGATCGCGTTCATGGCACCATCCGTGTTTGAAGAGACTCTGGACGAGACTCTGCCTGGAGGACATCGCGCGAACGGCTTAACCCGCTGGAAACGAGCCTGGTTGGAGACGTTGGAAGTGCAGGTAGCAGGCCACCCAGACGACCGCCGACCAGACGACCAATCCCGCCCGGCCGCTGCCCGATGACCACGGCCTGGAGTCTAGTCTGCGGAGTGGACGGCTGCCAAACCGGTGCCGCCTCGACATGACGCTTGCCTTCCCCGCAGGCCACGGTCAGACTCTCTTTCATTTGGAACCGAGGTCCGTTTCCCGGCCGGTCGCCGGCGTTCTCGATTGCGGGCCCGTGACCGGATCACGGGTGACACGACCGCGGTGGTGAGGGTGTCTTTCCCGGCGTTTTTCTTCATTGGCGTCACGGAGCCGTCATGGTTCACTACTCGTGCGATGCCTGCAAACGTCCCATCCATCCCCAAAACGACGTGCACCATGTGCTGAAGATCGAGGTGTTCCCGGCCGTCGATGACCTGCTGGCGACAGACTGCTGCGACGAAGACGATCACCTCGAAGAGATCCAGAGCGTCCTCGAGCAGGGGAGCCCGGACGGGGCCGGCACGCTCGACGAATCGCCGCGGCTGCTGCGGTTCGATCTGTGCGACGTCTGCCGGAAACGGTTCCTGCGGAACCCGCTCGGCATCGCTCCCGGCAAGCAACTCGACTTCAGCCCCAACTGATGCTGCTGTGATCGGTTCCCTGACG
>RFRL01000431.1 GCA_009924545.1 Planctomycetia bacterium | reverse complement strand
CCACCATCAGTGGAGATCCCCAGGCCGCTGAAAGTCGCTGCTTACACCGTGCTGCCGTTGGCATAGACGCCGAACACGGAGTTGTCCCCCAGGCCATCAGCCGTGGTCTTGTTGGTGAACGTGAGGGTCTGGGCGGCGGCGGGAAGCGCCGCGAAGCAAGCCAGGGCCGTGATCACGAGCGTGCGGAGAATGGCGTTCATGCGGCTCACCTGTGGGTGTGGGAAAAAGATCTCAGGGGTGACAGGGGGTGATTGACGCTGGAAAACGATCGAGTCGCCGGGGCGGAAAGCGCGATTCGGATCCGGAGTGGTTCGGATTTTGAGCCAGTACGGTCAGATTCGTGGGGAGCGGGCTGGCACGCTCACCTGCGATGGACCACGGGCACTGATGGCAACCTGCGCACGCGACGCTCGGATCGCTTCCGGTCGCCGCCTTCCCGGCGCGGCCGGGTCCGGGGGACGAAAGCCAGGGCGACCGTCGTCACGCGATGCACCACCGGCAGAAGACCCCGGAATGTCACCTGCGCGTGCAGGGTGAGCCCGAGATGACAGGCCGGTCAGATTGCCGTCGGCGGCCGGGGTCGGTCGCGACGGGAGGGTGCTTGCAGGAGCGGTTCCAAAAAAACCGAATCTCGATTTCCCCCCGCGCGGAGGGGCACATCGAGTCGGGTCGCGGGAGTCGGATGAATCGACACCCTGGCCTTTTTTTCCCCCCTGGGAGCCCGACCCTTACGGCGCCTGCACGAAGATTTCACAAATCAGTGGTAAGCTGCCGCCGAGAAGCCTGCTCCGCGGTCGAATGTCGACGTTCGGTGGCCGCATTCATGCAGCACGACCCGGGAAAAACCCGCGCCAGCCTCCTCGGGAGGCTCGAGGCCTGCCCGGCTCCCGCAGCGGCCTGGGATGACTTCGTCAGGGTCTACGGCGCCCCGGTCCACCGCTGGTGCCGGGAGCACGGGCTCCAGGCCGCCGATGCGGCGGACGTTGCCCAGGAGGTGCTGATGCGGTTCTGGCGCCAGACGGCCAGGTTCCGCTACGACCCCCAGTCGACCTTCCGCGGCTACCTGCGGGCGATCGTCCGCAACGCCGTGGCCGACTGGCACCGGGAACGGCGCGGTTCCCAGGCGATCGGCCGC
>RFRL01000044.1 GCA_009924545.1 Planctomycetia bacterium | reverse complement strand
ACCGCACGGATCTGGGATTCTCTGACTGGCGAGTCGCTGGCGGTGCTCAAGGGGCATGAAGGCGAGTTGACGTCCGTCGCCTTCAGCCCCGACGGCACGCGAGTCGCGACGGCGTCTGCAGACAAGACAGCGCGGCTCTGGGACTCCGAGACATGCGAGTCGCTGGCGGTGCTCACGGGGCATGAAGGACCGTTGTCGTCCATCGCCTTCAGCCCCGACGGCACGTGTGCCGCGACGGCGTCTTGGGACAACACCGCCCGCCTCTGGGGTCTCTCCAACGCCGAGATCCACAAGAACCGCCTCACCGCTCGAGCCACCCGCTCGCGCCTCGCCCCCACTGTCGACGCCTGGTTCGCCGGTGACCTCGCGAGTGTGAAAGCCAAGCTCGCCGCGGCGAAGGCCACGATGCCCCCCGCCGACTGGCGCGAGGCCGCGAACCTCGTGCTCATCAAGGCGCAGCAACAGCGCGACGCCGCGAAGGCTGCGGCTGCGGATGACAAGTAGCGAAGTCGCCGGCGGCGGCACTCCCGGGGACCGCGGGCTGCGCGACGCGCGGGCTCGAGGGGGCGATTCAAGCTCCCGCGCCCGCCCCGAAGTACACTTCCCGTATGAAACGCCCCCGCAACGTCCGCCGGCCGCCGCGAGGGCCGGGAGCGCAAGAGCCCCCGCGGCCTACCGGTCGGCCGATGCCGGGCACGCCCGTCACGCCTTCCGCGCCCGCCGTTGCCGGGGGCGCCGCGGCCGCAGGTGAGAAGCGGCAGCCGATGGCCCGTCCCGCGGGAGCCGGAGCCAAAGCCCGACCCGGCAAGCATGAGGCGCCGCGGCGGCATCAGTCCGCCGCCGAAACCGTGTACCACGGCAGGCGCGCCTGCGAGGCACTCTTCGCCCACCGGCCCGACGCGATCGTGCGCGTGTACGTGGCCGAAGCGGCGCGAACCGCGTTCGCCGCCATCACCGCGTGGTGCGCCGCCCGGCGCAAGGGGTTCCAGATCGTGCCGGCCGAGAGCGTCGCCCGCGTCGCCGGGTCGCTCCACCACGAGGGGATCGCCATCCTCGCCCGGACCCGCGAACCACTCGACGCCGACGGCCTGCTTGCCGCCAGCGCCGCCGGCACGATCACCGGGCCCCTGGTCTATCTCGACGGCGTGCAGAATCCCCACAACCTGGGCACGATCCTCCGCACGGCCGCCTACCTCGGTGCCGGCGCCGTCGTCGGCCGGGCCGGGGAACTGCCCGCCGTGTCGCCGGCCGCCGCCCGCGTGGCCGAAGGGGCGGCGGAGATCGTGCCCGTCGTCGCCTGTGCCGATCCCGTCGCCGACTTCACCCGGCTGCGGGCGGCGGGGTTCACCATCGTCGGCACGTCGAGCCACCGCGGCGATCCGCTCCGCGCCCGCCCGCTGCCGCCCCGGACCGTTTTCGTGCTGGGCAGCGAAGGCACGGGCATGTCGCCGGAGGTGGAAAAGGCGATCGACCGCTGCGTCCGCATCCCCGGCAGCGACGCCGTCGAGAGCCTCAACGTCGCCGTGGCCTGCGGGATCCTCCTGGCGGAGTGGGCGGCGACCCACGGCACCGCCGCGGCCGGGCCACCCGCCACGGGCAGGTCGGGCCCCGCCCGCCGCCGACCCTGACGGTCGTGCCGGTCGTGCGGCAGGGCCCACCCGTAGTGGTGGTGCGGAGCCCGCCGGCACGATGGCACTTGTGGCGACAGGGCCGTCGCCATGCGCACACGCAGCGGTGGCTGCCGGCGGCAGGGAGGCAGGGATGCGTTGGATCGCGATGGTCGCGGCGTGCCTGGCCACGGTCGCCCGGGCCGAGGGCTTGCCGTCGGGGATCGACCTCTCGGGGTTCGCGAGCGTCGGCTCGGTCGGCGGGGCCAATGCCGGCGTCGGCGTCGACATGCCGGCGACGGGGATCATCGTCGATCCGTATGCCCGCGGCCCGGGAGCGGGGCGGCCGGCCGGCGGCGATCCGCCACGCTGGTTTGACGACGACGATGCCTGGGACACGCCCGAGCGCCGCTTCTACATCGCCGGGCTCCTCGGCGCGTCGTTCGCCACGCTCGAAGTGCAGGAGCCGCCGTCGATCGTCGGTGACCTGCTCACCGCCGGCGCCGCGGCGGGGGTGGCCTTCGAGCGTGACGGGGGCTGGTTGCGGCTGGAGTTCGAGGGGCGCGGGCGCGATCCGATCAGCGAAACCCGGACCGATCCCGGCCTCGTCGGGTCGGTCAGCGCCACGGCCGTGAGGGGCTGGTCGGCCCTGGTCAACGTGTGGCGCGACCTGGAGATCACCGACCGGTTCGGCTGCTACGTCGGCGGCGGCCTCGGCGCCGGCGGCTACACGATGATCTTCAATGGCGCGCTGGCGGCGCCGCCGTTCCCCTTCGTCTCGGAGATCTCGGGGCGGACGGGGCTCACCGGGTTCGCCTGGCAGGCGGGCACCGGCATCACCTGGGCCCTCGGCGACCGGACGACGCTCGACCTCGGCTACCGGTTCTTCGCCGTCGACGGCGGCCCCGCCGACCTGACGATCAGCCTCCCGCCGTTCGGCAGTTTCACCGATGCGGCGGGAACGCGGTTCAGCGCCAGCGAACTGCTCCTCACGATCCGGATCTACGAGCCGTTCCGCGACTGGCGGGACTGAGCCGCCAGCCGCGGACGGCCGGGGCTCACTCGTCGCCGGCGAGCTCGAGGATCTTCTTCCGCACGCGCGGCGGCATCACGTAGCGCGGATTGCCCGCGGCGTCGGGATCGGCCCCGGCGGCCGGCACCAGGAGCGACAGGCCGAGGCGCTTCTCGAGCTTCGCCATGATCGCCTTGAGCGACCGCATCTTGTTGGGCTGCAGCCCGATCGCCTCGTCCCATTCGGTGAGGCTCCGCGGGGCATCACTGAGCCGGGCGATGGCCAGCAGGTGCGTCCACATCCCGCGCCGGCGGATGAGGCGCAGCTTCTGACCGAGGGGCAGGTCGCGCGGGTCGTCGACGGCCGGCGGGGCAGGGGGCATCCAGCCCGGTCCCGGACCACGCCGCGGGCCACCCCAGGGGGGGCCACCCGGCCCCGGACCAGGGCGCGGCCCACCGCACATCTCCCCGCGCGGTCCGCGCTGCGGGCCCATCGGACCCGGACCGCGCCCCCCCTGGACCATCCGCCACAGCATCTCCAAACCGCGGCGACAGTCGCGCGGGTCGTCAAGATTGACCATCAAAAAAGCCATCGAAGTGCTCCGAGGGCGGCCGCAGCCGCCCGGTTCAGGGACTACGCAAGGCACACGCACTGCGTACGCAAGCGACGATAGCGCGCGGGGCGAAAAACCGCAACGAACGGGCGCGCCAGTTCCGTCGGGCCCGCGGCGCTGGCAGGTGCGTTCGCTCAGGCGCGAAGCCCGTGGACAACGTCAGGGGCGCGTGCGATACCATCCGTCGTCTTCCCGCACCCGAAAGGATGATGCCCATGGCCCGCCGTCGCTTCGTGCACCCGATCGCGTTCGCCGTTCTGGCCGTCTCCGTGGTTGCCGCCGCGCCGGCCTCCGCCTGCACGCGTTGCCTTCGCGCCTTCGCCGACGGCACCGTGATCGTCGGGCGGTCGATGGACTGGGTGGAGGACCCCGGCTCGGACATCTGGGTCTTTCCGCGCGGGATGAAGCGGCACGGCAACGCCGGGCCCGACAGCATCGAGTGGACGAGCCGGTTCGGTTCGGTGGGGGTGAGCTTCTACGGGGTGGCGACCGCCGACGGCATGAACGAGAAGGGGCTCACGGCGAACCTGCTGTACCTCGCCGAGAGTGATTACGGCCCGAGCGTCGCCGGGCGGCCGAACATGTCGGTCGGCGGCTGGGCGCAGTATGTGCTCGACAACTACGCGACCGTCGCCGAGGCGGTGGCCGCGCTCGGGAAGCAGCCCTTCACGATCGTCGCCCCGGTGCTTCCCAACGGTGAGCCGGGCGTCGGCCACCTCTCGATCTCCGACCCCACGGGCGACTCGGCGATCTTCGAGTATGTCGGTGGACGCCTGACGGTGCACCACGGCCGCCAGTACACCGTGATGACCAACTCGCCGCCGTTCGACGAACAGCTCGCCCTGAATGCCTACTGGCGGAAAATCGGCGGCGACGTGATGCTGCCGGGCACGATCCGCGCCAGTGACCGCTTCGTGCGGGCGAGTTTCTACATCGACGCGGTCCCGGCCGACCTCGCGGGCACGCGTGCCATCGCGGCGGTGTTCAGCGTCATCCGCAATGCCTCGGCACCCCTGGGGATCACGACCCCGGGTGAGCCCAACGTCGCCAGCACGATCTGGCGGACGGTGCACGACCAGAAGCACCGCACGCTGTACTTCGATTCGGCCACGAGCCCCACCGTGTGCTGGGTCTCGCTCGAGAAGCTCGACTTCACTGCCGGGGCACCGGTGAAGATGCTGCCGCTCAAGGGGGGCGAAACCTACAGCGGCGATGCGAGCGGCGCGCTGCGTCCCGCGGAGCCGTTCGCGTTTTTGAAAGCCACGCCCAAGTGACCTGCCGGCGGCAGGCCGCGCGACTGCGGCAGGCCGCGCGACTGCGACAGCAACAGGAATTTCGCTCTGTGTGAATCGAACGGCGCCGGCGTGTGGATCGCTCGGTCGCCGCGTCCGTCACGGCTGCAGGTCGAACGCCACCAGCTCCGTGTCGTTGCGCAGAAAGAGCGGGCGCGGCCCGCACGGCGGCGTCGAGGGCCCGCGCCCGCCCGAGCACGCGCGGTGCCGCCGGATCTGCGGCGAGGAGCACGAGCTCGCCCGCGTTGGAAACGGCGAGCACGCGGTCGCCCGCGGCGATCACGTGGCCATGGCCGATGCCCGGCAGAGACCAGGCGCGCCGCCCGGTGGCCGGGTCGAGGCAAACAAGCGCCCCCGGGGGGCCGTCCTCGCGCCCGTCGAAGGCGTAGACGTGGCTGCCGGACGCGACCGGCGTGCAATACTGCGCGGCCAGCCCCTCGGTCCCTTCCCAGAGGCGGGCCACGCCGTCGCCATCGAAGCGGGCGCCGATGCTCCCGATTCCGTACGACGCGGTGACGAGCAGGAGGTTCCCGGGGAGCACGACCGGCGTCGCCGCGTTGACCGTCGGGCCGCGCTGGCCGAAGGGGAATTCCCAGCGGATCGCGCCGTCGGCCGGGGCGATAAGCAGGCACTTGTAGCGGGTGATCACGAGCACGTGGGGGGCGCCGGCCACGTTCACCGCGACCGGGGCCGAGTAGCTGCCCGGCTCGGCCGTCTTCGTCCACAGGGCCGCGCCGTCGGCCAGCGCGAAGGCGACGATGCCCGCCTCGCGGCGCGTGCCGCCGACGTTGACGACGACCCGGTCGCCGATCACCAGCGGCGTGCTGCCGGCGCCGAAATACCCCTCCTGGGCGCCGTAGGTGCGGTGGGTGTCGACCTGCCAGAGGCGCGTGCCCGTGTCGGCGTCGGCACAGGTCAGGACCCCCTGGGCGCCGAACGTGACCACCTTGCCACCGGCCACGACCGGCGTGCAGAGCGGCCCGGTGTTGCCGCCGACCTGCGGGGCGAAGGTGGTGGCGTGGTCGAGCGACCACAGTGGCGCACCGGTGGCGGCGTCGAGGGCCTCGAGTCGCTCGGCGCCCTCGACGCGGTGGAAGAGATAGGCGCGCGCCCCGACGACCGCGATCCCGGCATACCCGCTCCCCACCTTCCGCTGCCAGGCGCGGCGCGGGCCGCCCGGAGGGAGGGCGTCGGGGAGCCGCTCGTCGGCGGCGGCGCGGCCGTCGCGCCTCTCCCCGAGGATCTGCGGCCAGTCACCGGCCGACGCGGTGGCGGGCAGGCCGAGGAGGGCGGCGACAATCGTTCCGATGACCGTGCGGGCGCGTGGCAAGGGTGTGCTCCCGGGCGCGGGTGATGCCGCCGCGGGGCGGCCGATCCGAGCGGCGCTGGCCGAATAGCCTACGATGGTCGCGGCGAAACCGTCAGGAGGCCGTTCGATGGCGACAGGCATCGTGCTTTCCCCGCGGTACCGGGCCCACCTCACCGGCCCGGGCCATCCGGAGCGCCCGGAACGCGTGGCGGCGATCGAGGAGCGGCTCGCGGCCGATGGGCTGCTGCCGCAGCTCGTGCGGATCGAACCGCGGCCGGCCACCGGCGCCGAGCTCCTCCGCGTCCACCCGGCCGACTACCTGGCCACCGTGCAGCGCGACGTGGCGGCGGGGGCCGCGACGCTCTCCACTGGCGACACCGCGATCTGCCCCGCCTCCGACGACGTGGCGCTGCTGGCCAGCGGTGGTGTGCTCGCCGCGGTCGATGCGGTGTGCACCGGGCGCGTGGCCAATGCCTTCGCCGTGGTCCGCCCGCCGGGGCACCATGCCACGCCGTCGCGCGGCATGGGGTTCTGCCTCTATTCGAGCGTCGCCCTCGCCGCCCGGCACGCGCAGGCCGTGCATGGCGTGCGCCGCGTGCTCGTCGCCGACTGGGACGTGCACCATGGCAACGGCACGCAGGACGTGTTCTACGACGACCCGACCGTGCTGTTCTTCGACACGCACCAGCACCCGCTCTATCCCGGCACGGGGCTGGCCCACGAGACCGGCCGCGGCGCCGGGGAGGGGTTCACGATCAACTGCCCGTTTCCCGCCGGGGCCGGGCGCGACGAGGTGGTGGCCGCGTTCCGCGAGAAGCTCGTGCCGGCGGCCGATGCGTTCCGGCCGGAGCTGGTGATCGTCTCCGCCGGATTCGACTCGCGCGTGGGGGATCCGCTCGGGTCGTTCCGGCTCACCGACGACGATTTCGCCGCCCTCACCGCCATCGTCCGCGGCATCGCCGAGCGCCACTGCGGCGGCCGGCTCGTGTCGGCGCTCGAAGGGGGCTACGCGCTCGACGGCCTGGCCAGCGCCGCCGCGGCGCACGTGCGCGAACTGCGTGGATGAGGGACCGGCAGCCGGAGCGCTGCCCACGAGGGGCATGACGAGATGGCCCATCCCAGCGTGCCCACGTGCGTGTGGCTGAAGCGCGACCTGCGCGTGGCCGATCATCCGGCGCTCGCCACGGCCGTGGCCCGGGCGCGGGGGGGCGCGGTGTTCGCGGTGTTCCTCCACGAGCCGGAGGTGCTCGCGCAGCCCGAGCGGGATCCGAGCCATGCGGCGTTCGAGCGCGAGTGCCTCGTCGACCTGGAGCCCGCCCTGGGGAGGCTCGGCATCCGGCTCATCACCCGGCGGGGCGAGGCGGTGGCGATGCTCGAACAGCTCCGCCGCGAGACCGGTTTCCGGTTGCTCGTGGCCCACGAGGAGACCGGCACGGGCGTGACCTACGCCCGCGACCGCCGGGTGCGGCGCTGGGCGCGCGAGGTGGGCGTGGAGCTCCTCGAAGTGCCGCAGACGGGCGTCGTCCGTCGGCTCGCCTCGCGGAACGGCTGGAACCGGATGTGGGAAACGCGGATGGAGGGCGACCGGGCCGACGTGCCGCGGAGCACGGGCCGCGGCGGGCTCGGCACCATCGCCCGGCTGGCCACGGCCGGCCTGCCCGACTGCCGTGACCTGGGGCTCCCGGCCGACACGAAAGACCGCCAGCGTGGCGGGGAGCGTGCCGCCCGAGAGGTGCTCGACGACTTCCTCGCCCGCCGCGGGCGTCACTACTCCGGCGGCATTTCCAGCCCTCTCTCGGCGCCGACGAGTTGCTCGCGCCTGAGCCCCTACCTGGCGTTCGGCGCGATCTCGATGCGGAGCGTATGGCAGGAGAGCGAGGCCCGCCGGCAGGAGGTGCAGGCGGCCCTCCGTGTGGCCACGAGCCCGCGCGACCGGGCCGAGCTCGAGGCCTGGCAGCGGAGCCTGAAGGCGATGCAGTCGCGGCTCCACTGGCACTGCCACTTCATGCAAAAACTCGAGGACGAGCCGGCGATCGAGTTCCACAACATGCTGCGGGCGGCCGACGGCCTGCGCGAGGCCGAAGTCTGCCCCGAGCGGCTTGCCGCCTGGCAGGCCGGGCGCACGGGCCATCCGCTCGTCGATGCCTGCCTGCGGAGCGTCATGGCCACCGGCTGGATGACGTTCCGGATGCGGGCCCTGGTCGTGTCGTTCGCCAGTTATTCCCTGTGGCTCCACTGGCGGCCCACGGGCCTGTTTCTCGCCCGTCACTTCCTCGACTTCGAGCCGGGCATCCACTGGTCGCAGCTCCAGATGCAAAGTGGCACGACGGGGATCAACACGCTACGGATCTACAACCCGACGAAACAGGCGCTCGAACAGGATCCCCGTGGCGTGTTCATCCGGCGCTGGGTTCCGGAGCTGGCCGGCGTGCCACCGGCCTACGTGCACATGCCCTGGACGATGCCGGCCGACGTGCAGCGGGCGGCGGGCTGCGTGATCGGCCGCGAGTATCCCGCGCCGCTGGTCGACCATGCCGCGGCCGTGCGCGAGGCGAAAGACCGGCTGGCGATCGTGCGGAACGCCCCCGAGGCCCGCCGCGAGGCCCGGGGCGTGGCCGAGCGGCACGGCAGCCGCCGCGACCGGCGCGGGGCGATGCAGCAGGACCCGGTGCGGCGGGCGCTTGGCCGGACCGCTCCGCCGCGGAAAGCCCCAGGGGCCCCCGACCCGCAGCGGCGGTTGCCGTTCGATCTGCCCGACGGTGGCGATGAGCCGGACGGGGGCACCGACCGGTCAGCGCCGCCGGCGGACACGGAATGATCGGGCGAACGCTGCTGTCGGTGGTCCGGGAGCAGGGGATCGTCACCCTTTTTTCACATGGCGCTCATCGTCGCGTCATGAAGGGGCCGTAGGATTTTCAACGATACTGCCTTGCTTCAAGTGTCATCAGGCGGAGGCCGCACCGTGCCACGATCGCTGACCGTTCGTCGGGCGTTCACCCTCGTGGAATTGCTGGTGGTGATCGCCATCATCGGCACGCTCGTGGGGTTGCTCCTGCCGGCCGTGCAGGCGGCCCGCGAGGCGGCGAGCCGGTCGAGTTGCGGCAACAACCTCAAGCAGATCGGCCTCGGGTTCCAGAGCTATCACGATTCGAAGAAAATGCTCCCCTGGGCGGGGTCCGACGGCCCCAACCAGAGCTGCTGCAACGCCACGGTCAGGGCCGGCTGGACGTGGCTCTTCTTCCTCACCCCGTTCCTCGAAGAACAGAACGTCTACAACCAGCCCGACACCACCACGGGCAACGCGGCGGTCGCGGCAACCCCGATCAAGGTCTATTTCTGCCCGTCGCGCCGGCAGCCGATGATCTACACGTCGTCGTCGCGGGCCGATTACGCCGGTAACGGCGGCCGCGCCTTCGCCGGCAACGGCGACGAGGGTGCGTTCGTCCGCCAGTGGACCGCTCCCGGGACGACGCTCCCGCTCACCACCCCGCCGCGGCCGGGGCGCCGGTACGCCGAAATCATCGACGGCCTGTCGAAGACGGTGATCGCCGGCGAGAAGCAACTCCACCCCACCACCCAGGGTTCGGCCGGTGGCGACAACGAGCCCTGGAACAACTCCGGCTGGGACCAGGACCACCAGCGCTTCGGCAGCCTCCTCCCCCAGCCCGACAGCCAGCACCCCACGTCGGCGTCGCCGACCTTCTGGTCGGAACGCTTCGGCGGTCCCCATCCCGGGGGCGTGCAGGTGGTGATGGGGGACGGCTCGGTGCGCATGGTGGCCTACGAGATCGACGCCACAGCGTGGCTCAATCTGTGCCTCGTCTCCGACGGCCAGGCCACTGCCACCGAGTGACTTTCCGGTCACACCAGCCTCGGCCCCGTTCGCTTCCGATCCGCTGCACCGTTCCGGAACACTCCCATGACCACGTCGATCCGCAAGGCCTTCACGCTGGTGGAACTGCTGGTGGTGATCGCCATCATCGGCACGCTCGTCGGACTGCTGCTGCCGGCCGTGCAGGCGGCCCGTGAAGCGGCGCGTCGCTCGAGCTGCTCCAACAACCTCAAGCAGTTGGGGTTGGGGATGCTCAACTTCGAGTCGTCGAAGAAGTTCCTCCCCCCGGCGTATGTCGACATGGGCACCGCCCCCAACGCGGCCCGGCTCCAGCTCGGGGCCCGCGTCGGGATGAAGAACGTCGGCACGAAGCACAACTGGGCCGTGTTCATCCTGCCGTTCATCGAGGAGAACAACCTGGCGAGCCGCTACAACCTGACGGTGACCTGGTCCGACGTGAAGAATGCGCCCGTCCGCGAAACGACCGTGCCGGTGTTCCTCTGCCCGAGCGTGACCCGGGTGGGCACGTCCGGCAACGGCTGGAACGTGAAGACGGTCAGCGGCCTCACCGTCAACGTCGCCCCCGGCGACTACGCCCCCGACAACGGCTACGATTCCGCCCTGGAGACCATCGGGGTGGTGGACGTGCTCCCGTCGGCGGCCCGGGCCGGCGTGATCGCCACCAACGACGTGCGGCAGATGACGGAAGTCGTCGACGGCACGTCGAACACCCTCATGCTCTCCGAGGACGCGGGCCGCCCCGACGCCTGGCGCGGCAAGGTCAAGACCGTCAACGGCGGGCAGACCGACGGCGGCTGGACCGACCCCGACAACGAGTACATCACCCACGGCTACACCAACGACGGCCTCACGAATCCCGGCTCGTGCCACACCAACTGCACCAACAACAACGAGGTCTACTCGCTCCACGCCGGCGGGGCGATGCATGTGTTCTGCGACGGCTCGGTGCGGTACATCGGCGAGAGCATGGACATTCGCCCGTTCGTCAAGCTCATCACCTACCGCGGCAGCGACCAGCCACCCGCCGAATGACGCCCATGGCCATCTTCCGACGGCGTCGATCAGTGGCCCTGGGCCTGTTGCTGGGGATCCTCGTGGGGAGCGGCTGCCGCCAGCCCGACGGTCCGCGGTGGAACCTGACCGCGCATCGTGTCACCGGCAAGGTGACCTACGACGGCCAGCCGGCCGCCGGCGTGCTCGTCGGCCTGCTGCCAATCGATGCTCCGCTGCCGCCGGCGATCCCCTCCAACCCGCGGGCCACGACCCGCGACGACGGCACGTTTTCGATCACCACCTTCGCCGATGGTGACGGCGCCTGCGTGGGCAGCTACCAGATCCTTCTCACCTGGCTGCCGCCGGCGACGGAGGGGGAGGAGACCCAGACCGACAAACTCCTCGGCTGGTACGACGCCGTCCACAGCCCGCTGCGCCTCACCGTCGTCGCCGGTGAGAACGTCATCCCGCCGATCGAGATCCCGGCGCGGAAGACGCTCCCCGAGGAACTGCCCGGCATTCCCGGGCGCAACTGACTCGACCCGGGTCGCTGGGACGGTCGCGTGCCAGGGCCATCGGCGGGGTTTCCGGTCGCCCGAGTCCTCGGTCACGCGGCCAGGTCACCCGGCCAACGGGTCGCGGATGCACCCCCGGAGGATGTCGGCAAAGGCCGCCAGGGGCGGGGTCTCGAGTCCGGCCACCTTCGCCTCGTCGTCCCACCGACGCAGTTGCACGGCGTCGCGCCAATGCGGCTCGCGCTCGAAGGCGGCCACCTCGTCGGGCGACATCGGACCCCCTTGGAGGGCGAGGCTCGTCCGCGAGGGAGGGCTGAGGATCTCGAGATACGCCGGCTCGACTGCGGTGAGATAACGCTTTGCCGCCACGTGGAGCCGCACCGGATCGCACACGGCCGGGCCGAACAGCGCGGTCAGCTTCCGGGCGGCGAGCAGCTCGTGCCGGTCGTCGATCCCCTTGTCGGGGGCGTCGTCGGGCAGTTCATGGAGTAGATGGCCGAGGTCGTGGAGGAGCGCCGCGGCGACGAGGCTGTCGGGGGAACCTGCCGCGGCGGCGAGCGTCGCCGTCTGCAGCGCGTGCTCGAGTTGTGTCACCGCCTCGCCGCCGTACCCCGAGTCCCCGTACCGCGCGAACAGGTCGAGGACCGGTTCCAGGGGGTCTCCCGAAAACAGGGCGCCGGGGCCGCCGGTCGACAGGGGGCTTGCCATCGGGCTCTCCATCGCTGCGAGGAAGGGGCCACAAAGGGGCCGAGAAGGGCCAGCCAAGACGACGGATCGTGGCTGGGCGGCGTCGGTGGGGCTGAACGTGACGGCCATGCGGCACGCAGCCGTTTGCCCCGCCGTACCGCGCGGAGAGTGTAGCGGGACGCCGCGCACCTGTGCCCGTTTCATCGAGGGCTCATGAACCCGCCCCAGCGCGTGGAGTGATTCGCCCCAGCCGTTCCGACCCGTGCACTGGCTCATCGCGCAGGCACGGGACCACGCGCGACGGCCTCAAAGAGCTGTTTTTCCGCCGTTGGCCGCGGCTCACTCCGCGCTCCCGCGCTCACAGTGTGAGCCTTTCGTGCCCGGGCTTTCGTGGCACGGACTTCGCTGCTCATCCCGGTGTCGGTTTCCACGCCGCGCACGCGGGGCTCGGGGCCGACCGCTCCCCACGGGCGTGCGCGCAGTGGGGAAGTGGCAGCCCTGTCACGGAGGACGTCGGCACATGGACGGCATGAACGGATGGCCGGCTGGAATCACCCCTGGCGCTGGCCGCCACGGGGCCGGAGCACGTGAAGCGTCGGGAGCGTGGCACCGCGGTCGGCGGGGTGGCCTCACCCTCCTGTGGCGAATCGCCACCGCCGCGGCGACGGCCGTCACCGTGGCCCGAAGCCCCGTCCCGGCAGCGGGTCAGCTCGTCGTCACCACCTCCACGGCCACCTTCCAGCAGGGAGTCGGCGGCTACACCGGCGCCACCAACCGGGTCCTCACGTCGGCCGCCGCCTCGGCCGGCACGTCGGCCTCGATCGACATGGCGGGTGGCGATCTCGAGTCGCAGTATTTTCTCAAATTCGATTCACTCTTCGGCGGAAGTGCCGTGCCCGTGGGGGCCACGATTCTTGACGCGCGGCTGAAGGTGACGACGACCGGTGCCAGCAATGCCCAATCGGCGGGGAATTTCTCGGTGTCCGGACTGACGGCCGCGTTCACCGGCGGCACCAACCTGCAGACGGCGTTCCCCGGTGTCGTGGCCGGCGGCACGGCCACCGCCACCGCCCAGACCCTCGGGCCCCTCTATTCCAACGGCTACTCCACGCTCCCCAGCGGCGCGGTCAAGGCGCCGGCGCTCAACTCCGCGCAGACGTTTGACGTGACTGCGGTGGCGGAGCGGTGGGCAGCGGGCACCCTGGCCAACAACGGGCTCGCCATCCAGTCGCACACCACCGACGGTTGGAACATCAACACGATCACCGGGGCCACGGCGGCCAACCGGCCGCAACTGTCGATCGCCTACACGACGGCACCCACGACCACCGCCGCCGTGAAGTCGGGGATGACGGTCGTCACGCTGCAGGCGCCGTCGATCAACGGGACGCAGACCAACACGGTGGCGGACCGCTCGAACGCCCCCACGGTCGCGGTCGATGGACCGACGGGCAACGCGCCGCCGGGCGATGGTTCGAGCCCGGACCTCCTCGCCCTGGTCAACGTCGGGCCGGTGATCGGCTCGGGGGCGGCGCAGATCCCGGTTCGCGCCCAGGTGCTCAAGAGCTGGTTCATCGTCACCACCGGGGAAGCCAGCAACGACGAGAGCAACGGGAGTTACGGTCTGTACCGGATGAAGTCCGACTGGAGCACGGCCAGCACCTACACCGGCTTCGGCGAGGGGGGCCCGGTGGCGGGGATCGATTACGAGCAGAACGCCACCGCCCAGTCGGTGGTCACGCCGAAGAACACGCAGGTCAGGTTCGACGTCACCGCCGACGTCAAGGCGTGGCAGCAAGGCGCGGCCGAGAAGGGGTTCATGATCCGCGCGGCCGGGACCACCGACGGGTGGACGTTCGGTGGCCCGGGCAACACCGACCCCAACCGGCAGCCTGAATTCCGCACGATCTATGCCGTCGACGGACTCCGCTGGCGCGGCGGCCAGTCGGCGACGTGGGACAAGGGGACGGGGATCGACGTCGGCGGCACGCGGAACTTCGCCCTCGAGTCGACCGGCACGGCGACCAACTTCATCGACACCGACCGGGTGACGTTCGACGACTCCGCCACCGGGACGGGTGCCATCGGCGTCACCGTGGCGGCAGCCGTGGCGCCGCAGCGACTCGTGTTCGCGGGCGCCACGCGGGCCGTCACGCTGTCGGGCCCGGGGAGCATCGGCGGCGCCGGGACGATGACGGTGTCCGGTGCGGGCGGGGTGATCCTCGACATCGACGCGGCGCCGGGGGGCGGCACGCGCGTCGATGCCGGACGCTTGCAGATCGGCACCGGCGGCACGACCGGCAGCCTTGGCGGCGCCGTCACCGTGGCGGCGGGGGCCACGCTCGAATTCAATCGCGACGGTCGCCTCGTCGTTCCCGGTGCCCTCGCCGGGGCCGGCGCCCTGGTGAAGTCGGGCCCCGGGCGGGTCGATCTCACCCGGCCTGCCACGCTCGCCGGGCCGATCACCGTGTCGGGCGGGACGCTGGCGATGGCGGCCACGACCGCTTCCGGTGGCGTCACCGTCGGCAACGGATCGGCACTGGTCGCCACCAGCGGTGCGACCCCGACCACTTTCTCCACCCCGACGCTCGCGCTCGGGGCCCTGGGCTCGACGCTCGGTTTCGAGCTGGCGGCAGCAGGGAACCCGACGGTGCCCCTCCTTTCGGTCACGCAGGCCGACGGCCTGAATCTCGCCGGTGCCACCCACCATCTCGCCCTCCGCACCAGCGGCGCCCTCGGCGTGGGGCGGTTCACCCTCGTCGACTATGCCGGCGCGCCGGTGACGTCGGGCTTCACGCTCGCGGCGCTACCGCAGCGGCTGGCGGGGACCCTCGTCTACGACACGTCAGCGACGACGATCGACCTCGACATCACCGGGATCGACGTCGTCCGGTGGCGCGGCGGCGCGTCGGGCCAGTGGGATGCGGGCAGCGAGGTGGACGTGGGGGGCACGCCCAACTGGGCGCTGGTGTCGAGCGACGCGACCACCAACTTCGTCGCGGGCGATCAGCTCCGGTTCGACGACTCCGCGGCGACGCGGTCGGTGGAGCTGGTCGGCACGCTCGCTCCCGGGGCGATCACAGTCGACGCCGCCGGCGACTATGTCTTCGGCGGAGCCGGGGCGATCGGTGGGGCCGGCGCGCTCACGAAACTCGGCGGCGGCCGGTTGACACTCGCCGTCGCCAACGGATCCGCCGGGGCGACGACGGTCGACCAGGGGGTGCTCCAGGTGGGCTCGGGTGCGACGCCCGGCAGCCTCGCCGGCGCGGCTGTCGTCAACCCGGCGGGCACGCTCGAGCTCGTGGCCGGCACGCTCGGCGGCCCGGTGACGGTGGCCGGCGGGGTGTTCGCGGCGAGCGGTGGCACGGTGAACGGGCCGCTGACGGTCGGCGGCGGCATGGCGACGTTCACCGGTGGGCGCCTGGCCGCGGCGGCGACCGTCACCGACGGCACGCTGAACCTCGGCGGCGGCGGCGCACTCGGGCCGTCGCATGCGTTTCCGATCGCGGTCGCCGCGCCGGGCCGGCTGGTCTTCGACCACACCGACGCGGTCGACCTCTCCGGGATCCTGTCAGGCGCGGGCGCGATCACCAAGGCTGGTGCCGGCCGGCTCACCGTGCTCGCGTCCAACACGGCATTCACCGGGACTCTGGTGATCGACGGTGGCGAGGTGCGGATCGACGACCAGGGGGCCGGTGGCGACTTCAACGCCACGAGCATCCTCGTCAACTCCGGTGCCACGTTCCAGTTCGGCAACAACACCGTCGGCAATCCCGATCTGCCCGAGACCGGCGCCGGGGCCTGCTACGTCACGGCCAACGCGGGGGGCACCGTGATCTGGCAGGAGGGGGAGAGCATCGGTGGCCTGAACCTCAACGGGGGTCTTGTCGACCTGCAACTCGGCGGGATCACCTCCTTCGGGCCCGTCGCCCAGCAGTGGACCGCGGGTCGGCTCACCGCCTCGGCGGGACTCGCCAACTCGGTTGGCGGCTCGACCGCGATCGTGAAGACCGGGCCCGGTGAGGTGCTCGTGGACGGCCTGGCGTCGGTGACGAGCACGGGTGGCTTGTCGGTGGCGGAGGGCACGGTGCGTTTCGCGACGGCGACGAATCTCGGTGGCTCGAACGTGCTGCTCGGTCTGGGTGGTGCGGCGACCTCGGGAACGATCGTGTATGGCGGCGCGACGGTGAGCCGCGGCGGTGCGATCGTCACGGGCAGTGGTGGCGGAGCCCTCGCCGTGGCCGATCCGTCGGCGGTGCTCACGTTCACCGGATCCCTCGGCGGTGCCGGGGCGCTGACGAAACTCGGTCCGGGTGGCCTGACCCTCACGCAAGCCGCGACGCTCCCCGGGGGCCTGACCATCGCGGAGGGAGCGGTGACGTTGCCGGCCTCGACGGTCGGCCCCCTCCGACTCATGGACGGCACGCGGATGACGGTCGCCTCCGGGCAAGGCGCGACGCCGTTCACGGCCACGCGCCTCGATCTCGATCCGGGCACCGCCGAAATCAGTTTCCAGATCACGGCGGCCGGCAATCCCGGCGGCCCGCTGCTGTCGGTCGGTGGACCGGTGACGATCGGTGACGGCACCCACGGCCTGCGGCTGACGACGACGGGTGTGTGGGCCCCGGGCCGGTTCACCCTCATCGACTACGACGGCCCGGCCATCACGAGCGGGTTCACCCTTGCCGCGCCCCTCCAGCAACGGGCCGCCGGCATGCTCGTCTACGACACGCTCGGCACCCGGGTCGACCTGGAAATCACCGGCGTCGACGTGGTCAAGTGGCGCGGGGGCGTGTCGAACGTGTGGGATGTAGGCAGTGACATCGACGTCGGTGGGACGCCCAACTGGGTGGTCGATTCGGGCGGGGAACCGGCCACCAATTTCGTCGCCGGAGACCAGGTGCGGTTCGACGACTCCGCCACCGGCCGCGACGTGGTCCTCACCGAAATCGTGTCGCCCGGAGCCGTCACCGTCGATGCCGCGGGCGACTACACCTTCTCCGGCCCCGGCGGCTTGGCGGGCATCGGGGGGCTTGCGAAGCTCGGCACCGGGCGGATCGTTTTCACCACCGCCAACACCTCGACCGGCCTGACGAACGTCACCGGCGGCGTGCTCCAGGTGGGTGACGGTGCGGCGCCGGGGAGCATCGCCGGTCCGTCGGCTGCTTCCGGCGGTGGTGTACTCGAGTTGCGCGGCGGTAGTGTGGGGGCCGTGGCGGTGGATGGCGACGGGCTGTTCCGCACGCTCGGCGGGACCGCGGCCGGTCCCCTCACGGTCGGTGACCGGGGCACAGCCCGCATCGAAGGGGGTGTGCTCTCCGGCTCGTCGACGGTGCTCCCCGGGGGAACCCTGGAGGCGGTCGCCGGCCGGGTGACCGGGCGGGTGACCGTGGCCGGCGGGCAGGCGACCTTCGCCGGTGCCGACCTCGCGGCTGGGGCCACGGTGAGCAGCGGCATCCTCCGACTCGGCACCGGCGGTCCTGCCGGCGCCGTGGCCGGCCCGCTGGCCGTGGCCACGGGAGGCACGATCGCCGTCAACCTGTCGACCGATCTCCTCTACACGGGCACCTTGTCGGGAGCCGGTCTGCTCACCAAGGCGGGTGACGCACGCATGACGCTCGTCGCCTCGAACACCGGGTTCACCGGCACGGTGGTCATCGACAAGGGCGAACTGCGGATCGAGGATCCCGGCACCGCCGGCACCGGTGGCGACCTCAACGCCACGAGCATCGTCGTCAACGACGGCGGCACGTTCCAGTTCGGCAACAATGACGTCGGCAATCCCGATCTGCCCAATTCGACCATCATCACGCTCAACGCCGGCGGCCGCGCCGTGTTCCAGGAGGCGGAGGATTTCGGGGGTGTCGGGCTCGCCGGCGGGACGCTCGACCTCCAGGCGGGCGCGATCGCCAGCGGCACGCTGACGGTCAACTTCCAGGCGGCGAGCCCCCAGGTCTGGTCGGCGGGGCGCGTCACCGCGTCGACGGGCGCCGCCGGGTTGATCGGTGGGACCGCCGCCATCGTCAAGACCGACACCGGCACCGTCGTCGTCGATGGTGCGGCCCGGATCGTCAACACCGGCGGCGTGCGGATCGAACAGGGGACCTTGGCTCTGGCGTCCGACGTGAACCTCGGGACGGCCGCCCTGACACTCGGCGGTGCGACCACCGCCGGGGTGCTCGAGTACCGTGGTGGCACGGCCGGCCGCGGTGGCGCGGTGACGCTCGCCGCCGGAGGCGGCACCGTGGCCGTCACCGACGCCGGGGCGACGCTCACGCTCTCGGGCAGCATCGGCGGTGCCGGAGCGCTGGCGAAGGCGGGCCCCGGGACCCTGGTGCTGTCGAACGCAGCCAACGCTCTCTCCGGCCGGGTGACGGTCTCCGGGGGCACCCTCCGCGCCGGAAGCGCCGGTGCGCTCGGGACGGGGACGGTCGTCGTCGGGGCAGGCGGCACGTTCGACGCCAACGGTCAGGCGCTGGGCAACGCGATCGAGGCGCAGGGCGGCGGACTGATCGGGCTGGCGGCCTACGCTGGCACGCTGACCGTGGCCGACAGCGTTCGTCTCGACGGTCAGGTCGGCGGGACGGTGAATGTCGTCGCCGGGGGCGTCCTGCGGGGTGTGGGCAGCCAGTTCGGCGGGGCGGTGACGATCGCGGCGGGTGGTGTTCACGACCCGGGGGCCTCACCCGGCGTGCAGCAGTTCATCGCCGGCCTCTCTTACCAGGCGGGTAGCACGCTCCGCTGGGAACTTGTGGACAACACGGTCGCCGGCCGGGGCACGGCCTTCGACGGCGTCGATGTCACCGGCGGGGGGCTGACCATCGCCGATGGCGCCCTGCTGCAACTGGTGTTTGACGGCGCGGGCTCGACCGTCTCTTGGACCGACGCGTTCTGGGTCAGCGACCACGTCTGGCGGATCGTCGATGGCGATGCCGCCGCGTCGTCGGTGGGGTTGTTCACTCTCGCCGCGGTGGGCGTTGATGCCTTCGGCAAGTCGCTGGCCGAGATCCGTCCCGGTGCGGGATTCGCGGTGATCCGCGATGGTGCCAACGTGTCGCTCCAGTTCCAGGTCACGCCGGTGCCGGAGCCGGGTGCGCTGGCTCTGGCGGCAGTGGGAGGTACGACCGCACTGGTGGCGGCCCTGCGGCGGCGGAAGCGCGTGCGGAGAGGCTGACCGGCCCGCTCACCCCACCCGGTCGCGGGTCGGCTTACCATCCACCAGCCGCAGCAGGCCGAGCGGATTGTCGTTTTGCAGGGCCGGCGGCAGGAGGGCGTCGGGCACGTCCTGCCAGCACACCGGGCGGACGAAGCGTTCGGCGGCCGCGCTACCCACGCTCGTGAAGCGCGGATCGCTCGTCGCCGGCCAGGGGCCGCCGTGCTGCATGGCGTGCCCCACTTCGACGCCGGTGGGGAAGGCGTTGACGATCAGCCGACCGGCCCGGGTGGCGAGGATCGCCAGCAGGTCGGCGGATCCCTCGAGATCGGCCGGCGTGCCGTGGACCGTGGCGGTGAGCTGGCCGTCGAGGTGCCGCGCCACGGCAAGCATCTCGTCGCGCGTGGCCGCCGACACCACCAAGCTCGCCGGTCCGAACACCTCCTCGCCGAGGCGCCGCTCCGCGAGGAACGCCGCCGCCGAGGTGGCCGCCACCTGGGGCACGGCGTCGGTCTCGCCAGCCATGATGCCGGTGGCCAACAGCGCCGTCCCCGGACTGGCCACCAGCGCCGCACTCCCGCGCCGGTAGGCGGCGAGGATGTCGCCGGTGAGCATCCGCCCCGGCTGGGCCTGGCTCACCGCCGTGGCGAGGAGGCCGCGGAAGCGGGCGAAGTCGGGGCCCTCGATCCCCACCACCAGTCCCGGCTTGGTGCAGAACTGGCCGACGCCGAGCGTCATCGAAGCGACGAACCCGGTGGCGATCGCCTCGGCCCGCGCCGCCAGCGCCCCCGGCAGCATGAACACCGGGTTGAGGCTGCTCATCTCGGCGAACACCGGGATCGGATGGAGCCGGCGGGCGGCGGCATCGACCAGCGCCCGGCCCCCCGCCCGCGAGCCGGTGAACCCCACGGCTGCGGCGTGCGGGTGCTCGACGAGGGCGATGCCGATCGTGGCCCCTTCGCCATGGAGGAGCGAGAAGATGCCGGCCGGCAGCCCCGCCGCCGCCACCGCGCGCTCGATGGCCCCCGCCACCAGCTCCGACGTGCCCGGATGGCCACGGTGGGCCTTCACCACGACGGGATTCCCGGTGGCCAGGGCGCTGGCCGTGTCGCCGCCGGCCACGGAAAAGGCGAGGGGAAAGTTGCTCGATCCGAAGACGATCACCGGACCCAGCGGCACCTTCACCCGGCGAATGTCGGCACGCGGGAGGGGCTGGCGGTCGGGCTGGGCGGGGTCGATCCGTGCATCGCACCAGCTCCCGTCGCGGGCCAGCGCCGCGAACAGCCGCAACTGGCCGACCGTCCGCCCGCGCTCGCCCACGAGGCGTGCCTCGGGGAGGGCTGTCTCACGCCGGGCCCGGTCGATGAGGCCGTCGCCGAGGGCCAGGATCTCCTCCGCGATCCCCTCCAGGAGCGTCGCGCGCGCCAGGCCGCTCGCGGCCGCGAAGGTGGGAAAGGCGGCGGCGGCGGCCCGCACCGCGTCGTCGGCATCGCTGGTGGTCGCCAGGCAGAACCGGCCCGGCAGCGTGGTGCCGTCGAGCGGGCACGTGGCGGCGAACGTCGCCGGGCCGCCGCGGCGGGTGCCGGCGATCGAATGCTGGCCGTGGAAACTCGTCACGGGGGCCTCCTCACGGGAACATGGGCAGCGGGCGCGCCCGTCAGACGACGGTCACCGGGTTGGCGAGCGTGCCGATCCCGCTGATCGAGATCGTCACCTCGTCGCCGGCGGCGAGGGTGAACGACTCGTCGGGCACGATGCCCGTGCCTGTGAGGAGCACTGCCCCGCTGTGGAAGGTCTGGCACCGGCAGAGGTGGTCGATGAGGTCGGCGAAGGGGCGCTTGATCTGGCTCACGGCGGTGGTGCCGTGGAACACCGCGGCGCTGCCGCGCTGGATCTCGATCGCCACCTGCCAGCCACGGGCCGTCGCCTCGTCGACGCCGAGCACGATCCACGGCCCGAGGGCGCACGACCGGTCGTAGACCTTGGCCTGGGGCAGGTAGAGGAGGTTTTCCCCCTCGATGTCCCGGCTGCTCATGTCGTTGCCGATCGTGCAGCCGACGAGCCGGCCGCGCGCGTCGATGACCAGCGCCAGCTCCGGCTCGGGCACGCTCCACCGGGCGTCGCTGCGGATCCCCACCGCCTCCCCCGGGCCGACCACCCGGGCGCCGACCGCCTTGAAGAAGATCTCGGGCCGCGCCGCCTCGTAGACCCGGTCGTAGGCGGTGGCGCTGAACGCCGATTCCTCCATCCGCGCTGTCTTGCTCCGCAGGTAGGTGACCCCGGCCGCCCACACCTCATGGTCGGGCTCGACCGGGGGGCGGAGGATGACGTCGGCCAGCGGCACCGAGTGCCGCGCCCGGCCGATCGCGGAGGCGAGGACGGCGGCAGGGTCGTCGGCGTCGAGCACGGTCTGCAGGCGCCGCACCCCGGCCGTCGAGAGATCGTGGATTCGCAGTCCGTCGCCCGGCGTGCCGTCGGCGCTCCCCATCCCCCCCACGCGCACGTCGTCGGGGGCTTCGGGGAGCGAAAAGCGGCACAGCCTGGGAATCGATGCCGGGAGCATGGTGAAGGTCCGGAGGGGAGCGTGCCGGCGGGAGTATAGCCGGCCCGAACCCAGCGGTTGCCGGGTAAGCTGACGGCCCACGTGGAGGCACGCCCATGGCGACACCGTCCCCGACGGTCTTCGATTCCAGCGACGACTCGGTCTACACGGTCGCCACGGCGGCACCTGGGCCAGCGGGGCGCCTCCCGCTCACCGACCAGATGCTCCGCGAGAGCCCTAGCGGCGATCTCTTCGGCTTGTCGCAGAACGTGGGAATGGGCTGGGATGCCGCCGGCGCCGCTGCCCGGCAGGTGCTGCTTCTCAGCACGCAGGGGGGCATCCGCCGCCCCGACGGCAGTCCGGTGGCCCTCGGCTTCCACACCGGGCACTGGGAAATCAGCCTCCTCGTCGAGGCGGCCGCCGCGACCGTGCGCGACGGCGGCATGATCCCGTTCGCCGCCTTCTGCTCCGATCCCTGCGACGGGCGCACGCAGGGCACGACGGGAATGTTCGACAGCCTCCCCTACCGCAACGACGCCGCCATCGTGCTCCGCCGGTTGGCCCGGTCGCTGCCCCTGCGGCGCGGCGTGATCGGCATCGCCACCTGCGACAAGGGGCTCCCCGCCATGCTCATGGCGCTGGCCGGCCTGGGGGATCGCCCCGGGGTCGTCGTCCCCGGCGGGGTCACGCTGCCACCGCAGGTCGGGGAGGATGCCGGAACGATCCAGACGATCGGCACGCGCTACGTCCACGGGAAGATCACGCTCGAGGAGGCGGCCGACCTCGGCTGCCGCGCCTGCGCCTCGCCAGGGGGCGGCTGCCAGTTTTTCGGGACGGCCGCCACGGCCCAAGTGGTGGCCGAAGCCCTGGGGCTCACCGTGCCCCATGCGGCGCTGGCCCCGAGCGGACAGCCGGTGTGGCGCGACATCGCGGTGCGCTCGGCGCGGGCGGTGCTCGGGCAGATCGCCGCCGGTGGCCGGCTCGCCGACGTCCTCACCCCGGCCGCCGTGCGCAACTCCATGGTGGTCCACGCCGCTTGCGGGGGTTCCACGAACCTGCTGCTCCACGTGCCGGCCATCGCCCACGCGGCGGGCCTTGCCCCGCCCACGGTGGCCGACTGGATCGACGTCAACCAGCGCACGCCGCGCATCGTGAGCGTGCTGCCCAACGGACCGGAGCACCA
>RFRL01000430.1 GCA_009924545.1 Planctomycetia bacterium | reverse complement strand
GCGCATGCGCGAGGAGCGTGTCGCGTTCAGCACGTGGCACGAGCATGTGTGGAGCGAGGGCGAGCGCGACGCAGCAATGCGGCGCGCGGTCGCGTCGATGATGCAGTCGAGCATGCGTGCGAGCCTGAACACGTGGATGTCGTATGCTGAGGAGCACGCGGAGGCGTCGCGCGTGCTGGCCGGCGCTCTGAGCTCGCTGCAGCCTGAGGGCCGCGCGATGCGCAGCGCCTTGAATGCCTGGGCGGGCGTGATGATGCAGCGACGATCGATGGTCGTCGCCGTTGCATCGCTGATCCGCGGCGAGCAGCTGTGGGGTCTACGTGTGTGGAGCGCCCACGCAGCGCTTGTGCGCAGGCAGCGGGAGCGTGTCGAGGAGACGGCGCGCCGAGCGATCAAGAGCATGTCGCTTCAGAGCTTGCGAGCGGCGATGAACACGTGGGTCGCGATGTCAGAGGCTCGCCAGCGTAACCAGCAGGCGCTGCTCTCAGCTGCGTCGGCGTTCCGCGGCGACGGTATGCGCAAGGCGTGGAACGGCTGGCTGGGCCTGCTGCACGATCGGGAGATGATGGCGTCGGCCGTCAACTGTATGCCATGCTCTTGTGATGGTGATCAGACAGGCATCGACGCGGCATTTTTTGAAGCGTCCATCAAGCGTGCCATTGCCGCCAGAAATCGATTTGATATCCAGAGCAACGGTATGCGACTTATCCACGGTGAGTCAGATGGGTTGCCTGGTTTGATCGTCGATCGCTATGACGACACCTTGGTCGCGCAGTTTTTATCCAGTGGCGCCGAGCGCTGGAAGCAAGAGATTGCCAATGCTTTGCAGGCACAAACGAGGCTAACCAAACTTTACGAACGATCAGACTCTGGTGTGCGTGGTTTAGAAGGTTTGCAATCGGCCTCAGGATGGTTGCGCGGTGAGGGATCTACAGGAATCGAGTTGCGTGAACACGATTGGAAACTATCGCTAGATATCGCAGAGGGCCATAAAACAGGGTTTTATTTAGACCAACGCGATAGCCGTAAAAAGTTTGCAGATTACACGCGCCGCCTGCAGTTTCAGCGCGTGCTCAATTGCTATTGCTATACAGGCGGTTTCACCGTCGCAGCTTTGGCAGGCGGTGCCGCGCATGTCACC
>RFRL01000429.1 GCA_009924545.1 Planctomycetia bacterium | reverse complement strand
GGCCGCGAACACACAACCGGCCACCCCTCACGGACGAGGTGCCGCGAGCCCCCCTGCATCGGCAGTCCGGTTGCCTCACCCGTTCGTCCGGGCGACGGCCGCGGCGGGCCTTGGTCCACTGGCCGCTAGGATATCGCACACTTCCGGGAGCCTGTCGATGCCGCTGCGCGATCTGGTGCTGTTGTCGGTCATGGTGCTGGCACTCGCCCCGCGCGGTCGGGCCGACGAGGCCACCGGCCGCGGGGGCATCGTGGCCACCGTCCATCCCCTCGCCACCCAGGCGGCTCTCGACGCCTTCGCCGCCGGTGGCAACGCCGTCGACGCGGCCGTGGCCGCCGGCGTCACGCTTGGCGTCGTCGATGGCTTCAATTCCGGTCTCGGCGGCGGCTGCTTCCTCCTCGTCCACACTGCCGCCGGCAAGCAGGTGGTCCTCGATGGCCGCGAGACCGCCCCCGCCGCGGCCGCGGCCGACATGTTCGTGCACGACGGCCGGGCCGACACCGCCGCCAGCCAGACCGGTCCGCGAGCCGTCGCCGTGCCGGGCGCCCTTGCCGCCTACGCCGAGGCGCAGCGTCGCTTCGGCCGCCTGTCGCTCGCCGCGGTCGTCGCGCCGGCGGCCCGGATCGCCGCCGAGGGCTTCGTCCTCGACGCCGGCTACGCCCGGAAGATCGCCACCAAGGCCGACGACCTGCGCCGTTTCCCCGCGTGCCGCGCCCTCTTCTTCCGCGCCGACGGCACGCCCCTCGCGGCCGGCGACCACCTCGTGCAGCCCGACCTCGCGGCGAGCTACGGGAAAATCGCCGCCGCCGGGCCCGACTGGTTCTACCGCGGTCCCTTCGCCACGGCCGTGGGGGAGTGGATGGCGGCCCACGGCGGGATCCTCACCGCCGCCGACTTCGCCGCTTACCGCGTCGAGCAGCGCGTGCCGCTGGCCACCCCGTACCGTGGCTACACGATTCTCGGCGTCCCACCGCCGAGCTCCGGGGGCGTGCACGTCGCGCAGATCCTCCGCATGCTCGATTGCCACGATCTGGCCGCCGCCTCCGCCCCGGGCCAGCTCGAGCACCTCCTCGCCGAGAGCATGAAGCTCGCCTTCGCCGACCGGGCCCACTGGCTCGGCGACCCGGCCTTTGCCCGCGTGCCGCGCGGCCTCGT
>RFRL01000428.1 GCA_009924545.1 Planctomycetia bacterium | reverse complement strand
ACGTGGACCGGGTCGGCGGTGATGTTCCACGCGAAGTCGTCGGTGGCCCCGTGGACATGCCCCCGGCGCACGCCGCCGCCGGCCAGCCACCAGGAGAACGCCCGCCCGAAATGGTCGCGCCCCTTGGGATTGGCGGGGTCCCCCTGCCCGAACGGTGTCCGCCCGAACTCGCCCGCCCACACCACCAGCGTGTCGTCGAGGAGGCCGCGCTCCTTGAGGTCGAGCACCAGCGCTGCCGCCGGCCCCTCGGTGTCGCGGCACTGTTCGGCGAGTTGGGTGTGGAGGTTGTTGTGCTGGTCCCAGCCGGCGTGCATCAGTTGCACGAACCGCGTGCCGCGCTCGAGGAGCCGGCGGGCGACGAGGCAGTTGAAGGCGAACGACCCCTGGGTGCGGACGTCGGGGCCGTAGCGGTCGAGGACCCGCGGCGATTCGGTGGCGAAATCGACCAGGCCGGGCACGCTCCCCTGCATGCGGAAGGCCATCTCGTACTGGGCGATGCGCGTGTCGATTTCCGGATCGCCGTAGTCGGCCAGGTGGGCGGCGTTGAGAGCGGCGAGGTCGTCGAGCAACGCCCGGCGCGCCTCCCGGCTGACCCCCGGCGGATCGGCGAGGTAGGGCACCGGCTCGCCGGTGTTGCGGAAGCGGACCCCCTGGTAGCGGCTGGGGAGGAAGCCGCTGCCCCAGTAGTAGTCGAAGAACAACTGCCCGCAGGTCTTGCCCTTGTCGCTGGAGGTCATGACGACGTAGGCGGGGAGGTCGTCGGTGTCGCTGCCCAACCCGTAGGTCAGCCAGGCCCCCAGGCTGGGGCGGCCGGGCACCTGCGCCCCGGTGAGGAAGAACGTCACCCCCGGGGCGTGGTTGACCGCCTCGGTGTGCATGCTGCGCACGAGACACAGCTCGTCGGCGATGCCCCCGATGCCGGGGAGCATCTCGCTGAGCTCGATGCCGGCGGCACCGTAGCGCCGGAAGGGCTTGATCGCCGGCACGGTGGGCCACTTGGCGTAGCCGCTGCTCATCGTCGAGAGGCGCGTCGTGCCGCGCACGCTCTCGGGGATGTCGGTGCCGGCCCGGCGCACCATCTCCGGCTTGGGGTCGAAGAGGTCGACGTGCGACGGTCCGCCCCCCTGCCAGAGCATCACCACGCGGCGCGCCCGGGGCGGATGGTGGGG
>RFRL01000427.1 GCA_009924545.1 Planctomycetia bacterium | reverse complement strand
AGCAGGATTCTCACCTGCTTAATCGTTACTCATTCCGGCATAATCACCTGTACGCCCCGGCATCGCTCCTCACGGTGCGACTTGTATCTGACGTACAGCGCTCTCCTACCAACACGCAAGCGTGTTCCACTGCTTCGGTGCAGAACTTACTCCCGTTCATTATCGGCGCGAAGTTGCTCGACCAGTAAGCTGTTACGCACTTTTTAAATGATGGCTGCTTCTAAGCCAACATCCTACTTCCTTAGTGACTGAGTTCTGCTTGGGGACCTTAGCAGGTGGTCTGGGTTGTTTCCCTTTTGACCGCGAAGCTTATCCCTCGCGGACTGACTCCCGGAGTACACATGACGGTATTCGGAGTTTGGTTCAGGAAGGTACCAGGGTATGGCCCTCCTCCGATTCAGTCTCTCTACCCCCATCATGCAATGGTCCGAGGCTAGCCCTAAAGCTATTTCGGAGAGAACGAGCTATCTCTGCGCTTGATTAGACTTTCACTCCTCCCCACAAGTCATCCCCTCGGTTTTCAGCGGTTTGACCCGCGGTTCAACCTGCTCATGGGTAGTTCGTGCAGTTTCGCGTCTACCACCAGCGACCAATTGTCGCCCTGTTCAGACTCGGTTTCCCTTTGGCTACGGACCTGAGGTCCTTAACCGAGCCGCTGACGGTAACTCGCCGGATCATTATGCAAAAGGCACGCCGTCACGCATTGCTGTTGCCAGCCATAGCGCTCCGACCGCTTGTAGGCACATGGTTTCAGGTTCACATTCCTCCCCTAACAGGGGTTCTTCTCAACTTTCGCTCGCGCTACTAGTTCACTATCGGTCATCAGAGAGTATTTAGCCTTACGGGATGGTCCCCGTAGATTCAGTCGAGGTTCCACGTGACTCGACCTACTCAGGGTACCCCCTCAATGGAGCAACTCAGCTTTCGCGTACGGGCCTGTCACCCTCTGTGGACGACCTTTCCAAGTCGTTCCGCTAGCCTGTTGTTTGTAACTCCTCGGGGGCCCTACAACCCCGAAGTGGAAACCACTTCGGTTTGGGCTATTTCCCTTTCGCTCGCCGCTACTGAGGAAATCGAGTTTTCTTTCTTTTCCTGCGGGTACTGAGATGTTTCAGTTCTCCGCGTTAGCCGCTGCAACCTATGGATTCAGTTGCAGCTTGTTCAGGAATCCCGGGATCATCACCTGTTTGACGGTT
>RFRL01000426.1 GCA_009924545.1 Planctomycetia bacterium | reverse complement strand
AAGCTGGCGATGGGATCGTGATCGCCCACCCCGCCCGCTGGCCGGTTCCCGGGACGCTCGGCGAGGGCCGTGGCCATGCCGGCGCCGCGGGCGGCGTCGAGCTCCTCCCCCACGTCGCTGATGAAGAGGATCTGCCGTGGCTCGAGCCCCATGTCGGTGGCGATGCGGCGATAGCTCTCCGCGTCGCGCTTGGGGCCGGTGGTGGTGTCGTAGTGGCCGCGGAGCCACGGGGTGAGGTCGCCGTGGGCGCTGTGGCCGAAGAACAGCCGCTGCGCCTCGACGGAACCGGAGGAGTAGATCCGCACGTCGAGCCCCGACGTGGCCCAGTGCTCGAGCGCCGCCGGAACGTCGTCGAACACGTGGGCCACCAGCGCCCCCGACTCGAAGCCCCGCCGCCAGATCATCCCCTGGAGCATCTTCAGCGGCGTGCATTTGGAATCACGGTCCATGAGGGCCCGCGCCGCCGTGGCGGTGGTGGCCGGCCACCTCGCTGCGTCGTCGGGTGCGGCGCCCGCCTCCGTGCGGATGTCGGTCGCGAGGAGCCGCACCACCGGGTCGGCCTCGTGGGCGGCGAGGAAGCCGTCGACGTGGTCGCGTGCGAACCCGAAGAGGACGTCGTAGACGAAGCTGATCGAAGACGTCGTGCCCTCGACGTCGAGGAGGATGCCGCGGCCGTCGAAGAGGATCACGGGGTGGGGCCCCCGCCGCCGACACCCTCGCCGGAGAGCAGTGCCGGGCCGAGGCACAGCGGCTGGTAGCCACCATGGACGCCGTCGGCGGCGTAGTGCGGCGTCCACCCCGAGGTGTCCTGGAAGAGACGGATGGCGCGGATCCGCCGGTCGGCGCACAGGTCGAACCAGTGGCGCGTGTCGCGGGGCACGCTGATCAGGTCGCCGGCGTGGACCTCGATGGCGAACACCGGTCGGCGCACCGGGTTGATGTGGAACACCCCCCGGCCCTGGAGGATGAAACGCACCTCGTCCTCGGTGTGGGTGTGCTCCGAGGAGAACTTGGCGAGCATCGCTTCGAGTCCCGGGGTCTCGGGCCGGACGTCGATGACGTCGGCGGTGACGAACCCGCCGCGGCGCTTCAGTTCGTCGATCTCGGGGGCGTAGGCGGCGAGGATCGACTCCGCCGGCGCGCCGGGATCGACCCGGTCCTCCAGCGGCCAGACCTCGTGGATGATCCCCGCCTCGGCGAGGA
>RFRL01000425.1 GCA_009924545.1 Planctomycetia bacterium | reverse complement strand
CTCCAGGCGCCGCTGCTGGCCGACACGCGCGGGCTGGAGGGGGTGATCGAGGCTTGGGAGGGCACGGCCCCCGGCGATCTGCCGCTGGTGGTCCGCGCGGCGCGAGGCTTCGGCACCGTCACCTGGGTCGGCATTGATCTCGATCAGGGGGCGTTCCGCAACTGGACCGGCACCGAGTCGCTGCTCGTGGAGCTCCTCGGTGGCCGGCCCGGCGCGGAGAACGCCGGCCGGGCGGGTGAGGCGGCCAGCCAGGGGCAGGACTTGACGGGCCAGTTGCGCGCGGCCGTGGATCAGTTCCCCGGTGTCGGTCCCGTGCCCTTCGAGATCATCGCCGGGCTGTCGCTCCTGTTCATCGCGTTCCTCTATCCGTTTGACTGGTGGTTGGTCTCGGGCGGCGGCGGCCGACCGTGGCTGGCGTGGCTGTCGCTGCCGCTGGCGGTGGCTGTCTTCAGCGGCGGGGCCTGGTGGGTGGCCCGGCACTGGAAAGGGGGAGGCGTGGCGCGCCTCCCGGGCCGACATGGTCGACATTGACCAGCCCGCGGCGGACGACGCGGCCGGCCTGATCCGTGGGGTCTCGTTCGCCGGTGTGTGGTCGCCCGCGAACGATCGCCTGGATGTGTCGGCCGCACCCGCCGCTGGGATTCCTGCCGCCGCGCCGCGCCTGGCGGTGTCGTGGCTGGCCGCATCGGGCCGGGGCATGGGGGCGACCGATTCGCCCACGAGCCACCCGGGATTGGCGACCGCCGACTACCGGTCCGACGACCGGCTCACGGGCCTGAGGGGCGTACCGATCGCCGCTGACTCCAGCCGGCTGTTCGAGGTGGAGTGGACCGCCCCCACCACCGCCCGCGTGCTCGATGTCGCGCTCCGCCGCGGCGCACAGGGCACGCTCACCGGCGCCGTCGTCAATCGCTTGCCGTTCCCCCTCACCGACTGCATCCTGCTCCACGCCGGATGGATGTGGGACGTCGGTGACCTGCCGCCGGGCGGCCGATTCGATGCCGGCGGGGGGCGCGGGCCGCGATCGCTCGCCGGCGGCCTCACCCGGCGGACCACCGTCAAGGACCGGGAGGTCAACGAGCGCTGGGACACCGGCTCGCGGGATGCCATCCGGATCCTCGAGATCGCCGGGTTCCACGCCGCGGTCGGTGGCCCCGGCTACACCGCGCTCGAGGCGGGGCGGCTGGGGCGGCTCGACCTCTCG
>RFRL01000424.1 GCA_009924545.1 Planctomycetia bacterium | reverse complement strand
ATCACGGTCGCGGGAGTCGGAACCGGTCTGTCGAGCACCGACATCACGAGCTGGATGTACACAGTCACTGATGGGTCGAGTTCCTACACGTATTCCTCGAGCGACGGTGGCGGCTTGAATACCGTTGGACTGCTTGCCACCTCCACCGAGCTGATCGTGCCGTACTGGCAACAAGGAAATCCGCGGAGCTATCTCCAGCTCAACGCACCAGTTGCGGGTGGGGGGGCTCTACTTGAATGGTCTACGGGCAACGACGAAGACAACCCAAGGTACTACTCGGGCAGTTATCCTCTGGGATTTTGGGGTGAATACTCTCCCGCGTACCCCTTGACCGCGACCGACGGATGGGTGATCGGCACCGTGGCGGGCGTCCCTGAGATCGACCCGGCCACAGGTATGAGCGCCGTCTCCATTGTCGCCGGTGTGCTGGCGATGATCGACAGCAGACGCCGCAAGGGCCTCACTGGCGGCGGGGGCCACCCATGAGCACCTCTGTGATTGTCCGAAACCACACGGCTCAGGTGCAGCGCGGACTTTCGCCGCACACGCAGAGCAGGCTGTCGACAAACGGCCTACCGCAGCTCAGGGATGAGATGCAGGGGTGCAGGTCGCACGAAGGTGGCATCGTCACTCACGGCGGGAACCGGAGGCCTCTGGTCGAATCTGTTGATTCCCGGGACGTCAATCAGCAACAAGCTTGATGGGTCGACCACCAGCTCTATGAAAGTGCGCCTGTGACTTCAGCGGCCAGTGCCCCAGCCAACGCGTCACCTTGATCCAAGGCGCCGAGGCTCATTCAGATCATGTCCGTACCCAAGGATTCCGTTGAAGCCCTTACCCGATGGAGAACCCGCGATGAGCGCTCTTCGCTTCACACGCTTTGCCGCCACGATTGTTGTCGCCCTGATGGCGACGGCCGCCCACGCCGTCACGATCGACTGGGTGACGGTCGGCGACCCGGGAAACGCGGCTGACACCGCTCCTGCTGGGTACGGTGCCGTGGCCGCTTCATTCCGGATCATGAAGTATGAGTTCACGAACCAGCTGTACACCGATTTCCTGAACTCGGTGGCTGCGACCGACCCCTACTCGCTCTGGGACACCAACATGGGCAGCAACGTCCGCGGCGGCATCAGTCGATCCGGGTCGTCTGGTTCGTACTCCTATTCGGTCAAGACCGACATGGGCGACAAGCCAGTGAACTACGTGACTTGGTTCGACGCC
>RFRL01000423.1 GCA_009924545.1 Planctomycetia bacterium | reverse complement strand
CGATGTACGACTTCCAGATGAACTGGCAGGGTGGGCAGTCGAACCTGGCGATCGGCAATCCGCCCAACGGTCAGCCGTCCCCGTGGGACACGGGAGGAGCCGGAGCCAATCAGGGCCCGTGGAACTTCGTCATCCCCGGGATCCGGTGCCCGTCCGACCAGAACGGCCCCAACGAGATCGGCCGGTGGGGAACCCAGGGGTGCTCGAACTACGGGTTCAGCCACGGCGACTGCGGCTCCTACAGCGAGAGCACCGGCAACGAGAACGCCCGCGGGTTCTTCAAGTCGGGGGCGATCGGTCAGTACGCCGGGACCTACAAGAAGCGTCCGCCGGGAACGACGATGGCGGCGATCACCGACGGCACGAGCAAGACGGTGGCCATCGCCGAGAATGCGACCGGCAAGAACAACTCCAACAGCATCATCGGTGGCGTGGCCCGCAACATCGGTGGGAATTGGGATACGTTCGTGCCGTCCAATTGCATGGCGAAGGCCGGCACGAACGGGCAGTTCGTCGCCGGAACCGACGCCGTCGATTGGCGCGGTGGGGCGTGGGCCGACGGGGGCACGGTGCACACGGGCTTCCAGACCGTGACGCCGCCCAACTCGCCGGCGTGCATCAACACGGGCAACGATTCCGATGGTGCCGCCATGGCCCCGTCGAGCTACCACCCGGGTGGCGTGAACGTGGTGATGGGTGACTCGTCGGTGCGGTTCATCAGCAACAACATCGACACGGGCAACCTGTCGCTGTCATGGTCGGCATACAACGGCGCCAATCCTGCCGGCACCCCGTCGCCCTACGGCGTGTGGGGGGCCCTCGGGAGCCGGGCCGGTCGCGAGTCGGTGGCGGACGAGCCGTGACCTGAGCGGGTCGCGTCGATCCTTTGAAATCAAGCCCACGATCGGTTCCCGCCAGGGGGCCGATCGTGGGTTTTTTCTGCGCCGTCCCGGGGGCGGATGGCGTTGTTTCTCCAGGCACAAAATGGTATTTTTCAACTGGGGTGGTTGATGGGGGTTTTTCGCGAGGGCCACGCAAGGTCCTTCTCTGGTTTTTCCCGTTGCAAAGGTTTTCGGCGGGCGATCCATCCATCTGTTCTTATGGTCGGGATGCCAGCCGAACGGTCTTTCAAAGAAAGAAGGAAGGTGTCGCATGAGCCGGAGTGTTTTCGCCGGTGGAACACGGCGTGGCTTCACGCTGGTGGAACTGCTGGTGGTGATCGCGATC
>RFRL01000422.1 GCA_009924545.1 Planctomycetia bacterium | reverse complement strand
GACATATCTGAACTGTGTGTACGACGCGACCACACGCACACACAGGTCGGCATGGATGACGTCGAGCAGGTCTTCAAGGCAGCCGACGGTGATAACTCAGGCACGATCGACATCATGGAATTCAAGGTCGCTCTCTCCTCGTGGAAGGCGGAGATGTCGTCGGTCAACTGGAAAAAGCTCGCCGAGGACCTAGAGGCCGAGAAGGAGAGGGCGCTGGCGAGGAATAAGAGCAGCTCGTGTGCTCTCCTCTAAAGACTCTTACTACTTACAGTCTGTACTCTCACGAAGACCTTATCACGACCTATACACCTAAATCCACAATTGTGCCTAAATCACGACCTGTGCAATCACGACCTAGGTTGTAGGTACGTAGCGTCGTAGCCACCAAGGGTAGTCGACGGGGGTGTAACGGCGACGGGGGTGCTCTCGCGTCAGCGGGGCAACTTGATTACCATCGGTAATACGCAGTAATAGCGAGATGATGCACCGTGATGCAGGGTGCCAATCGACAGATCTCGGAACGTAGACCCCCGAACCGCGGAAATTCGGCTTGCATCGATTAACCGTAACCCACAAACAGCATTTCCAACTTTGTTCACGAAACATCCCGCGCACACCTTCGCTTCCGGTGCGACCCAGCACCTTGGCTGGCGCCCCTCTTTCCGTCTCAATGGTGAGGACATACGTCCGCAAGGGTGGCCATGGCGGTGACCGCAGCAAGGCTGGCCTGCCTGCCTGCTACTGGCAGGAGAAGGGTGGTCGCGCCGCAGCAGCCGCAGCAAAGGCTGCAGCAAAAGCGAAAGAATTGCTAGAGGAAGAGGCAGCAAAGGCGGCGGCCACCAGCCGCTGGATGCAGTGGGCCAAGCACAGTGATGAGCAGCAGTCAACCAGCAATCAGCTGCAAACAGTGTAATGCCCGCCTTGTGAGCCTCGACTGACTCCACACGCAGATGACGACTCAGCTTGTGCTCGTTGCTGACTCTCGTGTGCTCCGCAGGGCGGTGTGAGGCTACAATCCAGCTTTCGGTCAAGGATATCTTGACTTCAGGCTCCAGCTCGTTATGGATCCCGGCCATGCAGTCGAGAGTGAGCGGGCGGATGAGTGAGCTAGACAGTTGCTTTTGTCATTTGTGGCTAGTGTGTCATCGTAGTAGTCGGTACATACATGTACGTCGCAGTCAATAGTGTGTGAGTGGCATCAATTTCAGGGCCTAAATGTAGTGATTTAC
>RFRL01000421.1 GCA_009924545.1 Planctomycetia bacterium | reverse complement strand
GCCTTCGCCGCCACGCCGCTGCCGCCCGGGATCACCGCCGCCGACTGGCCATGGTGGCGCGGCCCGACCCACGACGGCATCGCCGCGACCGGACAGGAGATCCCGCTCACCTGGTCGGCCGACAGCCACGTGGTGTGGATGGCCGACGTCCCCGGACGCGGCAACGGCTCGCCCACCGTCGTCGGCGCGGACGTCTACCTCGCCACCTGCGACGAGGCTGACGGCAGCCAGGCGGTGTGCGCCTTCGACCGGGCCACCGGCCAGCCGCGCTGGACACGGCAGGTGCACGCCTCCGGGGCGATGCGGAAGAACGAGCGTTCGACCGGCGCCTCGGGCACCGTGTCGTGCGACGGCGAGCGGCTGTACGTCGCCTTTCCCACCGCCGGCGCGGTGGTGGTCACCTGCCTGTCGCGCGGCGGCGAGATCCTCTGGCAGCACCGGCTGTGCGACTACCTCATCCACCAGGGCTACGGGGCCTCGCCGTTGATCCACGGCGACACGGTGATCGCCATCGCCGACCACAAGGGGGGCGGCACGGTGGCGGCGCTCGATCGCGCCACCGGCGCCGTGCGCTGGCAGCGCGACCGTCCCCCCTTCCCCAACTACTCTTCGCCGATCGTCCACCGGCTCTTCGACCGCGAGCAGTTGATCCTCATCGGCTGCGACACCGTGGCCAGCCACGACCCGGCCACCGGCGCCGTCCTCTGGGAGCGGCCGGGGGCCACCACCGAGTGCGTCACCACCCCGGTCACCGACGGCACCCGGATCTACACCTCCGGCGGCTACCCCCGCAACCACGTCGCCGCGATCCGCGCCGACGGGTCCGGCACCCTCGACTGGGAGAATGGCGACCGGGTCTACGTGCCGTCGCTGTTGGTCCACGGCGGCCACCTCTACGGCATCCTCGATGCCGGGATCGCGGTCTGCTGGGATGCCGCCACCGGCGCCGAGCGCTGGAAGCAGCGCCTCGGCGGCGGCTTCAGCGGGTCGCCGGTGCTCGTCGGCGACACGATCCTCGCCACGAGCGAAGCGGGCACGACGCACCTCTTCAAGGCCACGCCCGAGCGCTTCGTGGCGGTCGGGGAAAACACCCTCGGCGACGAGTGCTTCGCCTCCCCCGCGGTCTGCGGCGGGAGGATCTACCTGCGCGTGGCGTTCCACCGGGCCGACGGCCGCCGCGAGAAGCTCGTGTGCATCGGCCGCTGACCCGGCTGGTATCCTCCGGGGACGGTCGGGCTGAC
>RFRL01000043.1 GCA_009924545.1 Planctomycetia bacterium | reverse complement strand
ATCGGCATCGGGGCGGCCAATCACGAGGCCGCGCGGCGACGGTATCCGGTGGGGGCCGAGGCGCGGGCCTGGGCGGCGAAACCCAATTGGCCGCACCAGTTTTTCCGCTGGTCGGTCCTCGCCCATCTGGCGCCGTACTACGAGCAGGAAGCGCTTCTGCGCGGCCTCGATCTCACCGTCCCGCTGTACATCGGCCTGACGCCCAGCGACATCGCCCCGCAGAACAAACCGCTCGTGGCCCTGTCGATCCCGCTGTTCCTCTGCCCCTCCGATCGGAACGCACCGGTATCGCCGCTGTTCGGCCCGACCAACTACGCGGCATGCACCGGGACGGGGATCGAAGGGGGCACGCCGTTCGACACCGACGGGATGTACCACGTCAACTCGCGCACCCGTCCGGCCGACGTCGCCGACGGGCTTTCCCGGACGGTGGCCTTCGCGGAGAGCAATCTCGGCGACGGTCCGGTGGCCACGACCAACCGCGCCGCCGTCACCCCGGCGACCGGGTATGCGTTCACGTTCGCATTCCCGCTCTCCGATGCCGGGTGCCGGGGGGCGTTCTACTGGAATTTCACCGACCTGCGCGGATTCTCGTGGGCCAACGGCGAGTACCGGACCTGCCTCTACAACCACCGGCGCCTTCCCAATGACGCCGAGATTGACTGCTTGGGTGTCAACATGGCCACCGCCGACCCGCGCTTCATGTATGCCGGCTACGGGTGGCGCGGCGCGCGGAGCCGGCACGCCGGCGGGGTCAATGTCCTGTGGGCCGACGGCTCGGGGCGCTTCATCGCCGACGGGGTCGCGGCGGTCGTATGGCAGGCCGTGTCGACCCGCGCGGGGGGCGAGGCCGAGACGGTGGAGTGATCCCTGTCTCCGGTCCGCGGGGCCCGGGCGTGGCGGTGCCGTCCGCGCCGCGGAGCCGGGCGAGCACCGCGCGGATGTCGGCCGGCAGCGGCGACTCGAAATCGAGGTCGGCACCGCTGAGCGGATGGACGAAGCCGAGGCTCGCCGCGTGGAGCATCACCCGGGGGGCGGCGGAGGCATCGGTGCCGCGCGACCCGCGTGGCGCGGAATACACCCGCTCACCACACACCGGGTGGCCGCTCTCCGCGAGGTGGATGCGGATCTGGTGCGTCCGCCCCGTTTCGAGGACGCATTCGACCAGCGTGTAGTCGTCGCCGAAGTGCTCGACGGGGCGGACATGCGTGACGGCGCGTTTCCCCTCGTCGGTGCCCGACGACCCGCGGCGACCGTCGCCACGGTCGCGCACCAGGTGCGACACGATCGACCCGGCGCCGACCCTGCCGACGCACAGCGCGAGGTAGCGCCGGCGCGTGGTGTGGGCCCGGAACTGCTCGGCGAGGATCCGTTCGGCAGGGACGCTGCGCGCGAACACCACCAGCCCGCTCGTCTCGCGGTCGATGCGGTGCACCGCCCGCACCGGCACGAGGCGCTGCCGGGCAACGCGCCGGCCGCCGGCATCGCGGGCCGCGAGTGCCGTCGGTACCATCTCATCGAGCGTGGGCTGCACCTGCCGGCGCCGCGCCGGCCAGGCGCGTTCCTCACCGTGCCTCGTGGTGGTCACCCCCGGCGGCTTCTCCACCACGACCACCGCCGCATCGACGTGGACAAGCCGCAGGTCGAGGGGGCCGGGTGGGGCGGGGGCGGCGACGGGGAGCAGTTTGACGACGTCGCCGGCCCGGAGGCGGCGTCCGGCGTCGGTGCAGACGTTGCCGTGGATCTGCACGCGGCGGCCGCGGATCAGCCGCTGGATCTGCGACCAGCTCGTCCCCATCACCGCGCGGAGGAATGCCGCCAGTGTCCGCCCGGCGGCCGTGGGATCGACGTGATGGACGGTGCCCGGCGTGGGTTTCATCGGCGGCGGCTCCAGACTGACGATACCCCGCCGGGATGGCGGGGGAAGGGCCGCCGGTCCTTGACCCCTCCGGGGGCCGTTTTAGACTCGATCGCTGGCAGCCTCCCGTCGGGTGGCCCCCGCTCCGCCCTCCTGTGGTGAGGTTTCTCCGCCGTGCCCGGCACCTGCGTCATCGGTCTGCAATGGGGTGACGAGGCGAAGGGCAAGCTCGTCGACATCCTCACCGAGCAGCACGACATCGTCGTCCGCTACCAGGGGGGGGCGAATGCCGGCCATACCGTCGTCTCCGGCGGCGAAACTTGGAAGCTGTCGCTGATCCCCAGCGGGATCCTCCGCGACGGCGTGACCTGTGTGGTGACCGGCGGGGTAGTGCTCGACCCGACCGCCGCGCTCCGGGAAATCGACATGCTCGAGGGGCGTGGCGTGCGCGTGGGTTCCAAGCTGCTGCTCTCCGACCGGACGCATCTGGTGTTCCCGTGGCACGTCGCCGAGGATCGCCTTCTCGACGGCAGTGTCTCCGGCGGCGAGGCGATCGGCACCACCGGTCGGGGCATCGGCCCCTGCTACCGCGACAAGGTGGGGCGGGCGCTGGCGATCCGCCTCGGGGATCTGTACCGCCCCGATTTCCCCGACCGGCTCCGGCACGTCGTGGCCCTCAAGCAGCGGCTCCTCGGCGGGGTCGGGGACGGCAGTGCCGCGACGCTGCCCGAATTCGATGCCGACTCGATCCTCGCCGACACGCGCCGCATGGCGGCGCGGCTCGAGCCGTACGTCGCCGACACCACCGCGTTCCTCCTCGATGCGGTCGAGGCGGGGCGGCGCCTGCTCTTCGAGGGGGCCCAGGGCACGCTCCTCGACGTCGATCACGGTACGTATCCCTACGTCACCAGCAGCAACTCCTCCGGTCTCGGTGTCGGCACCGGTTCCGGCGTGCCGGGGCGCTGGATCGACCGGTCGATCGGCGTTGTCAAGGCCTACTCGACCCGCGTCGGCGGTGGCCCGCTGCCCACCGAGCAGGACAACGCCGTGGGCATCCACCTCCGCGAGCGCGGCAACGAATACGGGACCGTCACCCAGCGGCCGCGCCGATGCGGCTGGTTCGACGCCGTCGCCGCCCGCTACGCCGCCCGGCTGTCGGGCGTCGACCAACTGGCGGTCATGCTCCTCGACGTGCTCGGCGGGCTCGACGAACTGCGGATCTGCATCGCCTACGAGATCGACGGCCGCACGGTGACGAACTTCCCCAGCCACGTCGACGACCTCCGCCGCGCCCAGCCGGTGTACGAGACCCTGCCCGGGTGGCCGGAGGACCTGGCCGGGGTCCGGACCATGGCGGGCCTGCCGGCGGCCGCACGCCGGTACATCGAGCGCATCGGTGGCCTCCTGGGGCGGCCGGTGAGCATCGTGTCGGTGGGGCCGGACCGGGCACAAACCATCCCGTGCGATCACCACGAGGGGGGCCAGCGACCATGGCCACGACACCCGGCACCCGCACGGGCGTGACGGCCGCGGCTGCGGATCCGTTGCCCGAGGGCGCCCCACGGCACATCGCGATCATCATGGATGGCAACGGCCGTTGGGCCCAGTGCCGTGGTCTGCCGCGCATCGAAGGGCACCGCCGGGGCGTGGCCAGCGTGCGCCGGATCACGGAGCACGCCGCCCGGCGGGGCGTCGAACAGCTCACGCTCTACTGCCTGTCCCGGGAGAACTGGCGACGACCGGCGCTGGAAACCACGTTCCTCATGCACTTGCTCGAGCAGTACATGGTGGAGGAACGCGCCCTGCTGTCGCGGGAGCGGATCCAGGTGTCGATGATCGGCCGCCGCGACGGTCTCCCCGCCGCCACGCTGGCGGCCCTCGATCGCACGGTGGCGTCGTGTGCGGGCAACACCGGGATGCGGCTGTGTCTGGCGATCAACTACGGCGGCCGCGACGAGATCGTCGACGCGGCGCGGGCGTTGGCCCAGGCGGCGCGCGACGGCACGCTCGATCCGGCCGACATCGACGAGGAGGTGTTCGCCGGCCGGCTCTCCACGGGGGGGATGCCCGACCCCGACCTGCTCATCCGCACCGCCGGCGAGCAGCGGGTGAGCAACTTCCTCCTTTGGCAGATCAGTTACGCCGAACTGTGGATCACCGACGCCCTGTGGCCCGATTTCGACGCCGGGCATCTCGATGCGGCGATCGCGGCGTTCGCCGGGCGCGTCCGTCGCTTCGGAGGGCTCGCCCCATCGTGAACGGTGCGGTCGCCGAGACCGGAGCGGGGCAGCGGCACGCGCCGCGAAAGGCCGCCGTGCGCGTCGCCACCGCGGTCGCGGTGGCGGCGGCCTTCGCGTTTCTCACCTGGGCCGACGCCACCGGACTGGGCGGTGCGACCGCGGCTGCGTGGCTGCTGCCGTTGGCGGTGGCAGTGGCGGCGGCCGGGGCCGACGAGATGCGCCGGCTCGCGGCCCGCGACACGGCGCCCGTGCCCGCCTGGCTGGCCATCGGGGCTGGCGCGGCGGTGCCGCTGGCGGCGGCCGGTGGTGCGGGGGTCTTCGGCCCGCCCGGTCTCGGCGGTGGCGATCCGCCGCTGGCGGCGATCGGGTGGGCCGGCGGTGCCGTGGCCGCCGCCTTCGCGGTGGCTGTCGTGCGCGAGGTGGTGGGATTCCGCGCGCCGGGCCAGGGCGCTGCCCACCGCTTGGCGACGCTGTGCCTGGTGGTGGTGTGGGTGGGGCTGCCGGTGGCGTGTCTGGTGGCCCTGCGCGTGTGCGTGTTGGAACGTGGAGCAGAGCGCCCCTCGATCCTTCCGCTGGCCAGCCTCGTTGCCGTGGTCAAGGCCGGCGACGCGGCGGCCTACTGCGTGGGTTCGACGACGGGGCGGCGGCGACTGGCGCCTGCGCTGAGCCCGGGAAAAACGTGGGAAGGGGCGGCGGCATCGCTCGTCGGCTCGCTGGCGGTCGCCGGGCCGATGCTGGCGGCGCTGCCCGCGAGGGTGATCGGACCGTGGGGCGGCTGGGTCGTGTACGGCGTGGCCGTGGGGGTCGCGGGGATGCTCGGCGATCTGGCCGAGTCGCTCCTCAAGCGCGAGGCGGGCCGCAAGGACTCCGGCTGGTCGTTGGGGGCGCTGGGCGGGGTCCTCGATCTGATCGATTCCCTCCTCCTGGCGGCCCCGGTGGCGTGGCTGCTGTGGCTGGCCGGACGGCCCGGCCCCTGACAGTCCGCTGCGATATCCGCTGGCCCTCCGCTGGAACCCCGGCCCCGCCGCGCGACCTGACCGCGGCGGCGGAGGGAGGAGCCCGGATGGGGTAAACGGGCGGTTTTCCCCGGTACCGTGCCCGGGAAAAACCGCGCTCGAGCCACGGGTTATACTCTGGGGGTTCCCCCCCGTTTCCCAGAGACCGTCGGTGGCTGGCCGCCGCGGGCTCCGATGTCGCGCACGAGCATCGCGGTCGTCGACTCCAAGCGGATCCTGGCCATCTTCGGGCCACGGGATCGGCATCTCCGCCGGATCCGGGCGGCCCTCGGCGTGGACGTTTCGGCGCGGGACGACTCGATCCACATCGAGGGGGACGAACCGGCCGTGCTGCGGGCCACTGCCGTGATCGAGGAACTCGTTCGCATCGCCGGGGAGCAGGGCGCGGTCGGTCAGGACGACGTCTCCCACGTCCTCTCACGCGCCACCGGTGTCGCCCCGCCAGTGGCTGCGGAGCCGATCGAGGTGCACCGCCCGGGCCGGCCGGTGGTGCCCCGGTCGGCCGGACAGGCGGCCTACGTCCGCGCCATCCGCGACCATGACGTCGTCCTCTGCAGCGGCCCGGCGGGCAGCGGCAAGACGTTTCTCGCCGTGGCCCTCGCGGTCTCGATGCTGCGTGCGGAGCAGGTCCGGAAGATCGTCCTCGTGCGGCCCGCCGTCGAGGCGGGGGAGAGCCTCGGATACCTGCCCGGCGACCTCCAGGCGAAGATCAATCCCTACCTCCGGCCGCTCCTCGACGCACTCCGGGAGATGATCGACTTCGAGCAGCTCAAACGGCTCGGTGAGCAGGACGTCGTGGAGATGATCCCGTTGGCCTACATGCGCGGCCGGACGCTCAACAACGCCTTCATCATCCTCGACGAGGCACAAAACACCACCGTCTCCCAGATGAAGATGTTCCTGACGCGCCTGGGGAACGGGTCGAAAATGGTGATCTCCGGCGACACCACGCAGGTCGATCTCCCCGCCAACCGCACCAGTGGCCTCGTCGATGCCATGCGGCGCCTCGACGGTGTGCCGGGCTGCGCCCAGGTGCGGCTGGGTGGGCAGGACATCGTCCGCCATCCGCTCGTGCAGCGGATCGTCGCCGCCTACGACGGTGAAGGTCAGCAGGAGCAGCGCCGGTCGTCCCGGTCCTGAGACAGCGCACATCCCCATGCCCGTCGCCCCGTCCTCCTACCGTCGCCGCGTCCGTCGTGGCCAGGCCATCGACGGCCCCCAGGGGTTCTGGTCGTCCCTCCTGGAGCGGGCGTCGCGCGCCGAGGTGGTGGTGCGCCTGGGGCTGTGCCTCGGGGCGGCCGTGCTCCTGGCGGTGCTGCTGCGCGGCTGGTCGGAGCCCTCCCCGTGGCATCCCGGCTCCGTGCCCCCGCGCGGGGTGGTGGCCCGGGTGCCCTTCGAGAAGCCCGACGCCGATCGGACGCGCGCGGCGCAGGAGCGGGCCGCGGCCCAGGTGCGGGTCGTGTACAGCCAGGATCAGGCCCCGCTGGTGCGGCTGCGGGATGGTCTCAAAAACCGCATCGCGGAGATCGCCCCCGCGGAGGGACTCGCCTCCGTGTCGCGGTCGGCGTGGCTGGAGTTCGCGCCCGAGGCCGCCGCCGCGCTGGAGCGCCTTCCGGTCGCCGTGCCGGCTGCGGACTCGGGGCCTGCCGACCCGCCGCTCCCGCCGGAGCCCCCCGCTGCACAACCAGGCGCGCCGCCGGACGACATGCTTTCGGCCGCGGAGCGGGAGTTTGAACGGTTCCGCGGCCGTGTCGGTTCGAAGGAGAAGCAACTCGAGGTCGACAAGGCGATCGACCGGGCGTTCAGCGACGTCCTCGGCACGGGGGTCCTCGACACGATCCAGCATCGCATCGACGAGGGAAGCCAGACCGAGATCGACGTCCATCCGCTGGGTAATCCCACGGAATTGTCGCGCGTGCAGGTGGCCGACGTCCTCCTCGGCGAGGCCAAGCTCCGGCTCGCCGGCCGACTGGAAGAGGAGCTCGGCGAAGGGCCGTTCACCGCCCGGGTGGTGGGCTGGCTGGAGCCGAAACTGGCCGGCTCGCTGGAGATGGATCGGGAGGCCACTGCCAAGGCGAAGGCCAAGGCCATCGAAGCGACGCCGCAACAGTTCGAACGGTACGCGGTGGGCGACCTCCTCGCGATGCCCGGCGTGCCACTCAGTGCCGAGCGGCTGGAGCTCTTGGGGCTCGAGCAGGCGGCCCACGCGCGCGAGCAGACGGTGCAGCAGCGGGTCGGGCGGCTGGCGGCCCTGCTCGGGCTGTTCGTGGCCCTGTTCACGCTGGCCGGGTTCTACGTCCACATGCACCATCACGAGGTGCTCGATGATCTCGGCCACGTCGCCACCCTGCTGGGGCTGTCGGTGGTCACCGTGCTGTCCTGCACGGTTGCCGCGGCCGACGGCTGGCGGGCCGAGTTGGTGCCGCTGCTGGTCTTCGCCATGACGGTGGCCATCGCCTACGATGAGGATCTGGGCCTGCTCCTTGCCGCCGAGGTGGCGCTGGTCGTCGTGGTGGCGCTGGGGGACGGGCTGGCCGACTACGTGACCCTCGTGGCGGCGGCCGCTGCCGTGATCTTCTGGACCGGCCGGCTCCGCAGCCGCAGCCGGCTGATCTACGTGGGGTTGTTCGCGGCGCTGGTGGGGATGTTCACCCAGGTGGGGTCGAACCTCCTGGAGTCGCGGCCCCTCGACCGGCACCTGCTCACCGATGCCGCGCGGACGGCCGGCTGGGCGGTGCTCTCCGGTTTCCTCATGACGGGTCTGCTGCCGTTCATCGAACGGGCTTTCGGCGTCCTCACCGATCTCAGTCTCCTCGAGGTGGGGGACGTGGCCCACCCACTCCTCCAGGAGCTCGTGCGCCGGGCCCCGGGCACGTACAACCATTCCATCAACGTGGCCAGCATCGGCGAGGCCGCAGCCGAGGCGATCGGGGCCCGCGGGCTGCTCGTGCGGGTGGGGGCCTATTTCCACGACATCGGCAAGATGCTGAAGCCGGCCTATTTCGTCGAGAACCAGGGGCAGCAGCCGAGTCTCCATGAGTCACTGGCGCCGGCGATGAGCACGCTGGTGATCGTGGCCCATGTCAAGGAGGGGGCGGAGTTGGCCCGGCAGTACCGCCTGCCGCAGCCGATCGTCGACCTGATCACCGAGCACCACGGCACGACGCTGGTCGAGTACTTCTACCGCCGGGCCACGGAGCGGTCGCAGGCCGATCCCCACGGTGGTGACGTCGACGAGCAGATGTACCGCTACCCCGGTCCGAAGCCGAGCACGCGGGAGTCGGCGGTGCTGATGCTGGCGGACGCCGCCGAGAGCGCCAGCCGGGCGCTCGCCGACCCGACTCCGGCGCGGATCCAGGGGCTGGTCCACGATCTGGCGATGAAGCGCCTCCTCGACGGCCAGTTCGAAGACTGCGGCCTGACGCTCGAGGAGTTGGCCCGGATCGAGGAGAGCCTGGCCAAGAGCCTCAACGCCGTCTACCACGGCCGCGTCAAGTATCCCGGGCAGCGGACCGCCTGACATGGCCGTGGTCCCTCACTCGCCCGGTGATCCCGCTCCACCGATCGACATCCAGGTCGTCGATCGCCAGCGGCGCGTGGCGGTGCCGCGGCGCTGGTTGACGCGGGTCTGCCGGTGGGCGCTCGAGGCGGAACGGGTGGCGCGGGCCGAGATCACGCTGCTGCTGGTGGACGACGCCGGCATCGCCGCGCTCCACGAGCGCTGGCTGGGTGACCCCCGACCGACCGACGTCATCACCTTCGACCTCGGCGGGGATCGCGGCACGGGCCTGCAGGGCGACATCGCCTGCAGTGTGGAAACGGCCGTCCGCGAGGCCGATGGCTTCGGTTGGGCGTTGCGCCACGAACTGGCCTACTACGCCATCCACGGCTTGTTGCACCTCAGCGGCTACGATGATCGCCGCGGCGACGACCGCCGGGCCATGCGGGCCCGGGAGCGGGAGGTGTGCGCCGCGATCGGTCTGCCGGTTCCCCCGCGACGTCGTCGGCGCTGCCCATGAGCCCCCCCGCACCACGTTTGGAGTCGGCGCTGCTGGTGCTGGTCGTCGCCGGGTTGGCGGCGACCCTGGCGCGGGCCGCCCGCGGTCCACAGCGCCCCCGTATCATCGGGGCCTGCCGGGCACGCGGTCGGCCCGACGACGCCCGCCGCATCATCGCCGACTGCGACACGCTCGCCTTCCTGGCCTCGTCGGCCGTGGTGATCGCGTCGCTGGTGGCCACGCTGCTGGCCGGCCGGACCCTCGCCGCCGCCGAGCCGCTGGGCGCGGTGGCGGGGGCGGTGGGCTGGATCGGCCTGGCGTGGCTGGCCGTCGTCGCGGTACCGGTGGTGGTGGCGTCGTCCGCCGGGACGGCGATCCTCGTCGGTAGCTTTGGGGTGTGGCGGCCGCTGGTGGCCGTGGTGGCGCCGATGGTGGCCTGGCTCGGCTCCCTGGGGCGGCGCATGGCGGAGGCCTGGGGGAGCCGGCCCGCCGCCGCGGAGGATGTCGACGAGGAGCTCCGCGCCGTGGTCGACGAGGCCCACCGCGACGGCCGTCTGGCGGAGACCGCCCGTGACATGATCGCCGGCGTGATGGACCTGGCGGAAGCGCGCGTCGGACGGATCATGACCGAGCGCACGGCGATGGTCAGCCTGCCACTCGACACCCGTTGGGACGACATCGTGCGGCTGGCGGCGGACAGTGGTCACACCCGACTGCCGGTGTGGGGAAGCTCGCCCGACGACGTGGTCGGCATCCTCCACACACGCGAACTGCTCGTCCAACTCACCACCCAGCTCGGCGGCTGCGCCCCTCCCGCATCGGTGCGGCCGTTGCTCCGACCACCGTTCTTCGTGCCCGAGTCGATGTCGGTGCAGAAACTGTTGCGCGAGTTGCAGCGCACCCACACGCACATCGCCATCGTCACCGACGAATTCGGTGGGGTGGCCGGTCTGGTGACGATCGAGGACGCGCTGGAGGAAATCGTCGGGGAGATCGCCGACGAGCACGACGAGGTGCTCGTCGACGGGCTGCGGCGTCTGGCGGACGACACTTGGGAGGCGAGTGGCCAACTGCCGGTGCGGGAGATCAACGCGCGGATGGGGCTGGACCTGCCGGAGGAGGATGGCTACGAGACGGTGGGCGGCCTGGTGTTCCACCGCTGCGGACGGGTGCCACAGGTGGGCGAGACGGTGGAGGCCCACGGCGCGGCGTTCGAAGTCGTCGCGGCCTCGGGACGCAGGGTGGAACGGGTCCGCGTCTGGCGACGCTGAGAGCAACCCATGGCCGTGGAGAAGACCCTCGCCATCGTCCTCCAGGCCACCCCCTTCGGCGAGACAAGCTGCGTCGTCAACCTCCTCACCCGCGATCTCGGCAAGGTGCGCGCTTTGGCCAAGGGTGCCTGGCGGCCGAAGGGCCCGTTCGACGGCGGCCTTGACCTGCTTTCGACCTGCGAGGTAATCGTCCTTCGCAGGGTGTCGGGTGGCCTGGACCTGCTCACGGAGGCCTGCCTCCTGGGTCGCTTCCGCATCGGCACGAGCCTGCCTGCCTTCCAGGCCGCGATCGGTCTCGCCGAGCTCACCGACGCCCTCACCGCCGACGCCGATCCGCACCCGGAACTCTTCGATGCCGTCGCCGCCAGCATCCACTCCCTCTCCGCTCACCGCGGCCCCGATGCGGCGGTCGCTGAGGAGTGGCTCCGCGGCGAGTTGGCCGTGCTGCGGCTCACCGGGCACGGCCCGCTGCTCGGGCGCTGCGCCGCATGCCGTGGGCGGGTCGACGGGCCGCGCGTCGCGTTCGGGATGCTCGATGGCGGGGTGCTGTGCCCGGCGTGCCGCCGCGGGAAGCGCCTGGTGGTCTCGGTCTCGGCGGCGGCCCGGGGGCTGTTGCAGCGCCTCGCCGCGGCGCTCTCCGGTGGGGGCGTGGCGACTGAGCCCGGTCTCCACGGCGAGGTGCGCGCGATCCTCGACCGGTACGTCGCCCACCTCCTGGGCCGACGGCTCCGGGCGGGCCCATCGTTCCACAGTCCATCGTCCATGAAGCCCCCATCATGATGACCACCGCTCCCCGCCGCCGTGCCGCCCGCACCGCTCGCCACCCGGCTGGACTGTGGGTTTTGTGCCTCGTGGCCCTCCTCGCCGGTGGCTGCGCCAGCATGAAGACACCGCGCTGGCCGTGGTCGAAGGACCGGCCCGGGGCCGACCTGGGCACCGGCGACGACACCGGCGTCATCTCCTCCGAACGCGCCTCGGCCGACACCGGCACCGGGTGGGACTACTTCAAGGGGGAGACATCAAGAAGCGTTGGAAGAAGCTCGTCGGCCGCGGTCCCAACGAGGCGGTGGCCCGGGCGGCACTCGCCGAGGCCGACGCCCTGTACCGCGACCGGCGCTACGACGACGCGATCGCGAAGTACAAGGTGGCGATCGACCGGTGGCCCGACTCGGTCATCGAGGAGGATGCCCTGTGGCAGTTGGCCGAGTGCTGGTTCTTCACCGATCGCTATCCGCGCGCGGAGGATTGCTACGACGAGCTGGTGAAGAAATACGCCAATTCCCGGTACCTCGACCGCATCGCCCAGCGGCAGTTCATCATCGGGCAGTACTGGCTCGCCGTCGACCGGAAGAAGCACCTCCCGCTGTTGATCCCCAACGTGGCCGATCGCAGCCGTCCCATCTTCGACACCAAGGGGCGCGCCCTGAAGGCCTTCGAGCACGTCCGTCTCAACGATCCCCGCGGTGCCCTGGCCGACGACAGCATCATGGCCGAGGCCAACGCCCACTTCCTCGACCGGCAGTGGATCGATGCCGACTACTACTACGGTCTCCTGCGCAACGAGTATCCCGACAGCGAGTTCCTCCTCCAGGCGCACCTCCTCGGGCTCCAGGCCAAGCTGCGCGCCTACCAGGGGCCGGGCTATGAAGGGGGCGTGCTCGACGAGGCGGAGTTGCTCGCCGACCAGACGCTCGTGCAGTTCCCCGACCAGTTGACGAACCAGGATCAGGACCGGCTCCTTTCGACACGGGCCGAGGTCGCCGCGCAACAGGCCCTGCGGCACTGGGATCGGGCCGAGTTCTACGCCAAGGGCAAACACTTCACCTCGGCCCGGATCTACTACGCGCTCATCGCCCGTGACCGTCCCCAGACCCTGCTCGCCCAGAAGGCCCGCGACCGCCTCGGGGAGATCGAGGGGCTGGCGGACGTCTCCGACAATCCCTTCCCCATGCTCACCGCCGTGCTCAACCCCGACTCCCTCAAGGAGGCGGAGCTCGACGCGATGGCGGAGTCGGAGGCCCTCATCGCCCGGGAGCAGGATGTCTCGTCGGGCGTCATCCGCTGACTCGTTCGTTCCCTGGCCCGTCCGGGCCCGCCCACGGTGACCCCATGGCCCACAGGCGGGAACTGCGTGCCGCGATGCCCCGCCGCCGGGTGGCGTGTGGGCTGGCGGCCATGGCCTGCCTGACGGCCGGATGTGCGGGGTACCGGTTCGGCAACAACACCCTCTACGCCCCCAACGTGCGCACGATCTACGTGCCCCTCATCCAGTCGGAGTCGTTCCGGATGACCCCCGGACTCGACCTCGGCGAGCGGCTCACCGAAGCGGTGTGCAAGGAGATCGAGAAGCGGACGCCGTTCAAGGTGGTGGGCACCTCGGCAGCCGATAGCGTGCTCACGGCCCGGATCGTGGCCGACACCAAGCGGATGGTGGTGGAGAGCCCCACCGACCAGTCGCGGCAGGTGGAGATGAACCTCCAGGTGCTCGTCACGTGGGCCGACCGCGGCGGGGCCGTGCTCGCGTCGGGGGCGGTGCCCCTGCCGGCCGCCAGCGTCGACGTGGGGCAGTCGGCGATGCTCGTGCCGGAATACGGTCGCTCGGTCGCCAGCACGCAGCAGGAGGGGATCGTGAAGATGGCCCAGCAGATCGTCGGCCTGATGGAGGAGCCGTGGTGACGACCACCGCCGGCCCCACCGAGTGGCGACTGCGATCGACGCGGCTCGCGCTGGCATCGGCCACCGGCGCGGTCCGCCGGCCGCTGGTGATGGGGATCGTCAACGTCACCCCCGACAGTTTCTCCGACGGCGGACGGCATGCCGACGTGGAGGCGGCCGTGGCCCACGGGTTGCGGCTGGTGGCGGAAGGGGCCGACCTGCTCGACGTGGGCGGCGAAAGCACGCGCCCCTTCTCGACGGCCGTTGCCACGGAAGAGGAGCTGGCGCGGACCGCCGAGGTGGTTCGGCGCCTGGCCCGCGAAACGGGGGTGCCGGTGTCGATCGACACCAGCAAGGCCGTGGTGGCCCGGCGGGCGCTCGAACTCGGGGCCGAGATCATCAACGACGTCACCGGGTTGGTGGGTGACCCGGCGATGATCCCGCTGGCCGTGGCGACGGGCGCGGGGGTGTGCGCGATGCACATGCAGGGCACGCCCGCCACGATGCAGATCGATCCCCGCTACGACGACGTCGTGGCCGACATCCACGGCTGGCTCCGCGACCGGCGCGATGCCCTGGTCGCGGCGGGCATCGACCGCGCGCGGATCTGCCTCGATCCGGGCATCGGGTTCGGCAAGACCCATGCCCACAACCTGGCGCTCGTCCGCGGGGCCGCTCGGTTCCTCGACCTCGCTCAGCCGATCCTCGTGGGCCACTCGCGCAAGGGTTTCATCGGCAAGACCCTGGAGGCGGCCCTCGGCCACCCCGCCGCGGAGAGCGCGCGGGACGGCGGCACCGCCGGCATCGCCTGCGGGTTGGCCATGGCGGGGATCCACGTGGTGCGCGTCCATGCGGTGGGACTGGTGCGGTCGGCCCTGGAGACGTTCGTCGCCGTGGCGCCGTGAGCGCCGTGGTACGATCAGGCCGTTCCGGAGCCACGCGTCCCATGGCGACCACCACACCGATCCCCACGCCGTCCCCCGGTCAGACCGGCACCGATCCCGACCTGCCGTCCCTGTGCCGCGCCCTGGCGGAGCGGGCGGTGCGGGCGGCGCGCGAACTGGCCGCGGTCCCCGGGGCGCGGAAGGCCGCCTGCCTGTGCGACGCGGCCGCCCGGATCCGGGCCGACTTGGCGGGAATCCTCGCCGCCAATGCCCTCGATACCGTGGCGGCGGAGGCCATGGGCCTGTCGGTCGCGGCCATCGACCGGCTCCGTCTCGACCGGGCGCGGATCGAGGGGATCGCCGCCGGGTTGGAGGCGGTGGCGGTCCAGCCCGATCCGGTGGGGGAGGTGCTCGAGGAGCGTGTCCGCCCCAACGGCCTGTGCGTGCGGAAGGTCCGCGTTCCGCTGGGCGTGGTGCTGTTCATCTACGAGTCGCGGCCCAACGTCACCGCCGACGCCGCCGCCGTGGCGGTGGCCTCCGGCAACGCCATCATCCTCCGCGGGGGCAAGGAGGCGGCACGGTCGAGCCGCCGCCTGGTGGACGCCTGCCGCGCCGCCCTCGACGCCGGTGGCCTGCCGGTCGATGCCGTGCAACTGGTCGAAACAGCCGATCGCGATGCCGTGGGGATCCTCCTGGGGATGGCCGACGCCATCGACGTCGTCATCCCCCGCGGGGGCGAGGAGCTCGTCCGCCGGGTGACCGCCGAGGCGCGGATGCCGGTGCTCAAGCATTTCACCGGCAACTGCCACGTGTACGTCGATACCGCGGCCGATCTGGCGATGGCGCGGACGATTCTCGTCAACGCCAAGTGCCAGCGGATGGGGGTGTGCAACGCCGCCGAGTCGCTGGTCGTGCACCGCGCCGTCGCGGAGGCGTTCCTGCCGGCGGTCGCCGCCGACCTGGCCGCTCACGGCGTGGAGATTGCCGGTGACGATGCCGTGTGCCGGCTCGTGCCCGCCGCCGTCCCGGCCACGGCCGACGACTACGCCTGCGAATACCTCGGGCCGCGCATCTCGGCGGTGGTCGTCGACTCGCTCGACGCCGCCATCGACCACGTCAACCGCTACGGTTCCCGGCACACCGATGCCATCGTCACCGCCGATCCGGCCGCCGCCGAGCGCTTCGCCACCCGGGTCGACACCGCGGTGGTGATGGTCAACGCCAGCACGCGCTTCAACGACGGCGGCGAACTGGGGCTGGGGGCGGAGATTGGCATCTCGACCGACAAGCTCCACGCCCGCGGTCCGTGCGGCACGCGTGAATTGACCACCTACAAATACATCGTCACCGGCGCCGGCCAGATCCGCTCCTGATCAGCCCGCCTGCCGCGGGCCGGTTTTCCGCCACCCTTCTCCCGGACCACATCATGCGTCGCGTCGTCACCCCGGTCCTCTTTCCCCTGCTGGCTCTCGTCATGAGTTCCCCCGCGTCGTCCGCCGAACCGGTGTCCCCACAGCCCACCGATCCACACCAGTGGCTCGAGGATGTGACCGGGGAGCGGCAACTGGAGTGGGTGCGAGCGCGGAATGCCAAGGTGAAGGCAGCCCTCACTGACTCCGCCGATTTCACCCGGCTCGAGGCCCGGCTCCTCTCGATCCTCGATTCCCGTGATCGGATCCCGTTGGTGGGGAAGATCGGTGGCCACTACTACAACTTCTGGCGCGACGGGAAGAATCCCAAGGGCCTGTGGCGGCGGACGACGCTGGCGGAATACCGCCTCCGGGAGCCGCACTGGGAGACCGTCGTCGATCTCGACGCGCTGGCGGTTGCCGAGGGGGAGAACTGGGTCTGGCACAGGTCGACCGTCCTCGAGCCCGACGACCGGCGCTGCCTCGTGGCCCTGTCGCGGGGCGGGGCCGACGCCGAGGTGATCCGCGAGTTCGACCTGGAGTCGCGGGCCTTCGTCGCCGACGGTTTCGCGCTGCCCGAGGCGAAGAGCCGCGTCGTGTGGCGCGATGCCGACACGCTGCTCGTGGGCACCGATTTCGGTCCCGGTTCGCTCACCACCTCCGGGTATCCGCGGACGATCCGCGCGTGGCGGCGCGGCACGCCCCTGGCCGACGCCCCGCTCCTCTTCGAGGGGCAGGCCGACGACATGTCGGTGTCGGCGTTCGTCGATCGGACTCCGGGGTTCGTCCGCGAGCTCGTCGTCCGGCAGATGACCTTCTGGACCAACGAGCTCCACCAGCTCCGCGACGGGAAGCTCGTGCGCGTCCCCAAGCCCGACGACGCCAACGCCAGCCTGCACCGCGAATGGCTCCTCCTCGAACTGCGCAGCGACTGGGAGGTGGGGGGCATGACGTATCCGGCCGGAGCCCTCTTGGCGATCGATCACGAGCGCTTCATGGCCGGCGACCGCGCCTTCCACGTCGTCTTCCGCCCCGGGCCGCGCTCGTCGCTGGTGTCGTTCTCGCCGACGCGGCACCATCTCCTCGTCACCACGCTCGACAACGTGCGCAACCGCATCGAAGCCCTCTCCTGGCAGGAGGGGAAGTGGCTCCGGGAACCGGTCGCCGGGGTGCCCGACGTGGGCACGGCGAGCGCCACGGCCGTCGACGACCTGGAGGGGGACGACTTCTTCCTCGTCACCGCCAGCCCGCTGGCGCCCTCCACGCTGTCGCTGGGGACGCTGCCCGCAGCCGGGCCCCCGCGGGCGGCGGCGGTGGAGAAGCTGAAGAGCGCACCGGCCTTCTTCGAAGCCGACGGGCTCGTCGTCGAGCAGCACGAGGCCACCAGTGCCGACGGCACCCAGGTGCCCTACTTCCAGATCGGTCCCCGGAAGCTTCCCGCCGACGGCTCCACCCCGACGCTCCTCTACGGCTACGGGGGTTTCGAGATCCCGCTCGTACCGGGCTACGATCCACTCACCGGCGCCGCGTGGCTCGAGCGGGGGCACGTGTCGGTGATCGCCAACATTCGCGGCGGTGGTGAGTTCGGCCCGGCCTGGCACCAGGCGGCCCTCAAGGCCAACCGCCCCCGGGCCTACGAAGACTTCATCGCCGTCGCCGAGGATCTGGTCCGCCGCAAGGTGACGAGCCCCGCCCACCTGGGCATCAAGGGGGGCAGCAACGGCGGCCTCCTCATGGGCAACATGCTGACGCGCCGGCCCGACCTGTGGGGCGGCATCGTCTGCCAGGTGCCGCTCCTCGACATGCGGCGCTACCACACGCTCCTGGCCGGGGCGAGTTGGATGGGGGAGTACGGCAATCCGGACGAGCCCGCGGAATGGGAGTTCATCAAGGGCTTCTCCCCCTACCATAACGTCGATCCGGCGGCCGACTATCCGCCGATCCTCATCACCACCAGCACGCGCGACGACCGGGTCCATCCCGGTCACGCCCGGAAGATGGCCGCCCGTCTGGAAGAACACGGCAAACCCGTCCTCTCCTACGAAAACGTCGAGGGGGGCCACGGCGGCGCCGCCGACAACCGGCAGAAGGCCTTCATGGACGCCCTCGGATGGACGTTCCTGGAGAAGGAACTGCGTTAGCAGGCTGTGGACAAACAGCCTGCCGCACGTCAGGGAACCAGACCGAACTCCCGCCGGAGGGCCAGCGGCGCCCCGATGTCGAGCACGTGGAGGCTGCCCGTGTGGGCCTCCGCCGCCGCCACGACGAGGCCCGGCTTGGCCGCCACGAACGTGCCCGTGGCATGCGCCTCGATGCACGGTGATGCCGCCACACCGGTGTCGGCATCGAGCCCGGAGGGAATGTCGACGGCGAACACCGCCGTGCTGGCGCGGCGACTGGCGGCGTTGATGGCCTCGATGGCGGTGGCCACCGCCCCCCGGGGCGCACCCTCGGCCCCGGTGCCGAGCAGCGCGTCGACGACCCACACCACCCCCTCGAGCGCCAGCCGCCAGGCCTCGGGGGTGGCGTCGGGGAGGAAGTGGAGGGGGATGCCCGCCCGGCGCACCACCTCCAGATTCACCGCGGCGTCACCACCGAAGCGGTCGGCCGGCGCCGCCGCCAGCACCCGGACCTCATGGCCGAGGTTCTCCAGGTGCCGGGCGATCACCAGCCCGTCGCCGCCGTTGTTGCCCGGGCCGCAGACGACGGCCACCGGCCCGGCACCGAACATGTCGTGGGCCAGCGCCGCGGCATTGCGCCCGGCGTTCTCCATGAGGATGACCCCGGGGATCCCGTGCTCCTCGATCGCCCGGCGGTCGAACTCGCGCACCTGTCGCCGATCGAGCGTGACCATCGGAAGTCGTCCTGGGTTTCGGGGCGAGGCCGGGATTGTACCCCGTCGCCGGTCCACCTCCGGTCACTCCCGCGGCAGCGTCTCGCCGAAGGCCGCCGCGATCGCGTCGACCGTGGCCTGCCGTTCGGCCGGGAGCCGGCGCCGCCAGTCGGCCAGATGGTCGCGGAAGGGCTGTGGGGCGGTGGGCATCGCCTCGTTGAGGCTCGTCACGGCCGCCCAGTGCCCGGGGCACGACTCGAACAGCGGCAGGAGTGCCACCGCGACCACGGTGTTGCGCTCGCGGTCGGTGGCCCGTGTGGTCAGTTCCGCGCGGTTGGCGCGGTACCAGTCGGCGAGCGACATCCCCTCCGGCAGGCGCGCGGCGGCGATCCGCTCGTCGGCGTAGGCGGCGAGGTGCACCGCATAGCCGCGCCAATTCGGATAGGGTGGTTCGCTGGCCCACCGTTCCGCCATCCGCCGCAGCACGAACAGGCTCGCCAACTCGCACAGCGATTCCTCGAACCACTGGTGGCCCGTGGGATCGCGGTCGTAGCGGCAGAGCACGTGGCACAGTTCGTGCGAGAACTGGTAGGCGTACTGGGCCCACAGGTTGCCGCCGGTGTTGAGCCGGATGCGGACCACCCCTTCCGGCCCGCGCTCGTGGAGGACGATCGGACCGCCCCGGGCGCGCACCTCGAGCGGCGGCAGTTCGCTCTCGGCCGCCGGCTCGAGCAGGGCCGTGCCCGCCGAACGGAGTACCCGGCGCACGTCCTCGGGCACGGCCCCACCCCACTCCGTCTCGTCGGCGAGGACAAACCGCAGCGGCTCCTCGCCGCGCGTCTGCGGCGGCCCCATGGCCGCCAGCAGCAGGGCGAGGAGAACGTGTCCCCGGTGGCAGCTCCCCTGGGCCCGGCAGTGGACCGATGCGCTCACGCCGCGCGGACCCCCAAGCCGAGCACGTCACGGCAGTGGGTGATGCTCCGCGCCAGTTCGCCGAGCTGGTATTCCTGCTCGGCGGCGCGGCGTGCCTCCCCCTCCGGCGGCCGGAACGGATCGAGGGGGCGACCGCGGCGGGCGACGGCGAGGAACGCGGCCAGATCGGCGGCCCGGGCGCCGGGATAGGGTTTCCAGAAGTCGGTCTGGTAGATCGGCATCCGCCGGGGGAATCCCGAGATCGTCTCGATCTGCACCCGCACCCCCCGGCAAGCCTCCGCGAAGAGGTCGAAGAAGGCGGGCAGATCGACGCACCCCTCGCCCATCGCCGTCCACTGGGCGACGACGCCGTCGTCGGTGGTCCAGAGCATGGTGTCGCGCAGGCTCGTGGTGACCACGTACGGCGCGAGCGTGGCCAGGGCGCGGAGCGGATCTTCGAGGGTCCAGCAGGCGTTGCCCGAGTCGAAGTTGACACCGACGAAGTCGGGCCCGGCCTCCTCCACCAGCGCCTTCAGCTCCCGTGACTGCATGTCGCCGGCATGGTTCTCCACCGCGATCCGCACGCCGGCATCGACGGCCCGGCTGCGCTGGCTGCGCAGGACCTTCACCGTGTCGGCGATCCGCGCCTCGATGCCCCCCGGGGTGAGCCGGTCGGACTGGTTGCCGAGGATGACACGGAAGGCGGGTGAGCCCAATGCCTTGGCCATGCGGATGCCGAGGGCGAGGTGCTCCTCGGCGGTGCCCCAATCGGGCTTGAAGGTGGTCGACGTGGGGCAGATGCTCCACGAGCCGAGCTCCAGCGCCACGCCGCGGTCGGCCGCGTAGGCGCGCAGTTCGGTCAGTGTCGCGTCGTCGAAACGGCCCTCGAGGGGACCGAAGTCGGTGATGAACAGCGCGTCACACCGGAGGGTGACGGCGTGATCGACCAGTTGGCGCGCGTTCCATCCCAGGGCGCGGACGGCGAAGTTGTCGAAGCCCAGGGGGATGCCCCGGCGCTCCGGCGCTCCGGCCGCGGGCCGGGCCGCGAGGGCCGCCGCCAGCGCCAGGCCGCCGAAGTGCCGGCGCGTGAGCCGCGGGGAAACGGTGCAGGACAGGTCGGTGTGGGGCATCGCCGCCTCGTCTATGCCGGTGGCCGGAGGCCAATATGCGGGACTCGCTTCGTGCATTCTCTCGGTCCCCACCGTCGCCGACCACCCGGGAGGGGTTTCAGTCCGCCGCCAGGATCCCCTGGCGGAGCAGTTGCGGCACGAGCGTGGCCTCGACCGCGTCCGCAGCCTGGGAGAGGAGCTCCGTCCGTTCAGCCGCCACCGTCACCGGCTGCCGGTCCCGTTCGATGCCCCGTCCCGCCGCCGCCAAGCGCCGGTCGATCCGCTCCACCAGCCCCGGGCGGCCACCGCTGGTCAGTTCGTGGATGAACGCCGCATCGAGATCCCCGATCGACGTGCCGGTGCCGGTGAGGGTGCTGGCCAGTGCCACCGGCCGCCCGCACAAGATGTCGGCGGAGAGGATTTCCCGGTTGAAGGGCAGCACGACCCGGAGTGGACCGTCGGGCACGGGGGCACTCGGCGGCAGAGGGTGGCTGGTGACCTCGAACAGCCCTGTCGCCACACCCGCATCGACCGCCTGGGCGATGGCACCCGGAGCCACGCCGGCGAGCGCCCCGTCGGACACGATGGCGGAGAGCGGGCGGCTGCCTCCGCGGAGCAATCCCAGCAGGGCCTCGTAGAGTGGACCGGTCGTGGTCGAGGTGACGATGCCGAGGTTGGCCGTGTGGGGCAGTTTCACGTCTGGTCGGCCGAGGCCGAAGCACAGGTCATCGGCCCGGGCGAGGCGGTCCTCGATCGTGGGCAGGGTCGCCAGCCCACGCCCGTAGAGATCCCAGCGGAAGGCGGTGTTGGCGCAGAAGTCCTTGTGGGCCTCGGACACCAGACGGTTGGACGTGGTGCGGAACAGTTCCTGGAACTCGGGGAGGACGCACAGATCCCAGAAGTTGGTGTGGACCGGCAGGCTGCCGACGTAGTCGAGGCCCACCCGCCCCATCGTCGTCGCCACGTCGGCGAAGTAGAAGCTCGTCCAGTGGTCGTTGAGGTATTCGTGGGCCAGGTACCGGGCATCGAGCGACTTGATCGCGTCGACGTAGGCCGCCGCCCGCGGGTTGTCGGTGAAATAGCGGGCCTGTTTGTCGCGGATGTAGAGGAGGTAGGCGACGGCATCGCGGATCCGCTGCACGCTGTCGCCCTGGCGCAGGGCGGCGTACTGGCGGAGGATGCCGCGGATCGGCTGGAGGTGGGCCCACCCCGGCATGGCGTTGTAGCTGACGAGCACGAGGCCGCCCGGGGCCAGGTGGCGCTGGATCACGGCACGGATCTGCGCACGGACCTCCTCGGCGACCCAGCTGTAGACACCGTGGAGCACGATGAAGGAGAACGTACCGAGATCGTCCGGCAGGCTGGCGAAGTCGGCGGTCACTGCCCGGGCATTGGTCAGCCCGCCGGCGGCGATGTCACGATCGGCGACGTCGGTGTGCCGGGGATTGACGTCGACTCCGACGAACTCGCCGCGGGGATCGGCGGCGGCCAGCGTGGTGAACACCCGGCCCAGGCCGCATCCCAATTCGAGGTAGCGGAACCGGTCGGCCGGCGGAGGCGTCAGCCGGTTGAGGGTGGCCACGTAGCGCAGCAACACCGGGGCCATGTTGGGGTAGAACCCGGGGACGTAACTGACGTCGGTGATGTAGCCGGCGGCCGCTTGCATGTGTGGTGTTCCGGGGGCGCGTGGTCGCGGAGCATACCAGCCTGGGTATCGAGCGCGTCTGCCGTGCGGGGCGACGACGGTACACTGCCGCGGGTTGACCGTGGAAAACGTCCTCGATCTCAGGCCATGAAGCCGCTCGCGATCATCACGGCCACTCCGCCGGGCATCAATCCCGGCATGCTCGCCGGCGAGGCCGTCGCCCGGGCCACGCTCCTCCGGGCGGGGCTCCTCACCGACGCCACGTTCTACCGGCTGGTGTCACTCGAGGAGCGGCTGGCGCACCTCGGTGGGGAGGCGGACGCGGTGCTTGCCGCGTGCGACGTCGGCATCCGGCACGAGCGGCTCGACTCACTGGCGGTCCTCGACGGATCGGTGCCGCTCTTCTGGGGCGATTTCCTCCACATGCGGCGCTACATCACGGCGCTGGCCGGGGCCGATCCGGCGCGCGAGGCGGCCTACCGTGGCGTGCTGCTGCTGGCCGATCGGCCCGACGCCACCTGCCGGACCGCGATCAGTTACGGCACGTCGCTGCTGTTCAACTCCACCGCCGACGAGGCCGACCCGGTCTACGGTCCGGCTCTCCGCCGGTTCCTCTCCGCGGCGCGGCATGTGCAGATGCGGGATGCGATCTCGGCGGTGCGCGTGGCGGGATGGCGGCCGGCGACGCGTGAACCCTGTGGCATCGACCCGGCCCAGTTGCTGGCCCTGGCAGACGTGGCGGAGATGGTGCGCGGCGGGCTGCGCCCGCCGGTGCCGGCGGCGGATGCCCTGGTGTTTTTCGCCCGTGGCCAGCACGACCACGATGCCGTCATGGCGTTCGTGGACTCGGTCGCCGCCGCGACCGGGATGATGTGCCGCTGGCTGCCGTGGGGCGACCGGTTGTCGTTTCCATTCATCGAGCGAGACGCTTGGCCGTGGCCGACGGTCGACCTGCCGTCCGGCCCGGCGGGCAGCGGGGTGCTGCCGCGGTTGCTGGCGGCCATTGCCGGGTCACGGTTCGTCGTCACCGACACCTACCACGTGGCGGTCAGCAGCTGG
>RFRL01000420.1 GCA_009924545.1 Planctomycetia bacterium | reverse complement strand
GGCGGCATCAGTCGATCCGGGTCGTCTGGTTCGTACTCCTATTCGGTCAAGACCGACATGGGCGACAAGCCAGTGAACTACGTGACTTGGTTCGACGCCGCGCGGGTGGCGAACTGGATGCAGAACGGGCAGGGGTCGGGCAGCACGGAGACGGGGGCCTATACGCTGAGCGGCGCAACGAGCGGCACTGCCCCGGCGGTGAACCCCGGCGCGTCAGTTTACATCCCCACTGAGGACCAGTGGTACAAGGCCGCCTTCTACAAGGGTGGCGGCACGAGCGCGGGCTACTGGAATTATGGCACCCAGAGTGACACGGCCCCCACGGGGGTGAGTGCCACGACCGTGGGCACCGGCACGAGCGGCGGCGTGAGTCCCGTGACGAGCGGCAACAAAGTGAACTTCAACAGGGTCGCTGACTGGAATGGCCAAGATGGCAATGTGACGACGGTGGGCACGAATGGCGGCCCGAGTGCCTACGGGGCGTTCGACATGAGCGGCAACGTGAATGAATGGAACGACCTCACGGGTGCTGCCAGCGCGACTCGTGGGCTGCGGGGCGGCGGTTGGAACTACAGCGCGAACGATGTGTCGTCTTCATACAGGAACACGCTCGGGCCCGGGCCGGACGCCGTCATCGGTTTTCGTCTCGCAAGTGCGGTCAGCGGCCCGTCGGGCGTCCCCGAGATCGACCCGGCCGGGATGGGCTCGGTGCTCGGGCTGGTCTGCGGCGCCCTCGGTCTCATCGAGCGGCGGCGGGCGCGCCGCTGACCGTCGCCTGTGAGCTGTGTGGCTGTGACTTCAATGTCCTGTGGTCCAGCCAACGCGTCACCTTGATCCACCGCGCCGAGGCTCATTCGGATCATGTTCGTATCCATGGACTCTGTTGAAACCCTCTTGCCCGATGGAGAACCTCCGTTGAACGCGCTTCGCTTCACACGCTTCGCGGCCACGATTGTTGTCGCCCTGATGGCGACGGCCGCCCACGCCGTCTCGATCGACTGGGTGACGGTCGGCGACCCGGGAAACACGGCTGACACCGATCCTGCTGGGTACGGTGCCGTGGCCGCTTCATTCCAGATCATGAAGTATGAGTTCACGAACCAGCTTTACACCGACTTCCTGAACTCTGTGGCGACGGCAAGCGACGCCTACTCGCTCTACAACGAGGACATGGGCAGCGACGCCCGTGGCGGCATCAGTCGATCCGGGTCGTCTGGTTCGTACTCCTATTCGGTCAAGACCGACATGGG
>RFRL01000419.1 GCA_009924545.1 Planctomycetia bacterium | reverse complement strand
GACTTCACAGCCTGCCGCCTGAATCAATGGGTCAATGCGTCCCCCATGGTGAAAGGTGGCATTATCGAGTACCACCCAGTCCCCCCGGCGCAACTCTGGCATCAGACAGGTCTCCAACCAGGTTTCGAAGACGGTTCGGTTACATGCCCCTTCGATGGTAAACGGCGCAATCAGTTGATGCCCGCGATACCCAGCAATGAGATTGACCCGACCACCGCGTTGTCCAGATTTCACGTCATAACACCGCTCGCCCACCAAGGCATAGCCATACCCGTAGGCATCGCGCTCATCCATCCCTGACTCGTCCACATAGACCAGATGCGGTGCCCTCGGGTCTGGCACTCGCACTAGGAAGGTCTGTCGGGCTTGCTCATCTCGCTGACGGTAGCCGTAGGTCTTTTTTTCGCGTCCAACCGATCACCCCTAACACCCGTGAGATCGTGCGTTGACTCATCGCACCCAGTCAGCACTCCGCCATCTCAGTTTGTGTTTTGTAGCGATGCTCTTCAGCAAAGGTACGAAACCTCTCCCAATCCGTGATCCGTGGCTGGCGGCGTGCCTTGGTATTCACCTGGGGAGCAAGGCTGCCAGTCGCCGCTTTACGCTTGAGCCACAAGTCGATGGTATTACGACTGATGCCAAAGACGCTACTGGCTTCCCTCTTCCTCATCCCATCCAGTTCGATGGCATCGATGACTTTCTGGCGCAAATCAAGGCTGTAGGGTTTAGGCATGGTACGCAAGGGGAAGGGTCTATATTTCTAGCTTACATCCTAACCAATATGGCTACAAGTATAGAACGGATCGTCTGCTGTCTTTCCAGACACCACCTGCGTTGCCACCGGCATCCCCAATGGATCCAACGTCGACAATATGACCTTTAGTTGCGGTAAGTCCAGACGGTGATCCTTGCTGTGTCCAAACTAAAACAGTCCATCTTCCGTCACCTCCCAGTGCCCGCTGGTCGTCGTGCTATCGAGACGCACCCGCTCTCGCTTCAAATGGCTTTGTTGCATGAATAATCCAGGGTGAGGGGTTTCGCCGTTAAGGTCAGTAAGTTAAGCTTCAACCGGATAGCTATCAGGCTTAGCCACTTGAATCATGGGATTCAGCGCCGCACACTGCAAGAAGAGCTCGACAGCCTGGTTGTCAAAACTCCGCGATCGGACGCGCCCCCCAAAGGTGACCTTGAGACGAAACATAGTGGTTTCAGCAAGAGACCGACGGTGATAGCCGCTCTCTTGCTTCCAGTCCGTACGAC
>RFRL01000418.1 GCA_009924545.1 Planctomycetia bacterium | reverse complement strand
CCGGCTGGAGGGTTCGTAGCAGCGGATCCGGACCTCGATGCCGCGAAGGGGATAAGGGTAGGGGGGCTGGGTCTCGGTTTCGCCCGGATCCTCTCCCGCGTCGGCAAAGTCGCCGTCACCGTTGCCGTCGACCGACGGGTCTGTCTCGTCGACCCGGCCGTCGGAGTTGTCGTCGAGGCCGTTGCTGCCCTGGTCGACGACCGTGCTGCCGGTGAAGTTGTTGGGGAGCCAGCCGTCGTCGTTGCGGCCGTTGGTTTCGTAGTGCGTGCTCCAGGAGTCCCACACCCGGGAGCCCGTGGCCGACCCGCGGAGGCGGCTCCGTGGCTGGCCGTAGTCGGAGAACCGCGAAACGGGTTTGGGCGGGTTGTTGGGGGTCATCGTGCCGTTGCCCAGATCGACGTAGCCGCCGTAGGCGAAGGCGGGGGGATTGAGTGCCGCCGAGGTGAGGTAGGCACCATCGTAGCCGGGATCGCCCGGCACGAGGGCGGTGCTCGATCCCGCCAGCGGGATCGGCGCCTCCGGGTCGAAGACACGCACGTCGAAGGCGAGCACGTTGGTGAGAATGACGTCTTCACCCTCGCGGTTACCGGTGTAGATCAGGCCGTCGGGGATGACGTTCGGATCCTGGTGGCCGTCATCAAGTTGATTGTTACCTGGATTCTGAGCGTCTTCGGCGGCCTGCAAGTTGCCGTCGAAGTTGTGGTCCTCCCAGGCGACACAGAAACCGCTGCCGTAGTCGAGGCCGGCGGCGTTGCTGTCACGCGAAAGCGGCCGCCGGAGGTGTCGCCGACCACGTTGTGCATGAAGCGGGCCTCGCGCCGGGTGAGGTCGGCGAGGGTGTTGGGCAGAAGCCTCCCCGGGGAAACGGTGTTGCTCCGGTTGGGGATGAAACTTCCGGCGTTCCGCTCGAAACGCGCCGAGATGTCGTAGCGGTCGAAAAACGTCGACCAAGGCGAGAAACCGTGCGGCATGGCGACGCTGTTGGAAGGGATGCTTATCGTGCCGGTTGTCGTGTTCGGTGTGCAGACCCCGCCCGAGAAAAACGGCTCGATCCCCACATAGCCGAGGACGAGCAATTGCTTACGGTACAGAGTGAAGGTGAGCGGGTTGGTGGGTGTGGTGATACTGCCGGTGGCCGAGCGATAGGTCGTGGGGCGGAGGAACCAGCCCACCTCGGCCACAGGGCTCTCGATCGTGGTCGTCGCGCCGGTGGGGAGCGTGAACCGCCCCTGGAACACCGGATCGGTGCTGCGCGTGGTGA
>RFRL01000417.1 GCA_009924545.1 Planctomycetia bacterium | reverse complement strand
CGCCGGGAACTGCACCACGCGGTCGTTGGTGTCGATCGTCTGCACGATCGTCACGTCGGCCTTGGCTGCGTCGAGTTGGACGCCGTATTCGAAGCCCCGCCGGATCTCGAGCTGGTAGGGGCCCTGGAGCGACTGCGTGGGGTAGGTCGGCGACACCGGCGTGCCGAGGGAGAAGAAGTCGACCTGGCCGGCCGTTGCGTCGGTCACCATCTCGCCGCGCTCGGCGAACCCGACGATGATGTCGTCGACGTAGAAGCCCTCGAAGGCGTTGTTCTGGGCGCGAGAGATGTCCCTGAAGTTGCCGAGCGTGCCGGCCAGGCCGTTGATGTCGTTGAGGAGGCGGTTGCTCAGGTCATAGAACGAGAGCACCGTGCCCGTCGTGACCGTCACTGGCGCCGAGAGGGTGACCGTGCCGGCGCCGGCGTTGACCGCGGTGACCGTCACCGGAGTTCCCAGCGACGGCGTGCCCACGCCGGTCCCGGTGACCACCATCCCGGTGCGGAGGCCCTGGAGGCTCCCCAGGGCCACCGTCGTGCCCGCTGTCACGGCGCTGGCCACCGTCTGGGTGGCGTCGGCCGTGCTCCGCAACTGGTTGGCGTCCATCTCGCCGGCGGTGCTGAAGTCGAACCGCAGGCGGATGTTGGAGTTGCCTGCCCACTGGCCGAGATCGACCCGGGCCTGCCGCCACGTGCCGGTGGAGTCGAACAACTCCTGGACGTGTTGGTTGGGGCTCGTGCCGATCGCCGAGGAGGCGGAGAGGACGTTGGGCAACTCGGCAGTCAAATTGTCGCGCTCGGTCCGCGCCTGGTTGTTGGTGGCCACCACGTCCCAGGTGAGACCGTCATCGACGGAGATGAATACCCGGGCGCTGTCGCGCATCGCCGACCCGTCGATCCGGGTATCGGCCGAGGCGTTCTGCGTGTCGAGGAAGTAGTTGAAATAGAGCGTCGGCTTGTCGGTGTAGCCGTAGCCGGCGAGGCTGAAGGGATTGGTGATCAGGCTGCCGTAGGCGCCGCCGGGGAGGTCGTAGTTGTTGCCAATCGAGCCCCCTGTGAGGTCCTGCTGCCAGTTGTAGGCCGTGCTCGCCCGGACGCCGTACTGGGCGTTGGCACCGCCGGGGTTGAACTCGCCGTTGCGGTACGAACCGGACGAATCGTTGGCGTATTCCGCCAGGCCGAAGTACATGCTCACCGCGCCGTCACGGGCGTTGCGGGACGCATCGGGGATCGTGTTGCCGTTGGAGTCGTTGGTGCCGTTGATGCCGTGGCCACGATCGCCACC
>RFRL01000416.1 GCA_009924545.1 Planctomycetia bacterium | reverse complement strand
CCGTTGCCGCGAGTCTGTATGGGGTCTGGCTGAATGCGTCACATAGCATCCGCTTTGTTGGGCCAGTGAAGCTCTTTAGGATGCTGGATTCGTCAAGCACGACACCTCCAAATGTTGACGGGTCAAGCTTTGGCAGCCGTTCGTAATTGGCAATGTTGACGCCGGGGCCGACGTCGGACTGCTCACGCACGATGCGCGATTCAACGCCGGCCGATTCACATTCGCGCATCATCTGACGCGCAACGGCAAGCGGCGTCAGGATCAGTGACGGCTCGCCACTGGCAATGCTGAACTCTGCGGCTGCAGCAGCCTCAACGCGAGACTTGCCCAGACCGGTGTCCAGGAAGGCGGCAGATCGACCCTTTTCGCACGCGAACTCAAGGGTCGCGCGTTGATGCGGGAACAGATTGGACCAGTCCATAGATGGACTGAACCCATGGGATGATGCTGCGGTGCCTTTGCTGGCGATGAATTGGCGGTAGGCGGTGATCTGGTCGGTGGTGGCCATGGTGGATGGTGGTACGTTGTCACTCTAGGGCATGTGGTTCACCTGCGCCGCTGCTGGAGGGCGGCAAGGTCCAGCGCAGCACGCCACGACTCATAGTCGCCGTAGCGGCTGCTCGGGCTCCACGGTTGCCGCCAACGACGCATGGCGCAGTCGGCGATGTTGTCCCAGTCGAGAGGGGTCATCACAGAACCTCCTTAATGGTGGACATGGCCTGCATCAGGCACTCGTAGATCGTGGTCAGGTCCGGAGTGCTTGCCGGATCCTTTGCAACACTGCGCTTTAGCTTTCTGTTGATACTTTCCATTATCCGGAGTGACTCGATAATCAGGGTGTTGTTGTGCTGCTCGGTTTCAATCTCCGCGATCAGTTCAGGCGTTGCCGGAATGGCACCCCAACCAGATCCGCGCAAAACACGCCGACCGTCTGACTTCCTAAATCGTTGGCCGCCGGCATGGAATTGAGTTTTTGTCACTTTTTCGACATTGGCAACGCATTGTTCGCGCCCATAGCCCCAGTAACGCAAAACCACCCTGTCGCCAACCTTGATGTCATCGTGCATCACACCACCCCCTGGCGACGGCGTACCCAGCGGGTGAGGCGCACGGCGACCACCAGGGGCCAGATGGCCCCAGCGATCAGTGCCGCGGTCCATTCCTCCCACCGTCGCGCCTGACGGGGCCGCACGACGGCCATGGCGGTGAAGGCTGCCGCCCAGCAGTAGAGCTCAAGCATCGGGGGCCTCGGGTTGGGGAATGGAGGGGATCTGGTGCCAAGGGCACATCG
>RFRL01000415.1 GCA_009924545.1 Planctomycetia bacterium | reverse complement strand
CTGGCCGACGCCGTCACCGCCGGGTTCACCCGCTTCGACTCGCTGACGCCCGTGTCCGAAGACTACAACGGCAACGGCACCCTCGATGCCGACGAATGGGATGTCAACCAAAACAACACGGCCGAGCAGTATCTCTCGCTCAGCGAGGACGTCGACCTCGACGGTGCCTCGGCGGCCGACGACCGCGACGGCAACGGGGTGGTGCAGAACTTCGGCTTTGTCGTCTGCGATCCGCTCGGTCCGAAGTACACCGAAGGGAACTTTCCAAACGCCACGCGCCGACCCGTGCTGCACGCGAGCCTCAAGCAATACGGGGCGTTGTCCCCGCCAACGCGCCATCCGACTAGCACCCCTACGCCCCCCCCGGGCACGGGACGGTGGACCCTGCCCTCCCCGGGTGTCGGCGGTGCGGCGACCCGAATGGAACTCCTGACGCGCGGCCGCGACGACGTGCTCGTGACCCTCGACGGCGTCGGGGCCGACCAACCGGCTCACCGACGGCACGCGCTCGTTCCAGGGGCGGATGAGCTGCATGCTGGCCCTCGCGCGGATCGATACCGGGATCTACAACCTCGGCAACGTCCCCGTCTCCCCGCCGCTCGAGCCGGGCGAACTGGCGAAACTGTCCGTGGTGGTGTTCCACGGGCGCACGGGCGACCGGACGGAGGCCCTCCTCGACGCGACCTATGCCGACGGCTCGCTCACCGTAACCACGCTGCCGACAGGCCGCACGCTCAAGGAGATCGTCAAGCCGGGCGTGGTGATTTACGACCCCAAGAAGGTCCACGCCGCCAACCTGTTCAACAACGCCGGCGTCCAGGTGACGGGTGCGCAGCACGAGCGCTTCAGCCAGATCACGATGGCGAGCGTGGAGAGCACCCCCGATCCCGTCACGGGCAACTACCGGGTCTACGTCACCTTCTCCGGTCCTCCGCCAATGCCGGGTGCGGTGCAAATCCTGGTCGACTCGGTGGGCCTCGCGGAACAGACGGTGGTTTTGGAGGGGCCGGGAGCGTACGGTCGATAGGGGTGGAGATTCCGGCGGTGGTTCGGGTGGGGGAGATGTTCCGGCGGCCGGGCAAGGGTCCGCCGGACAACTCGAAAGCAGCAGCCATGGACACGACTTTCGACGGCGGTCACCGGGGCCCCGCGCGGCGCGGCGTGCTCCTCCTGATCGTCCTCAGCATGCTCACGCTGTTCATGATGCTCGGCACGGCGTACCTCGTCGTCGCCACCCGGGCCAAGGAAACCGCGCGCGCCTTCTCGCGCCTCGCCCTCCAGTCCGACGCCCG
>RFRL01000414.1 GCA_009924545.1 Planctomycetia bacterium | reverse complement strand
GAGGCCCGACGCCATGCAGCGCACGAGTGAGCGGGTGGCGGGCTGGTTGATCGCCCACCGCAACCTGCTCGCGGCGCTCGCCGTGGTGGCGGGCGTCCTGGCCGTGGAGCGGGCTTCGCAGCTGGAGTTCTCCCGGTCGATCGACGCCATGTTCGACCGCAGCGACCCGGCCCTCGTCCCCTACCGCCGCGTGGCACGCACGTTCGGTTCCGGCGAGGTGCTGGTGGCCGCCTACGATGATGCCGGGTTGTTCACGCCGGCCGGCATCACACGCCTCGAGGCCCTCACCGCCCGGATCGCCGCGCTCCCCGGCATCGCCTCCGCCACGAGCCTGGCGACCACGCCGTTGGGCCGCGACATCATCGATGTCGACGGCAATCCCACCGCCGCCCGCATCGTGTCGCTGCTGGAAGGGTATGCCGTCGGCGCCGACCGGCGGACGGCGGCCGTGGTCTGCATCCTCCGCCCCGCGGCAGCGGACGGCACGGGGGCCCCGCGCGGCGACACGATCGACACCCTCCGCGCACTGTTCGCCGATCTCCCGGAAGGGACCGTCGCCGGCGAGCCGGTGATGCTCCGCGACGGTTTCGCGATGCTCGAGCGCGACGGCAACCTCCTCGGGATGACGGCGGGCGTTTTGGCGGCGGCGGTGCTGCTGGTGTCGTTCCGCAGCCTGCGCTGGCTGGTGGCGCCGTTGGCCGTGGTCTTCCTCGCCCTGTGGACCACGCGCGGCGCCTTGGCCGTCATCGGGCTGCGGCTGACGATGGTGTCGACGATGCTCTCGGCGATGGTCACCGTGGTGGCGATCGCCACGGTGGTGCATCTCATCGTGGAGTTCCGGCGGCAGCGGTCCCTGGGCCTGGCCGCCGAACCGGCCCTCCAGGCCGCGCTCGCGACCCTCGCCTGGCCGATCGCCGGGGCCATCGCCACCGATTGCATCGGATTCGGCTCCCTCCTCGTGAGCCGCGTCGGTCCCGTCCACGACTTCGGCCTGATGACCTCGTTGGGGGCGGTCATGGTGCTGCTGGCGGCCGCAACGCTCGTGCCGTGGCTCGCGCTCACCGGTCGCTTCGACACCGACCCACGGCGGGCGTGGGGCGAGGGGCTGCTCGACCTCGGTCTCGACCGCCTCGTGGCCCGGATCGTCCGCCACCCGGTGCGGATCCTGGCGGTGACCGGTGTGGTGGTCACCGTGGCGGTGTCGGGGATGCGCTGGCTGGAAGTGGAGACCGATTACATCCGCAACTTCCGCCGTTCGAGCCCCGTGGTGCGCTCCTACGACATGGTCGAAACGCGTCTCGGCGGGGCCGGCGTGTGGGACGTGCTCGTGCCCACCCCCGACCCGCCCGA
>RFRL01000413.1 GCA_009924545.1 Planctomycetia bacterium | reverse complement strand
CCTCCAACCCGACAGCGGAGCCGAGTCGATACCCACTTGTCCAGCCGCGGAACCGCTCAGCAGCAGGCTGCACACGCAGGGCAGACAGCCGGCGGCCCAGAAGAGGAGCCTCGAGCCGGCGATCCGCGGGGGAGTGTCCCGTGCCGCTTCACCAATCGGCCGCATCGCCACACGTGGCAGGGTCACAGGGGCAATCCGTTGGCTCGGGGCCGCCGCCGCAGGCGACAGGGAGCGGTCTGTCCTGTGACCGCCGGCGATTATGGATCACGATCCAGGGGCGGTCAAAAAACGCCCTGACATTCCCGGCGTCGGGCGCTACCGACAATTGGTGCCGGGGGCGCAGCTCCCGTCGAAACCGGAGGTTTTTGGCGTGGACAAAGGCCAGGGAGGGACTTTGTCCACGGGCTGTCGGCAGGCTGTGGAGAAACAGCCTGCTGCACCTCAGGGATGAGGTGCCGGGGGCGCAGCTCCCGTCGAAACCGGAGGTTTTTGGCGTGGACAAAGGCCAGGGAGGGACTTTGTCCACGGGCTGGTAAGATGGTCGTTGATGGGAACGTCGTCGTCGGATACCGGCGCAGGGAACAGATGCGGCATGGCCGCAGCGGCCGACGGTGAACCGACGCTCGCCCTCCTCGACCGGGTCCGCCGCGGGGACGACGCCGCCGTCAACAGCCTCCTCCAGCGGCACCGGGAGGCGATCCGCCGGATGATCGACCGGCGTATGGATCGGGTCGTGCAGCGGCGGGTCGATGCCAGCGACATCGTCCAGGACGTGATGCTCGAGGCCAACCGCCGCCTCGGCGATTACCTGTCGAACCCGGTGATGCCGTTCCAACTCTGGCTCCGGCAGATGGCCCGCGACCGGCTCATCGATGCCCACCGCCGGCATCGAGTCGCGGCCACCCGGAGCATCGACCGGGAGGTGCCCTTGGCGGCGGCCACCGTCGAAGGGGGGCCATCGGGGGACGACGTCCTCGGCCGGGTGGCCGACCGGGAACTGACCCCGGCCGCCGCCGCCACGTGGCACGAACTGGAGCGGCGCTTCGCCGCCGCCGTCGAACGCCTCGACGAGCAGGACCGCGAGATCGTCCTCCTCCGCCATTTCGAGCACCTGTCGACCGCGGAGGCAGCCGCGGCGATCGGCCTCACCAAGCCAGCCGCCGGGATGCGCTACCTGCGGGCGATGCGCCGCCTACGGGTGCTACTCGACGGCAGCGACTGACCGGGCCGCCGGCCGGACAGCGGGCCCGGCCATCGGAGTCTGGTCCTTCTCAACCACCGTCATCTGCTCCTTCGCAGTTGGGGGGAACGCCGCCGCAGGCAGTCAACAGGCCGCTGGGATCCCAATGGG
>RFRL01000412.1 GCA_009924545.1 Planctomycetia bacterium | reverse complement strand
GGAGCGGGGATTGAGCAGGTGCATGGGGGCCTCCGGGATGGTGGCAGGTGAGTGGGCCGACCGCGAAAGAAACGCCGCGCGGCCGCCGAAGTTGCGGGCTTGTGGCTGTGGCACGGTCACTCTACCGCGCGGGCCCGGGCAGTGAGGGACCCGGGTGGCGCAGGTGACGCGGCTCAGGGCGCCGATCCTGTCTCACCGCCGGCCCGGGTCACCAGATCGCACAGCAGCCGCAGCGGGGTCGACTCGGCGAGGAACTGCACCGCGCCGTCCGCCATGGCGACGTTCGTGCCACCCGGATGGAAGGCGTAGAAGCAGTGGCCCCATTCGTTGGATGAATTGATCGCCGGCGGGGTGGGAATGTCGCTGAACGAGGGATCCCACGGCTTCACACACCCGATCGCGTAGGGATTGTCGGTCGTCGCCCAGGCGCCACCGCGGGCCCGGATCTTTTTCCCCCCGGAGGCGGCACCGGTGTAGTCCACCGGGTATTTGACCCGGCCGCGGTACACGTCTTCGCGGCCGGCGCATTCCGCCATGAGGATCGTCCGCGACAAGCCGTCGGTCACGTCGCGGAAGCGGTTGGCGCTGTTCGCCGGGCCGCCGTTTCCCGTGCCCGCGACCGTCGCCTTCGTGCCGTCGCTCCACCAGCAGACCACCCCGCGGACATCGCCGGTGATCTGCTCACCGGCGGCGAGGAAAGCGTTGGTGTCGACCGGATGGACGCCCGCCGGCGGGAAGTAGTCGCCGCACGCGCCGGTCTTGTTGGGAGGGGTGGTCTCGGGCTTGTCCTGCATGCGGTTCTTCGTCGGTGTCGACGGGCACTGCACGATCGCGAGCTGGTTGGCGACGAGCTCGCGGTTGGGGCTCTTCCACCACTCCACGGCCAGCGTGTACTGGCTGACGAGGGCGGCCTCCTCGACGAACGGCAGAAGGAACGGAGCCCAGGAGTGGAACTTCGTCGGGCCGGTGGGATTGGTGTAGCCCAGCGGGAGTTGCTTCCGCGCCGCTTCGTAATTCTGGAAGGCGAGGGCGAGCTGCTTGAGGTTGTTGCCGCACTGTATGCGCCGGGCCGCCTCGCGCGCCGCCTGCACAGCGGGCAGAAGGAGCCCCACGAGCGTGCCGATGATCGCGATCACCACCAGCAGTTCGACGAGGGTGAAGCCGGTGCGGGCGTTGGTCGGGGGCTGGAGGCGCGTCATGGTAGGCGTCTTTTTGGAGCTGAAGGGGTGTGCCGGGGAACGGAGTCGCGTCGGCGGCGGCCCTTCCGCCCGAGCTTCCGTCCAACTGGGGGCATTTCCCATGGGCAACTTCCGTGCCACGGTGTCGGCGTGCGCGATGGAACGCCCCGCGGTCACGT
>RFRL01000411.1 GCA_009924545.1 Planctomycetia bacterium | reverse complement strand
TTTCAGGACCGACCCCCGGCCGCGGTGCTGCGGCCGCGGCATCGTACGATGAATCATCGCCGCTGCCTGACCAGACACTGTCCCCACTGTCCACCCTGCCGCGAGGCTGCCCAGCGCGAACGCAAGCGACTGCTGTGAAACGACTTGGCGCTGCCCGCAGGAAGGGGCCCGGGTTTCTCGACAACCCCCCTGTGTGTGGTAGAGTAGTGGGGTTTCGCTGCCACCAAAGCAGCCATCTCCGCGCTGACAACCTTCCGCCGATCCCCGGGGGTTCCCGGGAGCCTCCCCTCTGGAGAAAGCGTCTCATGGCGTGCACCGGCAACCATCTGGCCCGTCGTGGCTTCCTTTCGGTGGGTGTGGTCGGCGGCCTGGGAATCTCGCTGGCCGACGTGCTCCGCATGGAGCAGGCCCGCGCCGACCTGAAGAACTACGAGAGCAAGGAGGGGGTCGCCAAGAGCGTGATCTCCATTTTCCTCCCCGGCGGCATGGCCCATCAGGAGACCTTCGACCCCAAGCCGTTCGCCCCGGTGGAATACCGCGGCCCGCTGGGGAGCATCGAATCGGCAGTACCAGGGGTGCGCGTCGGCGAGCTCCTCCCCCACACGGCCAAGATCACCGACAAAATCGCGATCTGCCGCTCCATGACCCACGGAGAGGCGGCCCACGAGCGTGGCACCCACAACATGTTCACCGGCTACCGGCCGAGCCCGGCGCTGCAGTATCCGAGCATGGGGTCGGTGGTGGCCCACGAGTTCGGCCCGCGGAACAACCTCCCGGCGTACGTTTGCATTCCCAATCAGCCCAACGAGTTCGCCGGCACAGGGTATCTGAGCTCGTCGTACGCGGGGTTCAGCCTGGGCAGCGATCCTGCCGACGGCAACTTCCAGGTGCGCGACCTGGCCCTCCCGGGCGGCGTCGATCCGGCCCGCTTCGACAAGCGGCGGAAGATGCTCGACGTGGTCAACGGGTATTTCCGCGAGAAGGAAAAGAGTGACTCCCTCGACGCCCTCGACACGTTTTACGACCGCGCCTACAGCCTGATCAGTTCCGAAAAGGCCCGCGAGGCCTTCGACATGTCGAAGGAACCCGACGCCATCAAGGACGAGTACGGCCGCAACCAGGCCGGGATGCGCATGCTCCTCGCCCGGCGCCTGGTGGAGGCGGGGGTCCGGTTCGTGACTCTCACCTACGGCGGTTGGGACATGCACGACAACATCGCCGGCAGCATGAAGGGCCAACTCCCGGCCCTCGACCAGGGTTTCGCCACGCTGATCCGCGACCTCGATCGCCGCGGTCTCCTCGGCTCGACCCTGGTGTGCATCAGCTCGGAGTTCGGCCGCACCCCGAAGATCAACGGCACCGCCGGCCGCGACCACTGGC
>RFRL01000042.1 GCA_009924545.1 Planctomycetia bacterium | reverse complement strand
CTCCAGGATGCCGACGCACTGGTGCGCGTGGCCGCCGTCGGGGCCCTCGACGGATTGGAGCAGAAGGTGCCGGGCACCGGCCGGGTGCTCCTGGCGGCGATCGGGCCCGACGCTGCCGCCGCGACCGGTGGGCTCGTGGCCCGCTTGGCGGAGGAAAAGGACGCCGACGTGATCCGGGGCATTCTCGATGCCTGTGGCGAAATCGGACCGGGGGCCCGCGAAGCGGTGCCCGCCCTCGTTGGCCAGCTTGCGAGCCCCGACGCCGAGACGCGCCTGGCCGCGGTCAGTGCCCTGGGTGAGATGGGGCCGGCGGCCGCGGCCACGGCGGCGGGACCGGTGGCGGCCCTCCTCCAGGATGCCGACGCACTGGTGCGCGTGGCCGCCGTCGGGGCCCTCGACGGATTGGAGCAGAAGGTGCCGGGCACCGGCCGGGTGCTCCTGGCGGCGGAAGGTGCCGGGCACCGGCCGGGTGCTCCTGGCGGCGCTGTCCGACACCGACGAGGAGGTGCGGGCGGCGGCGGCCGAGACGATCGGCGTCATCGGCGCGGCGACGCCGGCGATGGTGGATGGCCTGGCGAAACTCGCCGGCACCGCCCAGGATCCCCACGGCCGTGCGGCAGCGGTGACGGCTCTCGGGGAGGTCGGGGCCGCCGACCGTGCGGAGGTGTTCGCCAAGGCCCTCGACGACGCCGATCCCGACGTCCGCCATGCGGCGGCCTACGCCCTCGGCGACCTGCCGGAGGCGGCGGCGGCGGTGGTGCCGGCCCTCGTCCAGGCCCTCGACGACGACGATGCCCGGGTGCGGATGGAGGCGGCGCACGCGCTGGGCGGATCGGGGGCCCCGGCCGCCCGGGGCGCGCTCGAGAAGGTCGTTGCCGACGCCGACGAGGATGCCAACGTGATCGACGCCGCCCGCGCGGCGCTCGACACCCTGTCAGCGGCCCGGCGCGCGGGGTGACGGCCGACGCGTGCCGAGTGGCGGGTCGTCATCGAACCGGGCCTCGGTGACGAGCCACGCGGCGGCTGGCTTGTGGAGCCGGAGGGTGAGGGGCACGAGCACCTGACCCGTGGCCGGCCCTCCGGGGCCACCGACGTCGCCGAGGTAGCGCACGAGGATGTCGGCGGTGGCGCAGCGCGGCGTCGTGGAGCGGTCGACGGTGACCTCGAGCCGCGTGATGCGGATCTCCTCGGGTCGGAGCCGGTCGAGGAGGGCCTGGGTCTCGTCGCGGAGGGGGCGGATCGCCGGATCGATCGCCGCCAGCACGGTGGCCGCGTCACGGCGCTCGGCGGCACGGGCAAGGGCCGGCAGCAGTTTTTCCAGCGCCTCGCGGTCGGTCACCACGAGTCGATCGGCGAGATCGACGCCGGCGGCGAGCGCCGTGAGGACCGCCGCGACGACCGCGAAGGCGCGGACCCGGGAGTGGAGGAACCAGGCCCCGGCGGTGATCGCCAGCACGGCCAGACCGAGGCTGGCGGCGGCGGACTGCTCGAAAGGGAACAAGGGCGTGTTTCCCCCACGGTGTCGGATCCCCGATCGCTGCCCGTACTCCGGCGGCGGCCGGGAGAGGTTTCGGGAGCGGCTCGAGTCTATCCGGTGGATGACCGGTCGCGGTTGGCATGGACGCTGCCCCACCGCAGCTGTGCGCGCGACGCCAGCGGCGAGTCGTGCCGGCCCCCGGAGCTACCTGTGGTGCGGCGAAGGTGGAGTGCCACGCTGCGCGGTGTATCCTGCTGGGGTTCGTGCCGGGGAAGGTCGAGGCAGCGGAGGAACATCCGATGGTGCGCGGTGTCTGCCAGGGAACCAGTGTCTGCCGGGGGCGCGGTGTCGTCCGGGGGCTCGTTCTGCTCTTGGTCGGGTTCGCCGCCACCGCGCCGGCGGGCGAGGCGTGGAACCAGTTCCGTGGTCCCCGTGGCGACGGGCACGCCCCCACGGCGAAGCTGCCCGTGGAGTGGAGTGAGACGGCAGGCGTCGTCTGGAAGACCCCGCTCGAGGGCAAGGCCTGGTCGAGCCCCGTCGAGGCCGACGGCATCGTGTGGCTCACCAATGCCCCGGCCGACGGCAGGCGCCTCGCGGTGGTCGGTCTCGACGCGGCGACCGGGAGGGTGCTCCACGACATCGTCGTCTTCGAGGTCGCCCACCCGGCCTTCTGCCACGAGTACAACAGCCCGTCGAGCCCCACTCCGGTCGTCGTCGACGGCAAGGTGTTCGCCCACTGGGGCAGCGCCGGCACCGCCTGCCTCGACGCCAAAACCGGGAAGATCCTTTGGAGCCGGCAGGATCTCCACTGTGATCACCACCGGGGTCCCGGCTCGTCGCCGATCCCGTGGGAGGATCTGCTCATCGCCAATTACGACGGCTTCGACGTGCAGTACGTCGTCGCCCTCGACCGCGCCACCGGGAAGACGGTGTGGAAGACCGACCGGACGATCGACTACGGCTCCGACAACGGCGACATGAAGAAGGCCTACTGCACCCCCACGGTCGTCGCGTCGGCCGCGGGGCCGCAGCTGGTGAGCCCCGGGGCGGTGGCCACCATCGCCTACGACCCGCGCACGGGCAAGGAATTGTGGACCGTGCGCCACGGCGGCTACAACGCCGCGATCCGGCCGCTGTTCGCCCACGGGCTGGTGGTGATCACGACGCAGTCGGGGGACCAGATCGTGGCGGTGCGGCCCGACGGAAGTGGCGACGTGTCGAAGTCGCACGTCGCCTGGAAGCTCGCCAAGGCGGCGCCGTCGCGGCCGGGGCAGGTGATCGTCGGCGACCACATGTACATGGTGAGCGACACCGGGATCTTCAGTTGCGTCGACATGCGGACCGGCGAGCCGACCTGGACGGAGCGGCGCACCGGCCGCCATTCGGCGTCGCTGGTGGAGGGCGGCGGTCGGATCTACGCCTGCGACGAGGACGGCACGACGGTGGTCTTCGCGGCCGATCCGGCCGGCTTCCGCGTGCTGGCGGAAAACAAGCTCGCCGCCGGGTGCATGGCGTCGCCGGCGGTCGTCGGCGACGACCTCGTGATCCGCACCAAGGCGGCGGTGTACCGCGTCGGCGGTGGGGCCGGTCGCTGACCGACTCCCGGCAGCCTCAGCGCTTCACCCTGGTGCCGCCGGTCTGAACGGCAGGGGAGTCGGGTGCCGCGGCGGCTCCGGTGGCGCCAGCCCAGGCGGCGACGGCGGCGAAGTCGATCGGGGTGCCACCCTTCGACGAGCCCCCCGACCGCTGCGGGCCCGGTGTCGTCGTGAAGGTTCCGTGGCTCGCCGAGCCAGCCACCGGGATCGTGATCACCCGCAGTTCGCCCACCCCCACCTGCTGCCCCGCGGCGAAGACGTCGGTGTTGCGGATCCGGCCGTCCTTGATGATGTCGAGAACCGAACCGACGGTGACCGTCGAGCCGACTGCGGCGGCCACCGGTTGGAAATCGGCATTCGTCACGCGGAACAGTCCGCTCGAGACCGTACCGTTGGTCTCTCCCATGAGGTGCCCCACGTACGAAATCTCGGGAGCATCGAGCCCGGTGTTCGTGGAGGCGAGCACGGCGATCTGCAGCCAGCGGTTGACGATCGCGTTGTCGGCCCACTCCAGACGCACGCGTGCGGCCGTCGTCGCCGTTCCGGGCGTGACCACGATCGCCGCCGGCGCCGGTGCCGTCGCCCACGAGCTCGGCGGATTCGCGGCCTCGTTGAAATTGCCCTGCGGGCTCATCCGGAATGAGAAGTCGGCCGCCGTGAGCGCGGTCGAGACGAGACCAGCCACGTCGATCACGATGCCGTTGAGCCCGCGCGAGCCGTTGATCAGGTTGGCGAAGGAGAGCGTCTGCGTCGCACTGCCCGGGCGGGCGAGGACCTTCCCCGGATCAAGGGCCGCGTCGACACCCGAGCCGGCGAAACTCGAACCGAGGTGGTAGATCCACTGGTTGGCCAACGCCACCTTCGCCGTCACGGTGAAGGTCGTCGACGAACTGCCACCATCCTCGTCGTTGGCTGTGATCGTGACCGTTTGATCGGTGAGCTTCGCCGCCGGGGTCAGCGACCAGCTCCACGTGCCGTTGGCGTTTTTCGTGACGGTGCCGAGCGATGCCGACAGCGTCACCGTGTCGGCCGCCACGTCGGACCAAGTGCCCGAATTGGACAGTGTCTGGAGGACGCTGCCGGTCACGGCCGCGCTCGTCGCAGCGACCGCCGGCGGGGCGTTGGTGGCGGCGTAGGAAAAGGAGGTCGTCGAAGTGATCCCGAGTGGATCGGTGGCGGTGATCGTGACGGTTGTCGCCGAGAACTGATCCGCCGGCGTCGCCGTCCACGACCATGTTCCGTCGGCGTTCTTCGTCACGGCCCCGACAGACGCGGCGAGGACGATCGTGTCGGTGGGATAGGCCGTGCCCCACGTTCCGGTGACGACGGCCGGCGTGCCCTCGGCCACGGAGATACTGGCGGCGTTCGTCGCCACGGTCGGCCGCTGCTTCGTGCCGTAGAGCTGGTTGAAGAGGGGCGTGCCCGAGGCCGTGACCGTCCGGCTGCCGGTCGCCGGCGAGGTCATCACCGACGCGGCCTCCCCGACGACGGTCACCGTCGCGGTAGCGGCCGCAAGATCGAACAACGCCCGGCCGTCGGCATCGGACGTCACGAGCACGTCGCCGAACGATGCCGCGATGATCACCGACCATGAGCTGAGGGTGCCAGTGTCCGTCGCGGTGTCGTCGTAGATCTCGAGCGTCCACGTACCGTTGGGGTTCTTGGCGTTGAGCGTCGCGAGCGATCCCTCGGGGCGATACGTTCCGGCGAACGGTGCCGTGCCGGCCGTGATCGAGGTGGCGGCCTGATCATCGAGCACCGTGTTGGTGAAGTTGTCGCCACTGCCGCCGACGTCGGTGAACAGTTCAACCCGCGTGCCGTCGGGCGCGATCAGGAAGACGTCGAGATCGGCGTCGTACGTGTGGGTGATATTCACGCGCACGTTGACGTCGGTGATCGAGACACCCATCCCGGCGACGGCGATCGTGGAGATGCGCGTCGTGAGGTCCGGGAGCGACACCGGGGTCGAGTTGGTGAACGTGGACGTCGTCGGCGGGTCGACCATGCCGTTGCCGTTGACGTCGAGGAACACCGATCGGCCCGCGCGCCCCGGCTCGCCCGGATCGTGGAGGCCGTTGCCGTTGACGTCGTCGAACACGCGGCCGTAGAAGCGGTTGTTGCGCCCGATACCGAAGTCGCTGCCCCTCGCGGTGCTCTCCGGGCCCGCGACGGTGAACGCGCGGCTCGTCGCCCCGGAGGCCGACCAGCCGGTCACGGATGGCGCGATCGCCGTATAGCTCCCCGCCGTCAGGCCGGAGAACGAAAAGAAGCCGTTGGCGCTCGTCAGCCGCGACACCTCGCCCGTGCGCACCCGCACCGACCAGGCGGTGAGCGTCCCCTGGTCGGAAGCCACCGAGTCGGTGATCTCGAGCTGCCACGTACCGTTGGCGCTCTCACCATTGAGTGACGAGAGGGCTTGCGCAGGCTGGAATCGGCCCGTCCGTGGCGCCGTCGCCGAGGCGATCGGCGTCGTGGCGGCGTCGTCGAAGATCGTGCCGGTGAAATTGGCGGTGGCACCTCCCACGGCGGACGCCAACACGATCCGCCGCCCCGAGGGGGCGATGAGCGTGAGGGTCAGGTCGGACACCCACGTATGGGTGATCGAGACGGTCACGTCGACGTCGGTGATCGGCCGCGTCGTCCCGGCGACGACGAGCGACGAAACCAGCGTACCCGGGTCGGGAACGAGGCCGCTGGTAACCGTGGCATTGACGGTGACGTCTTCCAACGCCGCGTCGAAGAGTCCGTTGGCGTTGGTGTCGAGGAACACCTGCCGGCCGGCCACGCCGGCCTCGTCGGCATCGCGCTGCCCGTCGCCGTCGGCGTCCTCGTAGACGAAGCCCGACGCGTTGCTGGCGATACCCGATCCCGTCACGGTGAACGTGAACGTGCCCTCGTCGGCATCGTTGGAGAGAATCGTCACGGTCGCGCTCTTCGAACCGGTCGACGTCGGCGAAAAACGCAGCCTGAAGGTCGTGGCCTCACCGAGGCCGAGCGTCGTTTGCGTGGGAGCGTCGACGATCGAGAAGTCGGCCCCGACGATCGACACGCCGCCGAGAGTCAGCGGCAGCGAACCCTGGTTGCGGATCCGGAACGTGGTGTCGAGCACGTCGTCGACGATCGCGCTTCCGATGGCCGCGCCCGAGCCGGACGCCAAGTCGGCCGAGGCCGTCGTCACCGAGATTTCCCGGGTGCCAATCGCCCTCACGAGGCTTCCCGCGCTGAGGAGGCCGAAGCCGAGGAGCGTCGTCCGACCGGTGGCCGGATCGTAGGCTGACGGGCCCGCGAGACGGGTATTGGCCCGGAGCAGGCTCTTGAGTTGGGTGGGGGAGAGATCGATGCCCAGGGCTTGGCCGCGCGCCAGGGCCAACGCGGTGATGCCGGTGGCCAGGGGTGTGGCGGATGAGGTGCCGCCGAAACCCGAGGAACCGGTGCCGGTGTAGTCGCCGGCGGTGCCCGCAGCCGTGTTGTAGCCGTCGATCCCGACGCGATCGGTGGTGTCGATCGCCAGGTAGCCGGAACGGGTATCGTTGCTCGGAGTGACGACGTCGAGGGCGCTGCCCCAATTGCTGTAGTCGGACTTCTCCCCCTTGTTGTTCATCGCCCCGATGGCGATCACGCCAGTGTTGGTGAGTGAGAGCGTCGCCGGGAAGCTGACGGCGCCATAGTCGTTTCCGGTGGCGATCAGTTGTGCCGCTCCCTTCCCCTGTCGACCTTGGCTCGTGGCCCAGGCGAAGGCAGTGGTGATCGCCGTGGTTGCCGATCCGCCTCCCCAGGAGTGGTTCGAGAGGTCAGCCGCCTTCCAGGTGCCCAGTCCGTTGGCGGTGCGGCCGGCCGCGTAATACACGGCCGCCGCGATGTTGGCGTCGGTGGCGACGCCCGATCCGGCGAAGATCCGCGAGCTGAGCACGGGCGTGCCGTACGACGCCCCCGCGACGCCGAGGGCGTTGTTGCCGCGGGCGGCAGCGACCCCCGCGACGCTCGTGCCGTGCTTGTCGGTCGAGTTGTTCGGCGTGCTGATGTTGTTGCCGTTGACGAAGTTCCAGCCATTGACGTCGTCGATCCAGCCGTTGCCGTCGTCGTCGATGCCGTTCCCGGCGATCTCGCCGGGGTTGACCCACGTGTTCAGGTCAGGGTGATCGGTGGGAACGCCGTCGTCCACGATCCCGATCGTCAGCGCCGTCGACCCCCCCTGGATCACGTCCCACGCCGCAGGAACGTCGGCGTCGATCCCGGCCACGCCGCCACTTTGTCCGGTGTTCTGGAGGTGCCAGAGGTTGCTCCACCGCGGGTCGTTCGGCACGAAATGGCGCTGCCAGTTCTGGTGGAAGTTGGGCGCGACCCAATTGAGCTGCCTGTCGGACTCGAGACCGCCGATCACCGCCAGCGCCGCCTCACCGGGCCCCACCGAGAGCGTGGCGACGAACTGGTTCGGGGTGCCGGCGAGGGGACGGTAGCCAGTGAACTCGGGCCGGTCGGCGAAGTATTCCGCCGCGCTCACGCCGTCGGCCAACTCGACGATCGCCTCGTCGAGCAGGACCGCTTCCGACCGACTCGGCAGCACCTCGAACACCGGGACCTCCCGATCGACGACGCCCCGGGAAAACAGCGTCTGGAGCGTGGCCCCGTCGAGGGGACCTGTCGTGGCGTAGACGTCGAACGTCGTGCCGACGAGCGGGCGCAGGGGCTCGAGGCCGAACTCCTCCCGCCAGCCGGTGTCGGTGCGGCCGACCGACGTCGTGGACAGGGCGATCCGCGTGGCGCTGATCACCATCCCCACCGACTCACCGTCGGCGACGTAGTGGTGGGTTGCGATCGGGTCGTCGGCGATCATTTCCCGTCGCGCCAAAGCCGCGCCGAGGCCGGCCCCGGCTCCGAGTGGGGCGCTGGCGAATACTCGCCGCGGTTCGAGCCTCTCGGTGCCGCCTCTCGGTGCCCAGTGACCGGGAACGAGTCAGGGAACGGCGGCGCGAAGGCATCGTTGGATCTCCTCTGCGGTGGGATAAAGAGAATGGCGGGAAGTCCAACCGGTCAATGGCTCACGGATGTCCGGCGCCCGCGTCGCGGGAAACCCGATGATCTCCCGACGAAAAGGGTGGCCGACAGTCAGCGGTAAAGCTTGCATCAGTATTGCTGTGAGACGCGCACAAAGTCGATCTCGAAGCGGCCCGGGAAGGGGGTGGAGGGGTCGGGCGCACCGACGAAGCCCCCGCCGACCGCGAGGTTGATGACGAGATGGAACGGCTTGTCGAAGGGGGCGGGAAACGCACCGCCGGTGCTGTTCCACTCCGTCTGCGTCTGCCAGACGACGCCGTCCACGAGCCAGGAGATCCGACCCTTCTCCCACTCGATGGCGAAGGTATGGAAGTCGTCGGCGAACGAGCCCTTGGGGAGGCGGTATTGGGCGCCGGAGGAGCGGTTGTCGGGCCATGGGCCACCGTGGTGGAGCGTGCCCCAGAGGAGGTTCGGCTCCTCCCCCTTGATTTCCATGATGTCGATCTCCCCGCTGGCCGCCCACGTGCCGTAGGTGTCGTCGCTGGGAAGCATCCAGATAGCCGGCCAGATCCCCTGGCCCACCGGCACGCGGGCGCGGACCTCGACCTTGCCATACAGCCAGTCGCCGCGCCGCTTGCTGCGGATGCGCCCCGAAGAGAACTCACGCTGGGTGCCGGCGATTCCCGGCTTGTCGCGCCGGGCCTCGATGACGAGCCGGCCGTCCTCGACGCGGACGTTCTCCCGGCGGTCGGTGTACAGCTGCAACTCGTTGTTGCCGCCCCCGAAGGCGTTGACCTCGATCTCCCACTTCGACCAGTCGAGCGCGGGGCCGGCGAACTCGTCCTCCCACACGACCCGCCACGCCGGCTCGGCGGCCGAAAGGAGCGGCGCGGAGAGTGCCGCGGCGAGGAGGCAGGCAAAGCGGCGCAGACGCGGCATGGTGACCCCCGAACACGTGGACACGGGGCCGATCTGCAGCCCCCGTCGGAAGCGCGACGGGCATTGTAAGGCCCCGGAGGCCGGTCGGGGAGTGGTGCGCGTGTGAAGGCGGGTGACACGCGGGCAGCCGGCGTAGGTGCCCGTCGGGGCCGCGCGGTACCATCTGCGAAGACAGTCCCGGCCGAGAATGAGGGGCGACGTGGCGGTGGAACAGGAGGGGTTTCCCAGGGATACGGATGATCGCGGCCGTGCAAGCCGTCCGCGACCGCGCCCTGTGTGTGACCGCGGCCCTCGGGTGGGGATCGGCCTCACGCCCCGTCAGCCAACGCCGCGATTGAACCTGCCGGAAACCCGATCATCAACAGCCGCGCTGCCGGGGAGCCGTGCCGATGCCGATCTATGAATATGCCTGCCGGGCATGCGGAAAGGAATTCGAGGTCCTCGTCCGCGGCGCGGAGATGCCGGAGTGTCCCCACTGCCGGAGCAACGCGCTCGACAAACTCGTGAGTGTCGCCGCCGGACACGTGAGGCAGGGCAAGGGGGCCGAGCCGGCTCCCCCCGCCGGCGGCTGCGGCCGGCCGCAGTGCGGCACCGGCGGCTGCATGGGGCTCGGTTGAGGAGCGGGCCACGATGGATCCATCGACCACGCGCACCGGCGAGCTCCTCCATCCGGCCGCCGACGGCCCGTTCTTCACCTGGGATCCGGCCGTGCTTCCCGGCGACGGCGTCGATGTGGTGTGCGCCGAACTGTCACGGCTGGCCTACGCCGACCTCCCGCGGATCGCGGCGGAACTGCGCCGGATCGGCTTCGATCTCCTCGCCACGTTGAGGAGCCAGCGCCTGTTCCGCGCCCAGGCCGAGGCCGATGGCTTCGTGTGCCGTGATCCGCGGACCGACACGCTGTTCGCCGTGTTCCGCGGTTCCGAGACGGGGAACCTTGACGACCTTCTCGCCAACCTCCTCGTCGATCCGGTCGAGTGGCGGCCAGGGATGACGGTCCACCGCGGCTACGGGACCACCTTCGACGAGCTCCGCGGCCCCCTCGACGAGTGGCTCCTCGACCCGCCCGGGCGCACGATCGCCACCGGCCACAGCCTCGGCGGGGCCCTGGCCACGCTGTGTAGCGCCGACTTCCCGGCAGCCGAGTTGGTCACGTTCGGCGCCCCGCGCGTCGGCACGGAGTCGCTCTTCCTCCGGCAGCGACGGCCGGTGCGGCGCTACGTGCACTGCTGCGACCTCGTGCCGCGCGTGCCACCGGCAGCCTTCACCGAACCCGACCTCCATGAGCTCGCCGACGGCCTGCTCGACAATCTCGGCCCCCCGGAGGGCTGGCTGGCGGCGGCCTCGCAGGCGGCACTGCGGCAGACGGCGCGGCTCGCGGTGGGCACCGTGGCCGGGATGGCGAGGGCCCGTGGCTGGGGACACCGCTTCGTGCATCCCGGCGCGCTCGTCTACCTCGACAGGCAGGGCAGCGTGCACGTCGATCCGGCGGCGGCGACGGTCGTCGCCGACCAGCGCCAGGCGCGCCGCGACTACCGCGCGGGCCTGGGCATGCCGGGATCCGGCGGTGATTCCGCAGTGCTTCTCGCAGCCCTCGCCAGCCTCTCTGCGGCGCTGGTGCGGGGCGACAAGGGGGCGGCGCGTGCCGCGCGCGAGAAGCTCTTCGCCGAGCTGTCGCGGAGCGACCCGCTGGGGCGCGTGGTGGTGCGCGACCTGGCCGACCACGCCGCGATCCACTATGTGCGGCCGCTCCTCACGCGGGCGGGGCTCCCGCAGCCCGGAGAGCCACCTCGCTGACGAACTCAGCTGGTGGCCCCGGCGAGCACCTTGCCGAGGGTCTCCTGGAGGGCGGCGGCACTGCGCTTAAGCCCCTGCACCTCCTTCGGCCACAGCTCGATCTCCAGCGTCTTCTCCGCACCACCGCGCCCCACGATCGTGGGCACCGAGAGGGCCACGTCGCGGATCCCGTAGCTGCCCTGGCCGCCGTGCAGCACGGTCGACACCGGGAGGACGCACTTCCGGTCGAGGGCCACGGCGTGGATCACCTCGGCGATCGACACCCCAACGGCGAATCCGGCCCCGGTCTTCTTCTTGATCATCTCGGCCCCGCTGGTCTTCGTGCGCTCGAAGACGTCGGCGGCGAGCTTGGGGGTGTAGCCGGGCCACTTCTCCAGCGCCAGACCGGCGATCGCGGCGCTGCTCCACACGGGCACCATCGTGTCGCCGTGCTCGCCGAGGATGATCGCCTGGACCTGGGTGGCGGGGGCCTTGAGGTTGTGGGCCAGGAGGCTACGGAAGCGGAGCGTGTCGAGGAGCGTGCCCAGGCCGATGACCCGCCCGCGCGGCAAACCGAGCTCCTGCTCGGCGAGGAAGGTGAGGATGTCGACCGGGTTGCTCACCACGAGCACGGTCGCATCGGGGCGCAGGCCGCCCGACTTGAGCGCGGCGAGGATCGAGCGGAAGAGGACGACGTTGCGGTTGATGAGCGCCAGCCGGCTCTCGTCGGGCTTCCGCCGCAGGCCGGCGGTGATGCACACCACGTCGGCATCGGCGAGCGAGTCGTAGCCGCCCGCGCGGATCACCTGGTCGGCGATCGCCGGCGTGCCGTGGAGCATGTCGAGGGCCTGGCCGTCGGCCAAGTCGGCGTTGGCGTCGACGATGACGATCTCGTGGACGATGCCCCCGAGTTGGAGGGCGAAGCCGGCGGACGAGCCCACGATGCCGCCGCCGCCGATGATCCCGACTTTCATGGTCGCTGTTCCAAAAGATGGTGGTGCCGGTGGGTCGCGGTCAGGCGGCGGTGATCCCCAACTCGCGGCACACCTGCTCGGTGACCGCCTTGACGATCGCGTCGTAGTCGACCGCCACCGGGGCTGGAGCCAGCGGGGCCGGGGCCACGGGGACGGCTGGGGCCGGCGCGGCGTGCGGCGCCGGGAAAGCCGTACGGTTGACGCCGGTGTCGCCCCAGCTGGCCCGGAAGACGTCGTTGGCGCAGATGTCGCAGTTCTCCATCCCCTTCTCGAGGCGCGCGTCGGTGTAGCCCCACTTCTGCTTGAGGTCGAGCAACTCCTTCGTCTCCTGCTTGGAGAGGAAGGTGACGCGGCCGAGGTCCTTGGCGAGCATCAGGATCCGGCAGTAGGCGTCGAGGATCTCGGTCCACCAATACGCCTTCTCCACCGTCTCGCCGAAGCTCACCGTGCCGTGGTTGGCGAGGATCACGACGTTCGACTTCTTCACGAACGGCTTGACGGTGTCGGCGAACTTCTGCCCGCCGGGGGTCTCGTACCTGGTGATGGGGATGTCGCCGAGGAACACCTCCACCTCGGGGAGCACGCACTGCGGGATCGGCTCGCGCGCCACGGCGAACGCGGTGGCGTGGGGCGGATGGCAGTGGACCACGCTGTTGACGTCGGGGCGCTCCTTCATGATCGTGAGGTGGAGGAGGATTTCGCTGGAGCGCTTGCGGTGGCCGGCGAGCTGGTTGCCCTCCATGTCGACGACGCACAGGTCGGAGGGCTTCATGAAGCCCTTGGAGATCATCGTCGGGGTGCAGAGCACCTCGTTGGGCCCCAAGCGGAAGGAGATGTTGCCGTCATTGCCGGCGGCGAATCCCTTGGCGTAGATCCGCCGGCCGATGTCACAGATCTCCTCCTTGAGCTGCACGAGCGACTTGCTGCTGGTCTTCACGGCCATGGTTGCCTCCCGGGAAACTGGTGGAACGGGTGTGCGAGGTGGGGATCGGTGGAGCGCCGGGGGCGGCGCGGGACGCGGCTGGTGGTGGTGTGACCGTTTCGATTCTTCCCCATGCTGCCGGTCGCGGTCGGTTTGCCGGCGGGGGAAATCCGCGCGAGCGTGACGATGGTGAGGGTCGTGCGGTGTGGTCCGGATGGAGTTGCGGATCGCGATCAGGAACGGGGGAGATCGAGGCGGTCCACGATCGCCGCCACGAAGGCGTCGATCGGCTTGTCCTGGGGGCGGAAGGGCTGGGCCGCCTCGCCCCCCTCGCTGAAGGCCACGAGCTGGTCGTCACCGGCGCCGAGGTCGTCCCAGGCGACGAGCGGCTCCGCCGGGCCGTCGCCCCTGGCCAAGTCGGCGGCGGCCAACGGCACGACCACGCGGAACACCCCTCCGCGAACCGTCGGATGCGGTTCCACGAGGGTCACGGTGCCGATCGTTTTCCCGAGGCGCATGGTGGGTCCGGAGGGGTGGGGAGGTCAGTGGCCCTGGCAGCCGCAGCCGGCGGCGGGCGCGGCGAGTTCGGCCGGCATCACGTCGCCCTTCCGCTTGACGAAGTCGATGGCCAAACGCTCGAGCGAGCCCAGCGAAAAGTCCCGCGGATTGACCACGAGCAGGTTGGCGGCGGTGTCGGTGGCGGCGGCGAGGATGGCGGCGACGTCGCGGCCGGTCACGGCCCGCAGGCTCCGCGAACGGTTGGCGAGGATCAGGGCCACGGCGGGGCGGCCGGTGAGGAGGATTCCCCGGGCTGCATCGCGCGAGGCCTGCACCGTGAGCGTGGCGAGCACGTCGGCCATCCCGGTGGCCGGAAGCTGCTGGGTGCCGGGAACGGCGCGTGCGATCCGCGCGGCGCCCGCGGCTGCATCCCTGGGGCAATCGACGCGCGCCACGAGCAGGGGGCGAACCGGCGCGGCCACGGCTCCGGGGGCGGGGCCCCGGTCGATGGCGATCCGCAGATCGGCGGCACGCTCCCGGGCCGACGGGGTGATCACGGCGCGCGGGGCGATCGTCACCCGGGTGGTGCCGGCGGGCAGCCGCTCGATCGCCGCGAGCGTGATCACCTGTTCGCCGATCACGACCGCGGCGACCGTGGCCGTGGCGGAGCCGGCCTCCTTCACCGCAGACGCCGTCGCCCCGAACGCCGTTCCCGTGCGCAGATGGCGGATCACCTCGGCCACGAGGGCCTCGATCTCGTCCTTCGTCGGCGGCGTGTGCGTGGCCATCGGTGGGCGGTTTCCGGAGTCAGGAACAGGGGGATGCGCGAGGGGTGGTCCGTCGTGGTGACCGCTTCAGGGGGCCGTCAGGCGTCGGGCTCGTCGATGATCCCGATCGCGCTCCACCGCGCCGGCGTGGTGTCGCTGCCGAGCCGGTCGCGGAGCAGGCGACCATCGCTGGTGATCAGGACCAGGTCGCCGATCCCCGCAGCCACGGTGTCGATGGCGAGCTGCGGATCGGCGTCGGGCGACGTGCGGTCGGCCAACAGCGGCTGCACCACCAGGAGGCGCGCGCCGCAGAGCGACGGGTGTTTCACCGTTGCCGTCGCCGTGCCGATGATCCGGGCCAGTTGCATGGGGAATGAGTCGCGGGGCGGGATGTCGGGCTCGGGGGGGACCGGATCAGGTGAGGGCCTCGGCGCTGCCGAGGATCCGCAGGTCGTCGACGAGCGTGCAGCGTCGCTGCCGGGTGAAGGTGAGGGGCGTGGTCACCCCTTCGCCCGTCGGTGTGGCGATGGAGAACGACAGGTAGCCCTCGCCACCGAGGCCCAACCCGGCGACGCTCGGTCCGTTCTTCACGAACAGCGTCGTGTCGAGGAGCCGGCCCATCTTCGTCATGGCGCGGACGTCGTGGGAATGGATGATGGCGGTGTGACGGAAGCCGTGCTCGCTCTCGTGGGCCCGGTGGATCGCCTCGTCCACGTCGCGGCAGCGCACGAAGGGGAGGAACGGCATCATCTGCTCGGTGGGCACGAAGGGGTTGTCGGGGGCGGTCTCGCCGAAGACGAGCTCGAGCCCCTCGCGCGGGTTCGCCCCGGCGGCCCGGGCGAGGACGGCGGCGTCCTGGCCGAGGAGATCCTTGCAGGGCACGGGATGGCGGTGGGCACCCTCGCCGGCCATGACGATCGCCTTCGCGGTGAGGGCGTCGACCTGCGCCCCGGTGAGCCGCAGCGCCCCGGCACGTTCCATGGCGGCGAGCATCTTGTCGAACACCTCCGCCACCACGAACACCTGCTTCTCGGCGATGCACAGCAGGTTGTTGTCGTACGCCGCGCCCTGGATGATCGACCGCGCCGCCCGGTCGAGATCGGCCGTCTGGTCGACGACCACCGGGGGATTCCCCGGGCCGGCCACGATCGCCCGCTTGCTCGACTGGAGCGCCGCCTTTGCCACGGCCGGGCCGCCGGTCACGCAGATCAGCTTGACGCCGCGATGGTTGAACAGGGCCGCCGCGGTGTCGAGCGTCGGCTCGGCCACCAGGCACACGAGGTTGTCGATGCCGATGTCGCGGTGGATGGCGGCGTTGAACCTGCGCACCCCCTCCGCCGCCACCTTCTTGCCGCTGGGGTGCGGGTTGACCACCACCGTGTTGCCGCCGGCGATCATGCTCACGGCGTTGCCGGTGATCGTGGGCAACGAATGCGTGACCGGCGTGATCGCCCCGATGACACCGAACGGGGCATGTTCGATCACCGCCAGGCCATGGTCGCCGCTGAACACCTCACTGGTGATGAACTCCACACCGGGGGACCGTGCGCCGAGGGTCTGGAGCTTCTCGATCTTGTGCTCCAGCCGCCCGATCCGCGTCTCGTGGAACTCCATCGTGCCGAGTTCGACCGCGTCGTCGATGGAGATCCGGCGGATGTGCTCGATGGCTTTTTTCCGGCCCGCGATGCCGGAGCGCTCGAGCTGATGGAAGGCCTCGGTGGCGGCGCTCACCGCCTCGTCGACACTGGTGAAGATGCCGTGGCGACCGGCGGACGAGGGGCCGGCGACCGGCCCGCCCACCGCTGCCGGCGCGGCGGCCGGCGGGGGAGCGGTGCGCAGTTCGGCGATCACCTGGCGGACGATGGCGGCGATGTCGGGGCAGGAGGGGGTGGCGGTCGCCATGGTAGTGGTCTCGCTCTTCATGGAGGCGCGTGTGCGGGAACTTCGGGCAACTTTGTCAGCGACTGAACACCGGCCTGCCGCCGATCCGGACGCTGTCGACCAGACCGATGACGACGGCGTCGATCGGCAACGACTTGGTCTCCGGGGTGAGCCGCGCGCTCGATCCCTGGGTGACGAGGACGAACTGACCCTCACCGGCGCCGAGGGTGTCGACGGCGATGAACGTCCGCCCCGTGGAGACGAGGCGATCGCGGTGCTTCTCGTCGAGCCGATAGGGCTCGACGACGAGCAGCTTGTGGCCGGTCATCGACTCGGTCTTCTGCGTGGCCACGACCGAGCCGGTCACCATCGCGACGAACATCAGCCACCTCCTCCGGCAAGGCACTCGCGGGTCTGACGGGCGACGATCAGTTCCTCGTTGGTCGGGATCACCCACACCGCGACCGGGGCCGACGGGGCACCGATCGAACGCGCGTTGGTCGCCGCGGCGGCATTGGCCTCCGCATCGACCGCGATCCCCAACCCCTCGAGTCCGGCCAGAACCGCCGCGCGGATCGTCGGGGAGTTCTCCCCGATGCCCCCCGCGAAGGCGATGCAGTCGAGGCCGCCGAGCTCCACGATCCCCGCACCGAGCCAGTGGCGGATGCTCGCCACGTAGACGTCGATGGCGGTCCGCGCCCGGGTGCTGCCCGCCGCGGCCGCCTCCTCCAGGTCGCGCATGTCGCCGCTGGTGCCCGACATGCCGGCCAGACCGGCCTTTCCCGACAACTCCGCGAGGAGGTCGGCAAAGTCACGCCCCGTCCGCCGCGCCACGTGGAGGATGGCGAAGGGGTCGAGGTCGCCGGCGCGGTTGTTCTGCGGTAGTCCCGACTGTGGACTCATCCCCATCGACGTCCCCACGCTCCGGCCGTCACGGATCCAGCACACGCTGCTCGATCCGCCGAGGTGGCAGGAGATGGCCCGCAGCGGGCTGCGTGGCACCAGCTCCGCCACCCGCGTGGCCACGTAGCGGTGGCTCGCCCCGTGGAAGCCGAAGCGGCGGACATGGTGCTCCTCGACCCACGACGTGGGCACGGCGTAGAGGGCGTTGCGGTCGGGGATGGTGGCGTGAAAGGCGGTCTCGAACGCCGCCACCAGGGGCACGCCGGGCAGCCGCTCCATCACCATCCGCATCGCCTTCACGTAGGGCGGATTGTGGGCCGGTGCCACCTCCGCCATCTCCTCCATCGCCGCGAGCACGTCGGCCGTCACCCGGACCGCGCCGGTGTAGCGACCGCCGTGCACCGCCTTGAACCCCACCGCCGCCACCTCGCCGACGCTGCGCAAAGGTCCGTCGGCACCGGTGAGTTGTCCGAGCGCCGCCCCGAGCGCGACGCCATGGTCGGGCACGGGTTGGACGGCCTCGAACTTCCGCACCTCACCCCCCGATGGCGTGGCCGTGGCATAGACCCGGCTCTCTGCGGCACCGATCCGTTCCACGCCCCCACGCGCCAGCTCCACGTCCCCGCCGCCATCGCCGTCGGGAAGGTCGAAAAGCCGGTACTTGAAGCTCGTGGAGCCCAGATTGGCGACGAGGATCTTCATCATGGAACCCGTGGAAACCGTGGAGGTCGCCGCAACGCCTGCCTGCCCATGCCATCAGCCGCCGGCCCGCGCTGTCAACGGATCGACAAACTCAACTGAAGAACGCCGCGGTGAGGCTCTCGGCCGGCCGCGGGATGACGTGGCTGGCGACGAGCTCACCGACCTGCTGGGCCGCCGTGGCGCCCGCTTCGACCGCCGCCCGGACGCTGCCCACGTCGCCCTGCACGACCGTGGCCACGAAGGCGTTGCCGATGCTGATGCGCTTGAGGATCTTCACGTTGGCGGCTTTGGCCATCGCGTCGGTGGCCTCGATAAGGCCGACGAGTCCCTTGGTTTCGAGCAGTCCGATCGCCGTGTTCATGGGAAATCCTGTGGAGTGGAGGAAGGGAATGAATACCGGATGAGAGAAACCGATTGACAAGTGACTGGAAACGGGCATTGTCGCTCGGGTCCCGGGCTCCGGGCCCGTTCGCCCGCGGGCCGAGCTGCCCGTCATGCCTTGGGGGGCAGGACGATTTCGAGATCCTCGTGCGGGCGGGCGATGACCTGCACGCTCACCACGTCGCCGATGCGGCCGCCGGCCGCGGCACCGGCATCGGTGGCCGCCTTCACCGCCGCCACGTCGCCCGAGACGAACGCCGTCACCAGGCCGCTGCCGATCTTGTCCCAGCCCATGAAGGTGACGTTCGCCGCCTTCATCATCGCGTCCACCGCCTCGACCAGGGTGACGAACCCCTTCACCTCGATCATGCCGAGGGCTTCGACGTTCTTCGCCATCTGTTGCCGTGCTCCTGTCGTGGAGAACCCATCACTCATGGCGGGGGATTCCCCGCCGACCGCGCCGGCACGTGCCCGCTGGACGGTCCTGTTCTCTGGTGGCTTCCGTGCCATGCTCCGCGGCTTCCCCGCCGCCCGCTTCCGGCTCACGATTGCCTCACCAGTTCCACGCTCTCGGCGTGGTCGAGATCGGCGGCGTTGCCCTCGTCGGTGTCGATGTGGATCTCGAGCTTGCTGGTGGCGTCGGCCCGCACGAGGAGATCGCGGAACACGATCCCGCAGCCCGACTTCACCACCAGGCTCATCCGGTCGCCGTCCCTGACGCCATAGTGCGCCGCGTCGGCGAAGTTCATGTGGACGTGGCGCTCGGCGCGGATCACCCCCTCGGTGAGCTCCACCGCTCCGGCCGGACCGACGAGCACGCACCCGGGAGTTCCCGCGATCTTGCCGCTGGGACGCACCGGCAGGTCGATGCCCAGGGAGATCCCGTCGGTGAACGCCAGTTCCACCTGGGAGGCTTTCCGCGTGGGGCCGAGCACGCGCACCGTGGGGAGCATCTTCCGCTTCGGACCGACGAGCATCACCGTCTCTTCGGCGGCATAGAAGCCGTCCTGGTAGAGCGGCTTCATCGGCGTCAGGGTGCGGCCCGGACCGAAGAGCTTCTCGACGTGCTCGTCGGTGAGATGGCAGTGGCGGGCGGAGATGCTCACCACGAGTTTCGGGGCCGCGCCCGCCCGCCCGGCCGCCGTCTGCGAAGGCACCTGGCCCCCGGCGCGGAGCACGATCTCGCGCACCACGCGCTCCACCGCATGGCGGTCGAGCCCCTGGGGGAGGCCGGCCAGGGGAACGAAGGTGGGGTGGGCGGAGGCGATCATGGGCGTGACACCCTCTTGGCGGTGGACAGTGGTGCGCGCTTCCGCGATCCGGCACGCGCCGCGGGGCGGGCCCGCACGTTCCGGGTGGCGGTAGGCCGGACGGGCGGGGCCCGATCGGGGCCGGCGACCGGCTCCGCGACGGGCAGGTCGGCCACCCGCAACTCAGCGCCGGCGTTGACCACGATCTCGCGCCACGGGGCGGCCAGATCGGAGTCGCTGACGACGAGGTCGACGGTATCGAGACCGGAAACAAACGTCAGGCTCTTGCGGCCGAACTTCGAGCTGTCGGCCACCACGATCACCCGTCCGGCCGCCCGCAGCATCGCCTGCTCGGTTTCCGCCAGGAGCAGATGGGCATTGAACAGCCCCTCGGCGGTGATTCCCGCCGCCGACAGGACCGTGGTGGTGACGTGGAGCCGGCCGAGCAGTTCGTTGGCATACGGCCCGAGGCAGACGCCGGTCCGCGGGGAGACGTAGCCGCCGAGCAGCACAAGATCGGTGCGGGCCTGGGACGCGAAGAGGTTGGCCACCGGCAGGCTGTTGGTGACCACCTGGAGCGACCGGCCGACCAGCAACCTGGCCACCTCATACGTCGTGGTGCCGCCGTCGAGGAGCACCGTCTCGCCGTCGGCGATCACGGCAGCGGCTGTGGCCGCGATCGCCCGCTTGGCGGCCCAGTGGGCCGGCTGACGCTCGTCGAACTCGGCCAGCCGGGGTGGTCCGCCGGCGGCAAGGACGCCGCCGTGGGTACGGCGCGCCAGCCCCTGCTCCTCGAGCGCGTCGAGGTCGCGGCGGATGGTCGATTCCGACACCCGCAACTCGCCGACCAGCTCTCGTCGAGGGCGGCAAACCCCCGGATGCGGATGAAGTCGATCAATCTGGACCGCCTCAACTGCGTTGCCACGCCGGAAAAACTCCGTGATCAGCACAAAGTATGCACATGTTTCAATCGAAGTCAATGATTTCAATGCTAGATACTGAAAGATAACGGTCATGTTTATGAACGACACCGCTCTCTGGGGTGATGCGTTCAGAGCGTGCAGCACCCTCCAAGCCCCCACGGGTTGGGAGCGGAACAAGGTGCGGCAGGCTGTTCGTGCACAGCCTGCCAGGGCTGGAAGGCGGGACGGAGGCCCGGTCAGGCCGGTCCCGTGGAGCGCCCGAGGAACAGGATCGTGCCGTGGACGCGGTCGCGGATGAGGAACAGAAACGGCCGATCGGCCCGGAACTCGACCGGGCGGGGCGGCGGGGGACCGGGGGCGTTGGCAATCACTGCGGTGGCAGCGGCGGCCTCGGTGCCCTCCTCATTGACCTCCACGAATGCCTGGTGCACGACCCGGCCCACGGCGAGGCGCTCCGCCGTCATCCCGGAGAGATCGGCTTTTCCGGGAATGAAGAGATCGCGAACACCGAGGGTGGCGAGGGCGGCCACCAGATCGCAGCGTTGCTGGAGGCGGAATCGTGGCAGCCAGATCGCCACCTTCACCGGCTCGGCGGCGTCGAGCCAGGCGGCGAGCGCGGCGGGGGTGAACCGCTCCTCGACCGCCGGCAACTGGTCGGCCGCCCGCGGCAGGATGACGACGCATTCGATGCCGCCGCCTGCATAGGGGAGGGCGAGGACCTGGAAACCGTCGCCGGCGAAATACCGTTCCTCTCCCCGGCGGTGCATGAGCGGGACGGGAACGGTGGTGCCATCGGCCCGGTGAAACGGCTGCTCGGTCGTCAGGTCCGGCTCGAACGGCGTCGCCCACCGTCCCTTGAAGAAGATGGCGTTGGTGAGCACGAGGCGCGTCAATTCGGTCACCTGACCGGCCAGGATCAGTTCCGGGATCCTGTCCCGCGTCCGCTCCCCCACCCAGCCGTTGATCCGGCGGCGTTCCCCGTCGGGATCGCCGGCAAAGTCGGCCGTCCGGAAGCCCGCTCCGAAGTCGGCGGCGAGCGCGCTTGCGAACGAGTCCTCCCAGGCCAGACCCTCCTGTCCCCACAGGGCGTTGGCCACGGCCAGTTCATAGGGCCGGTCTCCCTGGTCATGAAAGCGGACGAAAGCCCCGGCGGCGGGGAGTGCCGTGCGATCGGGAAGGTGGAGCGCCGCGGCGAGCTGGGAGAACGAATCCCCCCGCGCACCGACGGCCGTCATCGCCAGGGCGGCATGGACGGAAAACGGCGAGAAGAACGTGTTGCCGCCGTCGGCCCCCAGGGGCCGGAGAAGCTCCCGGGCGAAGGTGTTCGAGCCGGCGGCGATCGCGTCGAGTTCGGCGGTCCAGGCGACCGGGGTGGGGGGCGCCACGGTCACCGGTGCACCGGTGGGGCGCTGCGTACGTGGCGGACGGGCCTGCGCCGGTCCGCAGCCCGTGCCTACGCCGGCACCGAGGGCCAGGATGCACAGCACGGCTTTCATTCGCAGCCCGCCGCCCGGCACCAGGGAGGCGGGACCGCCGGACACGCGATTGACGTTTGCAGCAGCCAGGCTCATGGGCACGCGCTCCGCGGGAAGGGGGCCTGCAGGACGGCAGATTATGCTCATGGTCCCGTGCCGCGCCACCGGCAACCGGTGCTGGCCCTTCCGGATCACCTTTCCGTCATGGCGGTGTGCCGTTACCGATTCACCGCGCCGTCGTGGCCGCCCGTCATTCCGTCCGGCGTGCGGATCGTGCCGTGTCGCGATCCGGTGGCGGAGCGTGGGCGGATCGAGACCCTGGCCGTGGCTTGTGCCGCGGCTGGCGGCGGCGGAGCAGGACCGGTGCCGCGTCCGGAGGGCCTGCTCGCCGAATTGAACGGCCGTCCCGGACGCCCGGTGACGGTGTGGATCGCGGAGCCGGTCATGGGAGCGCCTGACACCGAGGCGCATGATCGCTTGGCGGGTGCCGACAACGCAGCTCCGTGCCTGGGGCTGGTGACGGTCGTGGAGGCGGGCGGTGCTGGAGAAGCCCCGGCGGTCAACTGGTCGGTGGCCTGGCTTGTGGTCGATCCGCGGCACCGTCGCCGGGGCATCGCCCGGGCCTTGGTGCTGGTGGCGGTGGCGGCGGCCGTTGAACGGGGCGCGGTGGGCGTCACGGCCGAGACCCGATCCGACTGGACGGCCGCCCGGCGCTTCTGGGATTCGATCGCGCGCGCCGACAGTCGACCGCACCACGACGGCGATCAGGGCGGTTGGGGTGGGGCCGAGGAGCGGGTATCCTGACCCATGTTGGACGGTGGGGACCACCCGCGCGATCCACCCGCTTCATCAATACCCGGGGGCCATGTCACCGGTGGGCACAGCCAGTCGCACGAAACAGGCATGGCGTGCTGGAACGACGACCGCCGCGCTGTCCGTCGGCTGGAGTGCCGCCGTGGCCATGGCCGATCCCGTCGATTTCATCCGCGACGTGCGCCCGCTGCTCGAGGCCCACTGCACCACGTGCCATGCGGGGGAGGAAGCGGAAGGGGGATTCCGGCTCGATCTCCGCGAGGCGGCCCGCGCCGGCGGCGCCGGCCACGCTCCGGTCATCATCCCGGGGCGCGCGGCAGACAGCATCCTCATCCGACGGGTGCGGGGCGACGACGCGGCCCTGCGGATGCCCCCGGCCGAGGCGGGCGTGCCACCGCTGGATGCCGCGGAGGTGGCACTCCTCACCCGTTGGATCGACGAGGGGGCGGTCTGGCCCGAGGGTATCGACACCGTGCGGCCGGTCGATCGCACCGACCACTGGGCCTTCCGTCCGGTGACGAGACACGAGCCACCTGCGGTGGCCAACGCGGCGTGGCCGGCCGGTGACATCGATCGTTTCATCCTCGCCCGCCTGGAGGCCGAGGGCCTCGCGCCAGCGCCGCCCGCCTCCCCGCACGACTGGCTCCGGCGGGT
>RFRL01000410.1 GCA_009924545.1 Planctomycetia bacterium | reverse complement strand
TCGACGGACGCGGATTTCGAGACCTTGGGGCTCAAGTTCCGCGGTTACTTCGCATGGGGTCACAAGGCCGCCGAGAAGACGACTTTGCACGTGATGAAGACCTCCTGATCCGCCGTGACGCGCCCGGCCCTGGGGCAACCGGGGCCGGGCGCGGGCTGATTTCCCAACCGCATCGTTCCACAGTTCACACGCAGAAGGACACCACAAAATGGGACTCGTGAAGCCCGGCAGCTCGGTCAACGTCACGGCGGGCAGCGCGATCGCTGCCGGTCAGCTCGTGGCCCTCGGTAGCACCGTGGTCGGCGTCGCTCCGTCGCCGATCGCCGCCGGTGCCGTCGGCGCCATCAGCCTGGAGGAGCAGGTTGTCATCGGCCCCAAGCCCACGGGCGCCGGCACCGACTACGCCCAGTGGTCGCGGCTGTACCTCTACAACAACCAGCTCGTCACCGGAGCGACCGGCGTGCTTGCCGGGGTCTGCCACAGGCAACCGGCGACGACCGACACCACGGTCGAGTTGCTGCTCCTGCCGGGTTGCGGCGTCCGCGGCACCTGATCGGTCGTGATCCACCTCGACGGCGGGGCCGCAGCAAGTCGCTCGGCCCCGCCGCGGGGGCGCACGGAGGTGGCCCGTGGCCGACATGATCGCGACCGGTTCGGCGTGGTTTGAAGGGCAATGGCTCGCGCACCTGACAACACCGGTGCAGTTCCGGGCGGCGGCGGCCGGCGCCAACGCCCCGTGGGTGTCGATGTCCGCGGCCCTCGGCATGGTCGAAACCGCGACCGTCAACGCCTCCGGCGTGCTCGTGCGAGTGCAGACACGCACGGTCACCGTGTCGCGGTCGCAGATGGCGACGGACCCGAAGCGCGGCGATCAATTCCAAATCACCGAGAACGGCGAGGTGGTGACGATGGCGGTGGTCTCCGACCCGGGGACTGATCGCGTGTGGGAGTGGGCCGACCGCACCACGCGGCTCCGGCAGATCTACGTGACCCCCGTCAGCCGCACGGCCGCCTGATGCCCTACTACTCCACCACCACGACGACGAGCGGCAACGCGACCCAGCTCCAGGGCCGCGCGGTTTCGTCGACCGGGCCTTCACCCGGCGCCGTGCTCACGTTCGTCGGGTCGGGGGCCACGGGCGCGTGGGCGCCAGGGCTCGGCACGCCAGGCCCTCAGGGGCCAGCGGGGCTCGACGGCCAGCGGATCTACTCGACCACAGGGGCACCGCCGAGCAACCTCGGCGCGAGCGGCGACTACTGCCTCGATCGCTCCAGCGGGCAGCTCTACGGTCCGAAAGCCAGCGGATCGTGGGGCACACCGCTGCAGCTCACAAGCGGGCCGCAGGGCCCGACGGGAGAGCGTGGGCCAACGGGAGGCGCGGGCGGGGCTGGT
>RFRL01000409.1 GCA_009924545.1 Planctomycetia bacterium | reverse complement strand
CGAGCAACTCCGCCAGGCGCCGCGTGGTGAGCGTCGTCCAGTCGCCGGCCAGCAGGCCGCGCACCTCGGCCACGGTGCGCTCCCGCACGGCGGCCACGGCGGCATCTGCGGCACGGGGCACGAACCGCCACAGCCGCCCCTTGCCCAGCCCTTCCCAGCCATGGACCCAGTCGCTCACCCAGATCGCGCCCGTCGGGACCGATCTCCACGTCGGTGGCCAGGACGTGGCGGAACGTTTCCTCCTCGTCCACGGCGGCGAAGGCACTGCCGGTGGGCTCGATGCGGAAGCTGCGCACGGCGCTTGTCGCCGCGGCGCCGCGGAAGTCGGCGAGGAAAAACCGACCACGGTAGGGGTCGGGGAGCGCGCCCGGATCGGCGGCGAACCCCGCGGGCCCGGCGCCGATGTGCGCCAGGGGGGGCACGATGAACGCGGCCTGCCCCGGAAACGCCGTGCGCCACCACTGCTCGCGGTTGAAGGGCCCGCGATCGGGGAGGTATTGCACCGGGCCACGCCACCCGGAATCGCCGCCGGGCACGATCCACACCAGGCGCGTGCGGTCGCCGCCGTCGGTGTTGTTGTCGACCGTGAACAGGTTGCCGAGGTCGTCGAAGGCGAGCTCCTGGGGATTGCGCAGGCCGGTGTGGACCACCTCGAGCCCCGAACCATCGGGCGCGCAGCGGAACACGGCGCCACTCTCCGGGTTCTGCAGGGCCGGCCCACCGCCGTCGATCGCGTACCCACGGTCGCCGATCGAAAACCAGAGGCGGCCGTCGGGGCCGAGCGTCAGCCCATGGAGATCGTGGCCCTGGATGGCGACGCGGACGCCATAGCCCGTGTGGAGCGTCCGGCGCTCTTCGGCCACGCCGTCACCATCGGCGTCACGGAGGCGCCACAGGGCGGGGATGCAGGCCAGCCACACGTCGCCGCGCCGGGCCAGCACCCCGGCGGCGTGGCCGTCGACGAGACGGTTGAAGCCGTCGGCGAACACCGTCGCCGCATCGGCCCGGCCGTCGCCGTCGGCATCCACGATCCGCCGCACGCGGTCGGTCTCGGCGACCCAGTCGGGAGCCCGCGCGCCGAGGAGCCGGTGCATGAAGGCGAACCGGTCGGCCACCGTCCGCGACGCGAGATCGGCATCGAGCCAGGTGTCGTCATTGATCCGCACATTGTCGCCGACCCCCTTGTGGGCGCGGAACGCCTCGCAGGCATACACCACGCCGGTGGCCGGATCGACGGAGAAGGCCACCGGATTGGCCAGGCGTGGCTCGGCGGCGAAGAGCTCCGCGGCGAAGCCCGGCGGCAGGCCGAACGACGCGGCGGCCGTTTCCGCCTCGTCACTGGCGGCAGCGACGCGCGGCTCGCGCGCCGGCGGTGGTGGCTCGATCCCCGGCAC
>RFRL01000408.1 GCA_009924545.1 Planctomycetia bacterium | reverse complement strand
TTGATCCTCTGCGGACAGGAACAAGTCGGTCTTCCAAATCTTCTTTATGCGAGTGCCGAGTTGCGGCTCCGCGGTATTTCCTTTAGCCGCTAAGCTAACCCGGTCCATCAGGGATTTTTGTGGGTGACCGCTTGAGGGACAATGCCTCCTCCCCCCGGAGGCCCACCCTGTGTTCGACACCGAGCTCTACCAGCAGGTTCTTGGTTTGACGGCTCCCTGGAGGGTGGCCGAAGTGAAGCTCGACGTCGAGTCGACGCAGATCCACGTCCATGTGGAGCATGGCGAGGGCGGGCTCTGGCCGTGCCCCCACTGCCAGAAGGACCTGGCCTGCTACGACCATGCTCCCAAGCGGACCTGGCGGCACTTGAACACCTGCCAATTCCAGACGCTCGTCCACGCCCGCATCCCACGAGTCGAATGCGCAGAGCACGGGGTCGTGCAGGTGAAGGTGCCGTGGGCCGAACCCCACGGCCGCTTCACGCTCCTCATGGAGCGCTTCGTCATCGACGTGCTCCAGGCGTGCCGGACCGTGAAGGGTGCCTGTGCCCTGATCGGCATCTCCTGGGATCAGGCATGGCACGTCCTCGAACGCGCCGTGGCCCGCGGCCTTTCCCGGAAGGAGGCCGTCGAGATCTCTCGCATCGGCGTCGACGAGAAGGCCTTCCGCAAGGGGCATCGATACATGACGATCGTCAGCGACATCGATCGCGGCACGGTCGACTTCGTCTCCGACGGCCGTGAAAAAGCCAGTCTTGCGGCCTATTTCGGCTCCCGCACGCCAAAGCAACTCAATGCCATCAAGGCGATGGCCATGGACATGTGGGAGCCCTACGTCCAGGCTGCCCTCGAGGCCGTCCCACTCGCCTCCTCCAAGATCGTCTTCGACCGCTTCCACATCATGAAGCACATGACGGAGGCGGTGGACGTCGTGCGCCGACGCGAGAATCGATCGCTTGTCGCCGACGGAGATGAGCGGCTCAAGCGGACCAAGTACCTCTGGATTGCCTCCAGGGAGAACGTCCCGCCTAAGCGGCGGGCCGAACTGCGTGAGCTTCGAGACACCGACCTGAAGACGGCCCGGGCCTGGGCCATCAAGGAGAACCTGCGGCACCTCTGGTCCTATCAGGTCGAAGGCTGGGCCCGCCGTTTCTTCAACGGCTGGCACGCCTGGGCGATCCGCAGTCGCATGGAGCCGGTGAAGGCCGTCGCGCGGATGATGGAGGGACGTCTCGACAACGTCATCACCTACTGCCGTCATCGAATCACCAATGCCGTCGCAGAGGGACTCAACAGCAAGATCATGACCATCAAACGGCGGGCCGGTGGCTACCGGAACCCAGCCAACTTCAAGACCGTCATCTACTTCTACTGCGGTGGGCTACGCCTTCACCCATGAAGATCCCG
>RFRL01000407.1 GCA_009924545.1 Planctomycetia bacterium | reverse complement strand
CGCAATGCCACCGATGGATTGAGGTATCCCCCGAGGGAGGATGCCAGGAGAGAGAAAGTCATGCGCTGACTTGAAAGACCCACGACATCATAGTCGACCCAGCTCAGCAGCGGCGGGGGCCACGGTGAGCTATGGTCAGGAAAAGCCTACCTGCCCCCGCCGTCTGCTGCAGCGCCTGGTTCGGCGGCCGATGCCACGCCCTACGAGTGCTGGATGACGGCCGCGACCAGGAACGGGACGGCGACGGCCCCGGCCGCACCCAGCGCCACCGCGCCCACCATCCGCCACGTCCAGACGACCGGGCGGTCGGCCGCCCGATGTTTCAGGGCCGAGAGCCAGAGCAAGGCTGTGACCGCCACGAGGCAGAACAGTGGGATGTACGCTTCCATCATCGACCTCCGGCCCTGGTGGGGCCAACGGGCGGGCACCGCCCACTTGGTCCTTCGCCGCCGAGGGCACGGGATTGCCGCCCGCCCGCCGCGAACGATTGCGATCAGCGGCTCGCGACCTTGGACTTTCTATCAGGACTGATTTTATCGCGAGTCCGCTGCATCGCTTTGTTCTCCCTTTTCTTCCGACTCACCCGGAGCCGGAATCCCTAGGTCGCGGCAGATTTTCTTCACGAGGTTGTCGGGGATCTCACGATGTCGCGGCACAGCCGACCGTTGATTGAGCGCCGGATTTCCCCACCACGAATGGTTGCCGCCTTCGCGCACCAACTCGCAACCATGATCCACCATATGGCGAACAACATCTCGCCGCTTCACGGCTGCAGCGCCACTTCTTCAAATTGCTCGCCCGCAGCCTTTCGTGCATCTTCACGATTCATCTCGATGGCCTCGGCCAGGGCTTCGCGCAAGTTCGAAAGAAGCTCCTCTCGCGTCTCGCCCTGCGAGTTCACGCCAGGCACTTCCTCAACCCAGCCGATCCACCACCGACCGTCGCGCCGAATAACGGCTGTCGGTCATTCAAGGCTCCAGTTGCGAGACTGAGAGGAGGACGATCGGCCACCGTTTCAGAATACCACACAGGGCATCACGGCCGCACGGGAGAACGACCGCGATCAATGGCTCGCGGCCGCTGGATGAACCATCACTCAGGACGCTGCCCGCGAGTCCATTGCATCGCTTGGTTCCGTGTGCTTCTTCACAGAACCGGACACGACCCGGCGGCCTGACACACTCTGCCTCTCACGCAGTCGCTGCCGAAACTTCGCGACATCACCGCCGCTAGCCTCCAGCAGGCGACGGCGCACCTCGTGGATTTCAGCAACCACGGGATCGGCGTAAAGGGACTCAACCGGCATCGGAAAACTCCTCAGGAGTGACGATGAGGGGCGGCGGGAATCCTTCGGCCCTGAGTGTCTCGTACAGCGCGGGAAGCAAATCCGCATTCGCGATGTGCTTGCAGTT
>RFRL01000406.1 GCA_009924545.1 Planctomycetia bacterium | reverse complement strand
GATGAATCCAACCGTTTACCTCGAAACCACGATCATCGGCTATCTCGCGATGCAGCCGAGCGGGGTTCTACGGATCGCCGCCAACCAGCAGACCACGCACGAATGGTGGAACGAGCATCGCCATCGGTTCGCCGTCTATGTCTCGCGATTCGTCGTCGGCGAGTGCTCCGCTGGTGATGCAGCCGCCGCGGCCGAGCGTCTTCGCGTATTGGCCGACGTGCCCCTTCTGGAGGTCTCCGCCGATGCGGAATCGCTCGCGGCTGCCTTGCTCGGCGATGTGCCCCTGCCATCAAAAGCAGCCACCGATGCCCTGCATATCGCAGTCGCGGCCGTCAACGGTGTCGAGTATCTCTTGAACTGGAATTGCAGGCATATCGCCAATCCCGCCCTCAGGCCGCGGATCGAGTCCGTTTGTCGTAAAATGGGGTTCGAGCCACCCGTGATTTGCACGCCCCAAGAGCTGCTGGAGATCGACAATGGAGCCTGATCCAGTCGTTGCCGAAGTTAGAGCTATCCGCGAGCAGCTGGCTGCCCGTCTTGGCTTCCGGATCCATGACATTGTCAAAGAAGCACAGCGGCAAGATGCCGCTGGCGACAGAAAGGTTGTCCGGCTCCAGCCGCGACGCCCGATTGCCGTGGGCTCGGGCGCGAAGTAGCCAGAACCAGGCGCTGGATCAGACGGCGGCTTGCATCCTGCGGAATGGCTGAGCCGATGGTCCGCCGCTGATCAGCTTCGCCGTTCGGCTAGGAGGACTCAACCATGGTAGCGCGTTCGATGTTCTGGGTAACGCTAACTGCATGTGTTTCGGTCTTTGGCCTCTTGTCGGGAGATGAGCCAGCCAAGCCGGGCGTCGCCGCCGAGCAGTTGGTGGGTGAGTGGAAGCAACTTGTCACGTTGCACAAAAAAGATGACACGCTCATGGTCATGACCATTCGGCGCAATGGCGTCTGCAGATTGGACGCAATCGACCGGGCTAGCCGTGAGCAGCCGCAAGGTCCGGACGTACGGCTCCCCGGGGTCGGGACGTGGAAGATAGACGGGCAGGAGTTGGTCATCACCTGGGAAATGTGGAGCCCGGCGTATCAGCGGCCGATCGAGCAGGTGGGCCGTTACCAGATTGAGAAGGCAACAGAGACTGAACTGGTATGGCGGCTAATCGGCGTGGACGAGCCACTTGAGCAGGTGGAGCCAACAAGATGGGTTCGGTTCGAGGGCTGGTGGCTGGCGAAGGGCTTGCTGCAGTTGCAGGGCGTAGCCGAACCAAGCGATGGAGCAGAATCGCGATAGTGTCCAGCGGAGTTGAGAATCCAAGATCGCGATCTGCTCATCGCGGCCGTTATATCTGTGTTAGGATGAACCTATGATCGACATAGCCCAGACCCTTACCGAACTGACAGCACTGCCGATTCAGGATCGGCTGCGCGTGGTCGAGT
>RFRL01000405.1 GCA_009924545.1 Planctomycetia bacterium | reverse complement strand
TCGCGGAGATGGAAGATGAACGACTGATCGTCAGAAAACGAGGCGATGTCGTTCAACAGTTTGCAAGTCGCATTCGCCATTCCGCCTGTGACGTCGACTTGTGCAACGATGAGGGAAGCTTCCTTGTATCTTTTGTTTTTGCGCTTCGTCGCTTCCTCTTCAGATGCACCCGATTTTGATAGAGAGCTTGTGATCGTGAAATCAATAATGAGTTCCGGGGATTCTTCATCGGGCTGGAAAATAATTAAGTCGGCAAGATCACCAGCGGCAAATTGTTCTTCGACTTTATGGTGCAAAAATACTTCCTGGCAAGCTTTGGCAACTTCTTTTTTCAGAGCAGTGTGGCGGTTGGAGACGTTGATTCCTTTTCTTTTTGCACAGCCTAAGATGTGGTGCGCAAACTCTGCCGATGATTCACAACGATACTTGCAGTGGCAAACTCTGGATGTGCGTGCTCCCCACTTGTCGTAAAAACCTAGTCTGTAGCGGATGGCAGCCTGAAAATCGCGGGAGGGGAAGACAAAGTCTTCGGAGGGACCATTCAACCATGCACTGGCATGGCGTTTTGAGTTTGCAGCACAGAGTGCTCCAAGAGATGTCGTACGTATTTCTTCAGCGATTTTTTCGTCAATGCGTAGTGAGCGCGTTTCTTGGTCATCACCATCAGGGGTGAGTGAAGCAGCATAGTTGTCACGGCAAATGAGCTCATACGCACGAAGATGGAAGATGCATGAGTTTGTTGTGATCAATTGTGAAGTCTTGGGTTGGAACGTCGACAATCTTTGAAAGCGTAGATCGGACACAAGCGTCGAATTCAATACTTTCTTGAAGTGTGTCAGGGTGGACTCTTGTGATGTAGTTCCAAACGGGGTGGGCACAGAAGCGGAGAACAGCGAAAGATGTTTCGGAAGACAGCTGGGGGATTTTTTGAAACAATGGGTCATGCGAGAGCCGCTTCTTTCTGATGAAGTTTTGTTCCGCCTCTTCATTCCCTGGTGCAGCGATCCAGGCGCCAAGAATTTTAACGCCAGTAGGTGCAGGGGTCGCTGGTGAGCAAGCTCCCATCAGAGGGCCATGGGCAAACGTCTTGGAGAGGTTAGCGTGCAGGTTTATTTTTGCCGCCTCGGAGAGGAGAAGAGCGAGGGCCGCTTTGAGTTCATCTGGGTCAGACGAAACGAGGGAGATGTCATCCATGTATGCGTAGATTTTTACTTTTTTGTATCTCCTCTGAACGTGCCGTAGAACATCAGCGATGCCAACGCAGAATAAAAGAGGTCCAAGCCCACAACCTTGTCGAACACCTTCAGTTGACCAGATGGATCGATTGTTCCAACTGAGTCGAGATGCATCGCAGTATGCCAAGTCAAATAGAGGTAAAGCAGCAGTAGCCCAGGATCTGGAGCGAAGTGCAGTAGCAATGTGGCGCCTGGAAATTGAGTT
>RFRL01000404.1 GCA_009924545.1 Planctomycetia bacterium | reverse complement strand
CAGGCTGACGCCCGCGGCGAATTCCTCAACGCTGGTCAGCTCGACGCCCTCTCCGCCATCGTTGCTGAGAGCAACAAGCGGATGGATTCCGTCAACCGCATCACCTCCAACGCCTCCGCCATCGTCACCAGCGCCGCCCGCGAGCTGTTCGCCCAGCAGCCGGCCCTGATCGCCCCCGGTGGCAACGCCTACACCCACCGTCGCATGGCCGCCTGCCTGCGCGACATGGAGATCATCCTCCGCTACGTCACCTACGCCGTCTTCACCGGTGACGCCTCCGTCCTCGAAGATCGTTGCCTCAACGGCCTCCGTGAGACCTACCTCGCCCTCGGCGTTCCCGGTGCTTCCGTCGCCGAAGGTGTCCGCAAGATGAAGGACGCCGCCATCGCCATCGCCAACGACCGCAACGGCATCACCCAGGGTGACTGCTCCGCCCTCATGAGCGAGATCGGCACCTACTTCGATCGCGCTGCCGCCGCCGTCGCCTGAGCGGGCGTCTCCACAGGCATCCCTTCACCTTCTTCTCCTCTGACATCGTCATGAAGACCCCCCTCACCGAAGCCGTCGCCGCCGCTGATTCCCAGGGCCGCTTCCTCTCCAACACCGAGATCAACGCCGCCTTCGGTCGCTTCGAGCGCGCCGCCAACGCCCTCGCTGCCGCCAAGGCCCTCACCGCCAACGCCGATTCCCTCGTCAACGGCGCTGCCCAGGCCGTCTACGCCAAGTTCCCCTACACCACCCAGATGCAGGGCAACAACTACGCCTCCGACGCCCGCGGCAAGGAGAAGTGCGCCCGTGACATCGGTTACTACCTCCGCATGGTCACCTACTGCCTCGTGGCCGGCGGCACCGGTCCCATGGACGAGTACCTGATCGCCGGTCTCGACGAGATCAACCGCGCCTTCGAACTCTCCCCCTCCTGGTACGTCGAGGCCCTGAACTACATCAAGGCCAACCACGGCATCGCCGGCGACCCCGGTGTGATCGCCAACAACTACATCGACTACGCCATCAACGCCCTCGTCTGAGGCCCGTTGTTCGCTTCCATCCCACGGGCCCGCAAGGGCCCTTTTTTTTGGGGAGTCTGCTTGAGATCAAGCGATCCCCAGCGAGACCCGTCTTCCGGTTGATCCTGAAGGTAAGCTCAAGGCAGGAGTACGGGTCGGGGAAGACTCTTGAGAATAGGCCTGAGGTTAAGGAAGCTAATGTTGGGCGCCGGAGAGGCCCTGGGGCCCCAGCAGGAAGGGTGACGTGATCCCCCTTTATCGGTCCAGGCCGATCAGGCCTTGGCAGTTGCCGACGGCGAGATGGGTTTTGCCTGCAACGCTGGGACCGAACAACAGCAGGTTCTCCGCCCGATCCAGCCAACCGGTGTCATGTGGGCCAGCGGGTCAATCTCAGCCCAGGTCAGGTCGGGGATGACGCCCCAGGCGAACTGGGCCAGGGTCTTGGCGACCGGCAGCTGGGCCG
>RFRL01000403.1 GCA_009924545.1 Planctomycetia bacterium | reverse complement strand
TTGGTTTGTTACTCACACACTCGACCCAAAAAAACACAACCGTTATGTTGACCAATTTACCAATGTAACTCAGTGGTATCGCAATTTAAGGAATACTGTATATCCGGGTCTAGAATATGCATTGGTGCCTGAAAAACACAAGGACGGTGCCTGGCACTATCATGCTCTACTCTCTGGTGTTCCTGAGTCGGCTATGATTGCAACGGGCAAGTACTCTCACGGTCGCCAGTTGTTTGTTTGGCCTGATGCCGTCAAGCGGTGGGGTTGGACGACTGCTGGCCGTATCGATACGTCTGAGCGTGCTGTGCGGTATATCTCAAAGTATATGGGCAAGTCGCTCGAGTTGGGGTCTATTCGTGGCGCTGGCTCTCGGCGTTGGTCGGTGTCGGCTGGAGTCGAGCGCTGCACCTTTGAGAAAATTTCTCGGCCTTGGTTTTATGATTTTGGCTCTGATTGGTTCGAGGTTGCTTCCGGCTCTTTGCCGGTGGCGTGGGTGCGTTGGGGTTCGGCTGACGATGCCTGGGTAACGGACATCGAGACCCCTGCCGGATCACGGCCGGCGTAGCAGGCCGTACCGGCGGGGTCGGTCGTTCCCGGCTCCGGCTTGGCGTGGCTGCCGTGTCAAGGGCGGACGTAGTCCGGCGATAGCGTACCCTTGATTCGGCAACCATGCCGGCATGCTGGATTTTGGGGGGGTTAGTATAACCCCCCCTGCCTAACGGCGAGTGGCGTGGTGTGGGGCTGTGGTGTTCGTGAGAGTCTGAGTTGTATCTATTCTTGTCTATGTGCAATAACCCGGTTGAAAATTTGGGGTTTGTGGCGTTCTAGACACTTTTATTTTTCCCGCGCTTTTTTTTTGTTGTAGTGAATCGAGAGCGCGCGACCACCGCTAGCAGGTGATCGCGCGCTCTTTTTTTTGTGCTGGGGGGACGCTGTTTGGCTGCTTACACCTGCGCTCCAGCATGATGTATTTTACCACGAAAAAAAATGCTTTACATGTTGTAAATAATTATGTATTTGACACTGGCTGCGGTCGGTTTTATGATGTTTACGCTTACACTTTGGGGACTGTGTGATGTATTGCTGCATTGTTGTTTATAGTTGCTTTGTCACAGTATCCCCGATATATAGGGGATACTGCTTTGATTTTTAAGAAGTCTGTTTTTAAGTCCGGGTTGGTCAAAGTCGTTGCATATCATGGTCGTGAGTCGGTTGTTGATGAATTGGTTCAACATGTCACACCCGGCGAGCGTGTTATGCGTGTGTATCGTGAGCGTGTCGACATCGAGACCGGCGAGGTGTTTCCTGTCGTCGCTGACCCAGTGGCTTCTGGTCGTCGGTCCAAGTCAAGATTTATGGAATATGCACTTAATCATACTTGGGATTGGTTTGTTACTCACACACTCGACCCAAAAAAACACAACCGTTATGTTGACCAATTTACCAATGTAACTCAGTGGTATCGCAATTTAAGGAATACTGT
>RFRL01000402.1 GCA_009924545.1 Planctomycetia bacterium | reverse complement strand
GGCAATCGGCCACCGCCTTGATCGCTTCGTTGACGTCGGCGCCGCGGAGCGCGTCGCCCGGGTCCCGGCCGTCGATCAGCACCACGCCCGGCGCGAACTCCAGGGCCGGGGAAGCCGCCAACGCCGCCAGCGCCCGGCCGTCGGCCAGGTCGAGCCGGCGCCGCAGGGCGACCAGGGTCACGGCGCGGTACATCGCCCCGGTGTTGAGGTGGGCCCAGCCGAGGCGGTTGGCCAGCCCTTGGGCCGCCGAGCTCTTGCCCGACCCGGCGGGACCGTCGAGGGTGACGATCATGCTGCCTCCCCGGTGCCGGCGGCCGCACCGAACCGCAGGTCGATGAGGAGCCAGCCATAGCGCCGCAGGTGGAACGACGTCGTGCGTCCCGTCACCTCGACCGGCTGTCCTTCGAGCGGCCGGCCAAGCGCGTCGCAGATCCGCGCCGCCGTGATCGGCGCGTGCCATTCGATCCGTACGTCGCCGCCACGACCAGCCGTTTCCAGCACGCCGACGGTGGCGCCGACCGTCCGACTCCCTTCCACCACCGGCCCCAGGGCCGCCAGGCGCACATGGTCGGGGACGCCGGCGGCGGGCAGGGGCAGTGGCGCGGTGGTGGCGGCGGTGAAGGCGAGCCCCAGGTCCCACGGGCGGGCGAGCCCGAGGCCGACGGCGAGGGCCGCCTCCACCACGGGGCCCGCCGGCAGCATGGTGTCGATCATGTGCGGGCTGGAGCGCAGGTGCCACGGAAGACCACCGGTGAGGATCGTCGTGCCCGATCCGGCAGGGGCGGCGCCCGCGGTGATCTCGAGGAAGTGCGGAGCGGCCAGCAGCGTGCGCTCCGACACGATCGACTGCGTCCCCTGCCCGCGTCGGACGTCGACGTCTTCGTTCTCGTTCCAGGCGAACCGGCAGCAGGCGTACGACTCGAGGTTCACCGCGGCGGTCGGCCCGATTCCGCCGTCCCCTTCCACCGTCACCGTCAGCCGCACCAGGGGCAGACGGTCGTCGATGGCGATCCGCTGGTGAAACCGGGCGACCGCCCTGCCGCGGCGGTCGAGCCGGCCGCGACTCTCGATCGCGCCGTCGGACGGGCGCGTCACCGATTCGGCCACCATCGTCGTGTACTCGGCCCGTTCCAGCGGGTCTTCCCAGGGGGATCCCGGGGGCCCGGGAGGGCGCGTCGAGCGCACCGCCAGCAACTGCGACAGGCGATTGCCCCGCTCGCCACTACGGCGGAGTGAGAGGATCCCGCCGGTCTGCGGATGGACGCGCACGCGCAAGCCGTGGGCTTCGATCACGAACCGGTCGGCTACCGCCCGCCCGCGGAACAGCCCCAGCAGGCCTCCCGCCGGACTCCGCGTACCGGCCACCGCGGTGGCCTTCCCGGGGGCGGCATCGGCCCTGGGCCAGACAGCTGCCACCCGGGTGCTGGCGTCGCGGAGGCGCCGCGCCTCGTCAGCGGCGCGGGACACGGCTGCGGCCACGGCATCGGGATCGCCG
>RFRL01000401.1 GCA_009924545.1 Planctomycetia bacterium | reverse complement strand
CGAACGCGGATCATGAAGCACCTCGTAGGCGCGAGCGTGCGGATCGCCGTCGACCCAGAGTGTGGCGGCAAACGATTGGACATCGTGATTGCCGGCCTTTGGGCCGCCGTGGCAGGCGGTGCTGCTGCAGGAGGACACGGAGAACCCGCGGGCGGTCTCCATGGCCCGCAGCGGGTTGGCCCCCGTCGGCACAGGGCAGATTTCCGGCAGCGGCCCGGCCCCCGGGGCGGAGGGCGGCTCCGGCAGCGGTTCTACCGCAGCAGCCGTCGGGCAAAGCACGATGAGAACGGCGATCAGGAGGGCGCCGCTCCGACCCGGGTGCGCAGACTGCTGCATGATCGTTTCCACCTGCAAAGGCACCTTGGGTTTCGTCACTGCGGGTTTTTGCGGTCGGACTCCAGGAGCAGTGCCCACTCCCGGGCTTTCGAAGTTGTTGCGGAAGCCCGGTACGGGCGGAGTAGCCAGGCGCCTTGCTGGCGCACCGGCGGTTGGTCCGGAACAATCCCGATTCGCCCACCGCGCGTGGGCTAGCAGCCCGTGGACAAGCAGCCTGCGGCACGTCAGGGGCGAGGTGCCGGGAGCCCAGCTCGCGTGAATCGGCTGCACGGCAGCCGCACCCACCGGAGGGTTTCGTGCCTGGAAAAAGTCCCGGAGGACTTTTCCACGGCCAGCGAGAATGCGTTCCGCGCCCATTCGTCCAGATCCATCCCGATTCGTCACTTTCACGCCAGATTTCGTTGACGGCCGGGCAGCAATCACTAAGTTTCCCCCATCGGACCTGTAGCCACAGTTTTGGATCCGCTCCTGCAAGCACCCATCCGTCGCAACCGACATCGGCTGCTGACGGCAATCTGACCGGCCATTCCCTCCACGGGTTTCCCGTGGGGCTTCTGCCGGTGGTGCTTTGGATGTTCCTCGGGGTGAGAATCCCGGGAACAGCCTGCGCGGTGATTGCGTCTGGCGCCGGTGGTTCGTCGTGGCGGGTGCGTGCTCGCGCTCCCGTTCCCGATCGCAGAGCCACCTTTGAACGCCGTTCGATTCACACCTCGTGCCACAGCGCGCCTGGTCGCCCTTGGGGTGACGGGTGCCCATGACGTCACGATCGACAAGGTGACGGCGGGGAAACCCCGGCCACGCCCACGACACGGCGAGCGGCCACATCATCGCCGTGGCCTCCTCGCACCGGATCGGCAACGACGGCGTGTCGACTGGGCAGTCCGCGGCGTTTCCCAATGCGGTGGGAGCGATCCCCCCCGCCTCGCTCGACAACCCGCCGAGCCGAAATGCCCTTGTCACCCACCCCGGTGCGTCGGTCCGACTTCCGATGCGAGCCGCCCGTGGACAAAGTCCCTCCGTGGCCTTTGTCCAGTTGAAAACTTCCAGTTTTCACGGGAGCTGCGCTCCCGGCACCTCATCCCTGAGGTGCTGCAGGCTGTGTGTCCACAGCCTGGCCGCCCGTGGACCAAGTCCCTCCGTGGCCTTTGTCCAGTCGAAAAC
>RFRL01000041.1 GCA_009924545.1 Planctomycetia bacterium | reverse complement strand
GGAGCGCCTGTCCCCGTGCTACAAATGCGCCGCTCACGGGCAGTGGGGAGAATGTCGGCGGCAGGCGTCCGGTTTCCAGGGCGGATCACGCCTGTGGAGATGGCCGGATGTGGCGGGCGGTCGAGCGGCCATGTTGGACCAGGGGCTGATCGAAAGCAGCGGCCGTCACGGGCGACACGGGAACCCACCGCCGGGCGATGACCCCGGCTCAACAATCACAGGAGTGATCCCATGGCACGGAAAACCAGCGGAAAGGCCCCGGGGCGCGGCAAGGCGCCCCTGCGCCGGTCGTGTGGGGCGATGGCCGCCCACATGCTCCTCCTGGAAAAGTACCCGGCGTTCCGCCTGAACCTCATGAAGCTCGAAGGGGCGACCGCGAAACGCCGCGAAGCCCGCTTCAACCTCGCCGAAGCCCCGATCGTGGTGGTCAACACGGTGGTCCACGTGGTCCACAGCAAGGCTGCGGAAAACATCTCCGACGCCCAGATCAACAGCCAGATCGCCGTCCTCAACCGTGACTTCCGCGCCGCCAACCCCGACCGCACCAAGACGCCGGCCCCGTGGACGGGCCTGGTCACCGACGCGCGGATCTCCTTCAACCTCGTCGACGTGACCCGCACGAGCACCACCGTGACGGGCTTCACCAGCGACGATGCCGTGAAGTCGGCCGACAGCGGCGGCATCGGGCCGGTCGACACGAAGACCCACCTCAACCTGTGGGTCTGCCCGCTCACCGACGGCCTGCTCGGCTATGCCCAGTTCCCCGGCGGCCCGCCCGCCACCGACGGCGTGGTGATCAACACCGCCGCGTTCGGCACCTCCGGCACCGCCACGGCGCCGTTCAACCTCGGCCGCACCGCCACCCACGAGGTGGGCCATTACTTCAACCTCCGCCACATCTGGGGCGACACCCCGGATTGCAGCGGCGGCGACGGCGTGGCCGACACGCCCAACTGCGAAGGGCCCAACTACGGGTCGCCCGTGTGGCCCAAGATCAGTTGCAACAACGGGCCCGCCGGCGACATGTTCGTCAACTACATGGACTATGTCGACGACGCGGCGATGTTCATGTTCACCGCCCAGCAGGTGCTGCGGATGCGGACGGCCCTCGACACCACCCGGGACGGTTTGGCGACCAAACCGGCGGCACGGAAGCGGAAGCGGTGAGCGTCGGGCCGGGGCCAGGGAGTGACAGGAAGGTATCGTGACCAGCGACGGCGACACGGCCGAGGTGCCCCTCGTGGGCAGTACGTGGGTCCACGCCTTCGAGGAGGATGGCCCCGACGGAGCCGTGTACCGACCCGCCGGCGGAACGCTCCCCCTGTCGCGCCGTCCGCGCCGCCGCCTCTCCCTCCACGCCGACGGCACGGCGACCGTGGCCGACGGCGGCGCCGACGACCGAGCCGTCGGCCGGGCAACGACGTGGACCACGGTCGACGGCACCACGGTGATCCACCTGCCCGGCGGCACGAGCCTGCGGGTGGTGGCCCGGGCACCGGGCAAACTCGTGGTGCGGAGCGAACCGGCGCCGCCGTGAGCGCGGCGGACGGGAGCACGCTCCAGGCAGCACCGACCAGGCAGGAAGCGAGGGCAGGACGATGGCCCGGAAGAAACCGCAGCGCGAAAAGCGCCACATGCGAAAACCCGCCAGCCGGAAACCGGGCCGCCCTGAACCGGGTGGCCCTGAGGCTGGTAAGCCGGTCGCGGGTCCGCGAAAGAGGGCAGCGGCGAAGCGCGCCATAGCGCCCGGCGCGAAGGGGCGGAAACAGGCGGCAGCGACGGCAAGCGACGGCCCTGCGCCAGCTTCCGCGCCGGCCTACCAGATCAGCCAGCGCGTGGTGCGGCAGGCGCTCGCCAAACCCTACCGCTGGAAACGCGAAGGCAACAAGCCGCTCAGCCGGCCGCTGTGGATCTACACGCTCGATCCGTCGCTTTCCGACCGCGAAGGTGGGGTGGCGAAGGTGGAGGTGCCGTGGGAGCCGCTCCAGCCGGGGCCGCGCGGGCAGTTGTTCGAGGTGGTTGCCGGTGGGGCGCCGGAGCCGCTCGCTGGTGACGACACCCCCCTCGATCTCGACGACCCGGCTTGGCGGATCTCCGACGGCGTGGCGCCTTCCCCCTCCAACGCCCAGTTCCACCTGCAGATGACGTATGCCGTGTGCAGCCTCACCTATGCCGCGTTCCGCCGCGCCCTGGGGCGCGACATCGGGTGGGCGTTCGATCCGGAGCAAGTGGGCCACGCCGGGCTGCGGGTGCGTCCCTTCGCCTTCGCCGAAGCCAACGCCGGCTACAGCCGCGAGGCGGGGGACCTGTCGTTCGGCTACTTCCGCGCCGGGGTGAAGCCGGCCGGGTTCACCGTGCCCGGGGGGCTGGTATTCACCTCGCTGTCGCACGACGTCATCGCCCACGAGACGACCCACGCCCTCCTCGACGGCCTCCGCGCCAGTTTCCAGGAACCGACCAACGTCGACGTGCTCGCCTTCCACGAGGGGTTCGCCGATCTGGTGGCGCTGTTCCTCCACTTCACCTACCCGGGGGTGGTCGAGGGGGCGCTGCGGCAGTCGCGCGGCGTGGTGGAACGCGGCTCGGTGCTGGCCGCCATCGCCCGCGAGTTCGGCCACGCCCGGTCGCCCGGCACTCGGGCCGAGGCCCTCCGCGGGGCGATCGACGTGGCGGGGATCCAGGCCTTCGATGCCGATCTCCTCCCGGACGGTACGACCGGTCCGGTGACCTACGACCAAGCGAAGGAGCCGCACGACCTGGGGACGGTGCTGGTGTCGGCGGTGTTCGAGGCGTTCGTGACGATCACCCGGCGGAAGACGGCGCGGCTGATGCAGATCGCCGGTCACGATCCGCAGCTCTTCGGCAAGGTGCCCCTGGCGGACGCGCTGCTGGCGGCCGTCGCCAAGGAGACCAGCGACGTGGCGGCGCAGTTCCTCACGATGAGCATCCGGGCGATCGACTACTGCCCGCCGGTGGACATGCTCCTCGGGGAATACCTGCGCGCCTTGGTGACCGCCGACGCCGAGGTGGAGCCGACCGACAAGTGGGGCTACCGGGAGGCGCTGATGCGTTCCTTCCGGCGCCGCCACATCTTCCCCACCGACGTCGAGTTCATGACCGAAGACGCGGTGCGCTGGAAGGGCCCCGAGACGGAGCTCGTGATCCCCGGGCTGGCGTTCCGCGACCTCCGCTTCGACGGTGAGCCGGGGCGCCCCGCCGGGGTGAAGGAGCTCGAGCGGCAGGCCAACGCCCTGGGGCGGTTCGTCACCGATCCGGCCCACGTCCGCTTCTTCCGTCTCCTCCCCCTCACGGCGCCGCCCCCCGAGGGTGTCGCGCAGGTGTCGCCCGCAATGGTCGAATCGATCCGCGTGGCGCGGCGCGCCGCTCCCGACGGGCGGATCCTCTTCGACACCGTGGCCGAGGTGACGCAGGCCTGCACGGTGAAGTTGGGGGGCGACCTCGTCGACCAGACCGGCGGCTGCACGATCGTCATCAACCAGGAAGGGGCGGTGCGCTACACGATCGCCAAGGGGGTCACCTCCCGGGAGCGGCGCGAGCGCCAGGCGAAGGCGATGCGCGGGCCGCTCGAGGCCTTCTGGCAGCGGGTCACCACCGGCGGCCGGCGCCGGCTCCGCACCCGGCCCGACACGCTGGCCCTCCTCCACGCCGCCAAGGGACGCTGAAGGCGGGGGATCCCACGGTGTGCAGCGCCGGCAGCGCCCGCGGCCTGAGCAGTCGGACATCAAGGATCTCGCGAGATGGAGGAAGCGATGAACGACACGTTGCGCGGCCTGCGGATCTGGTTGTCGGGGTCGGTGCCGACCGACACGGGCGCTGCCGACAAGGAGCGGATCCGCTCGTTCGTGGCCGGGCTCGCCCGGGCGGTGTTCGAGCGCGGCGGCACGCTCGTCCACGGGAGCCATCCCACGATCCGCGACGTGCTCCTGGAGGAGGCGCGGGCCTTCAAGGCCGCGACCGGTCGGCCCGCCCCGTTGCTGTTGGTGGTGTCGCAGTACTACTCCAAGGACTCGGCGCGGTTTGGCGTCGACATCCCCGCGTGGAACGACGTCTGCGAGGAGAAGGTGATCGAGACGGCGGAGGTCGTCGGCGTGGCCAGCGAAGCGGACAGGCCGTCGAAGGCGAGCCTGTCGCTCATGCGCCGGCGCCTCGCGGAGCAGACGAATGTGATCATCGCCGTGGGGGGCCGGTGGTGGAACGGTGCCCCTGGTCAGGCAGGAGTGCCCGAGGAGATCGACGCGGCACGCCACTACCGGATGCCGTTGTTCCTCCTCGGCGGCCTCGGTGGAGCGACCGCCGGGTTCCTCGACGCCAACCCGGAGCTCCTCGCGGTGTGCCACAACGGCCTCACGACCGAGGAGAACCGGGCTCTCGCCGCCGCGCAGGACGTGGACCACGTGGTGGCGGTGATCGTCGCGCGACTGGAGGCCGTGGCGCGGGAGCGGCGGGAGAAAGTCGGGGTCACCGGCGGCGCTCCGGGTCGGAGCGTGCCCCCGGCCAGCGTCGCGGCGCCGGCGCGGATCCCGCGGCGGATCCTCTGCCTGGATGGCGGGGGCATCCGCGGGGCGTTCACCGCCGCGGTCCTCGACCGTCTGGAGCAACTGACCAGGCAGAAGATCATCGAACACTTCGATCTCATCGTCGGCACCTCAACCGGCGGGATCCTCGCCATCGGTCTGGCGATGGGGGTGCCCCCGGGCCGGATCCTCGCCTTCTACCGCGAGGACGGCCCGGTGATCTTCCCGGGTGACGGCAACGTCGGCGGGGCGTGGCTCGAATTCCAGCACTGGTTCGCGACCAAGTTCGACGCCCGGGTGCTGGAGGAGCGCCTCCGGGCCGCGTTTGCCGGCTCTGCCACGGTGAAGTCGTCGCAGCTCGCCGACGCGCTCGTCCGCGTCGCGGTGACGGCGTACGACGCCGAGTCCGACCGGGCGATCGTCTACCGCACCCCTCACGGGCCAGATGGCACGCTCTCCGAGAACATCGACAGGCTCGACGCGGCGCTGGCGACGTCGGCGGCGCCGACCTATTTCAGTGCCCGGCAGATCGACCATGCCAAGGCGATCGACGGTGGGGTGTGGGCCAATTCGCCGACCGTGGTCGCGCTGGCGGAGGCGGCCGATCTCGGCTGGGACCTTGCCGACGTTTCCATCCTCTCCGTGGGCACGACCTTCACGCCCACTCTTCTCGCCCGGCCGCTGCACATCGACAAGAAGCTGGTCAAGCAGTTGTTGTCGTTCATGGTGCCGGGGCCGCTGGCCACGATCATCTCCATGTTCTGGAAGCCGCAGCCCGTGGAGGGCAAGCTCGGTTGGGTGGCGACGATCGCCGGCCTCCTCATGAAAACGCAATCGCAGTCGGCCGCCCACGTCTGCCGGAGGCTGCTTGCCGAAGACGCCTACCTCCGGGTCGACGCACCGACGATCGACACGCCGATGGACAAGGCAGGTGCGATCAATCGCCTCATCGGGCTCGGGGAGGAGGAGGCGATGAGCAACAAGGCGAAAGTCGAAACGCGGTTCCTCAACGGCATCCCCGCACCGAAGTGGCAGCGCCCTCCGGCTGCCGCCGCGGTCGGTCGCCCCTGATTCCGCACCGCGGGAGGTGTGATGGCCTCTGACCTCACGCCAGCGCCGCACGCGGGTTCTCGACCGTGAGGCGCTCGACCTCGCCGGGTGACAGGCCGACCGGGCCGGTGAGCACCGTCCGGACCTGCCCCATTCCCGCCGTCGAACCGACCAGATGCGTGCGGTCCGCCGACCAGGCGGCGCCGTCGTCGCCCACCACCACCTCGCGCGACCCGAGGCGAAATCGCCCCGGCCCCATCCCGCCGGCCGCCGTCGCGTCGGTGACCGCGATCGCCCGGTCGAGCCCCGCGGCGCGGAGATAGTTGGCCAGCGCGAACGGCGGCACGTGGATCGCGTCGGGGATGAACGTGATCCAGGGCAGCCCACGGCAGGCGAGGACGCGCTGGATGATGTTGTCGTGCCGCGGCAGCAGGTGCGGACAGCCATTGCCCAGATGCGTGAAGGCGGCGAGGCCGGCGCGGACCGCGGCGTGGAGCTGGTCGTGATCGGGGTCGCAGTGACCGGCCGCGACGAGGATCCCCCGATCGGCGAGGAAGCGGATCGTGGCCTGGTTGGCATCGCGCTCCGGGGCGAGCGTCATCATCCGCACGAGCCCCTGGCCCGCGGCCACGAGGCGCGCGGCGGCCCCGACATCGGCGGCGACGGCATGCTCCGGCGGATGGGCCCCGACGTAGCCCATGTCGGACCGGATGAACGGCCCCTCGACGTGGATCCCGGGAAACGTGTCCTGGATCCGCGCGTCGCCGGCGATGCACTCCGCCAGGCGCGCGATCCGGGCTTCGAGCACCGCCAGGTCGTCGGTGATGAGCGTGGCCAGCGCCTGCCCGCCGCCGTCGCGGCGCACCGCCTCGGCCGCGTGGGCGAGCAGCGCCGGGGTGAGGTCGGCCGCCGCGAAGTCGATGCCGGCGTAGCCATTGAGCTGGAGATCGAGGGGGACGGGGGCGGTGGCCATCACGGCTGCTCCTGCCGGGCGAGCAGACGGCGGAGGCGGTCGGTGACCGCCGGCGTGCGGATCGTGCCGCCGCGGACCACGAGCACGAAGATGTCGGCGAGGATCTCCTCGGGATGGATCAGGTAGGCGGTGTTGCGCCCCACCTGGTCGAAGAACCCGCCGGCCGCCTCGTGGTCGATCATCCGCACGCTGCCACGGTCGAGGAGTGCCACCGGCGGGCCGTCCTCCACGCGCTCCACGAGGAGGAGCTTGGAGCGCATCGCCGCGAACAGACCGCGCGCCTGCGGATCGACGACGTCCGACTCCGAAAACAGGATCGGCACCACCCAGAAGGGCACGCCGCCATGCTCGATGCGGATGGCGTGGGCGTTGACCGGGGCGTCGGGATTGGTGATCCGCCGGGCGTCGAGGGAGGGGGGCAGACGCGGTTCGCCGGTGTGGACGAAGCCGATGGCCGCATAGAGCCGGTCGCGGAGCAGGGGATTGGCGCGGGAGAGCACGTGGAACAGTTCGTGGAGGAGGAGGCGTTCGAGCGGCTCGCCGGCCCGGCGCAGCATCGGCTCCGGGAGGAAGATCGCCGTACCGCGCGTGAAGGCGGCGTTGCCCTCCGTGCCGGGGGCCGTCTTCACCACGAGCACCTGCTCCGGGAAGGGTAGCGCCAGGCGGAGCAGGGCCGGCGACACCGCCGCCGCCGCCTCGAGCACGCGGGCCCGTTCGGCATCGGTCCACTCCGCCGCACCGTCGCCGACGCGCGCCCGGAACGCCTCGGGCGACACCGGCTTGGCCGACGCCAGCCGCACCGCCCGGTCGAAGGGACTCAAGCGCGTGAGGAAGTCGTCCTCCGCCTCGAGCGTTGCCCGGCCCGCGGCCGCTCCCACGCACACGATCCGGCTCGCCGGACCGATGGCGATCCCCTCGTCGTCTGGCTCGGCCCGTGCTCCCGCGGCCGCCCCGAAGACGAGAAGGACACCGGCAAGCGCGCGGCGGGTGCGGTGCATCGGAAAGGATCGGGAGGGACGATCGCGCGGGCGGACCGGTGCGGGGTCGGCCGGCATGATGATGCTTCGGCCGGCGCGAGACAATCGCGAGACAATATCGTCGGTTTTTTCGGCACGCACCAGGTTGCGCGACACGGGGACGGGGGTCATCGCTGCCGTGGAGCGGGTGCGACCGCGTTCCGCCGGTTTTCATGCGGGTACGATCGGTGGATTCGCCGTGGTCCGGGCGAATGCTTGCGGGAGGAGCGGAGAACGGCCTATCCTCGCCGCAGGAACTGCCCAGTGAGAGGTGCATGGCGACGAGACCCGTCAACGGCCTCGACAGCGTGACGGTGAAGCCCGGGGAGGTCCCCGCGCAGCCATGCAAGTCGTACTGACATGAGCGTCAATTCCGTCGTCATCCGTCGCGTCAGGCTGCGCAACTACAAGAGCATCGCTGCGTGTGACGTCCGTCTCGGGCCGCTGACGTTTCTCGTGGGCCCCAACGGCTCCGGAAAGAGCAACTTCCTCGACGCGACGCGGTTCGTCGCCGACTCCCTCCGGACGTCGCTGGATCACGCCCTCCGGGATCGGGGCACCATCAAGGAAGTGCGCCGGCGCTCGGGTGGGCGTCCCAATCACTTCGCGTTGCGTCTCGATTTCGCCTTGGCTACCGGAAGCAGTGGACACTACAGCTTCCGGGTTGGCGCGAAGCAGAACGGAGGCTACGAGGTCCAGGAAGAGGAGTGCTGTGTCGAGTCTTCCGAGTTCGGGGCCCGCAAAGCCTTCTACAAGGTCGAGTCAGGCAGCGTCGTGAACACCTCGGAAGCGACGCTGCCGGCGAGCCTCGCGGACCGATTGATGCTCGTGGCGGCATCGGGGCAGCCGGTGTTTCGACCCGTGTACGACGCGCTGGCGGCGATCGAGGTCTACAACCTGAATCCTCGGGAAATCAGTGCGCTGCAGAAACCCGACCCGGGCGACCTCCTGCGCCGTGACGGGGGGAACGCGGCCAGCGTCCTCCAGAACCTCGACAGTGCGACGCTCGAGCGGGTCAACGACTTCCTCGCGCGGATCGTACCCGGAGTCCAGTCGGCGGCGGCGAAGTCGCTTGGAGCGCAGGAGACCATCGAGTTCTGTCAGGCGGTCAAGGGGCAGCAGCATCCCTGGCGCTTTCCGGCAGCGTCGATGTCGGATGGCACGCTCCGGGCCCTGGGGGTGCTGCTGGCGATCCATCAACGCCGTGACGACGCAGCCAGCCTCCGGCGGCCATCCCTGATCGGTCTGGAAGAGCCCGAGACCGCGCTCCACCCGGCCGCGGCGGGGATCCTCCTGGCGGCGCTCCGCGAAGCGTCGCGCTCCACGCAGATCGTGGTCACGAGCCACAGCCCCGACCTCCTCGACAATCCGGATATCGACGCTGATGCGCTCTACGCCGTCGAGAACCACGACGGCCTGACCCGCATCGGACTGCTCGACGATGCCGGGCGGCAAATGCTCCGGGAGCGCCTTTTCACCCCTGGGGAACTGCTGCGGCTGAACCAGCTCGCTCCGCGAGCCGATGCGGTGACGGATGCCCGTGGCGAGGAGCAACTTTCACTGTTTGAAATCGAGGATCGGCGGCCATGACCGCGTTCGTGCCCATCGTCGAGGGACACGGTGAGGTGCTGTCGGTCGAGAAACTCTTGTGGCGCGTCGCGCGGGACGCGAATCCCGCGGCTGCCATTCACGTGAACCCGCCCATTCGCGTGAAAGCCGGGGCGTTTTGCCATGACGCGTCAACACGCTCGCGCGTCGTCAGGTAGGCTGCGGCGAAGGCCCGGCAATTGAGTGGCGTCGTGCTCGTCTTGCTCGACAGCGAGGACGAATGCCCGGCTCGACTCCTCGGACCGGAGCTGCTGGCAAGTATCTCCAGCGAAGCCGCTGACGTGCCGGCGGTGGTCACGCTCGCGCACCGGGAGTATGAGACGTGGTTCGTGGCCGCGGCCGAGTCGCTTCGCGGGAGCAGTGGTTTGGCGGCCGACGCAGTGCGCCCTGCCGACCCCGAGGTGACGCGCGACGCCAAGGGTTGGCTGTCGGAGCGGATGGCAGATCGTTACGACCCGGTTCGCCACCAGTTGGCCTTCACGCGTTCTTTCGATCTCGTCGCGGCCCGGAGTGTCGCTTCATTCGACAGGTTTTGCCGCAAGATCAGCGCGCTGGTTGCCGCCTCGCCCTGACCTCCGGCTGGCTGTCTCGCCTGGCCCCTTGCCGCCGGCAGAGGGTAAACTCGGTCACTTCCCCCGAAGGTGCCAGGTATGCGAAGACGATTCCATGTCCTCGCGGTGATCTGGGGACTGGCCAGTGTCGCTGCCGCAGCCGAGCCGCCGCCCGCCGCCGACGCCCATGCCGCGGCGCGGGCCCTGGTGATCAAGCGCTGCGCCGGATGCCACGGCGCCGATGCCCAGGAGAGCGGTCTGCGCGTCGACTCACGTGGGGCGCTCGTCCGCGGCGGCGAATTCGGGCCGGTGGTCACGCCGGGCCGGTCGGCCGAGAGCGAATTCGTGACGCGGATCGCGTCGCGTGACGCCGACGAACGGATGCCCCCCGACGGTCCGCCGCTGTCGGCCGCCGAGGTGGCGGCAGTCGCCGCCTGGGTCGATGCCGGGCTCCCCTGGCCGGGGCAGGAAGGTGAGGCGGCCCGCGACCCGCGCCTCGACCACTGGGCCTGGCAGCCGCTCCACCTCCCCGAGGTGCCGGCGCCGGTGGCGGCCTTCGCGGCGCTTGCGGGCGTGGAGCCGGCCGTCCACCCGATCGACCGCTTCATCCAGGCGGCGCTGGCGGCACGGGGATTGACCCCGGCGCCGGTCGCCGACCGGCGCACGCTCATCCGCCGCGTGAGCTTCGACCTGGTCGGCCTGCCCCCCACGCCCGAGGAGATCGAGGCCTTCGTCGCCGACCCCGATCCCGACGCCTACGGCAAGCTCGTCGACCGGCTCCTCGCCTCGCCGCGCCACGGCGAGCGCTGGGCGCGGCACTGGCTCGACGTCGTCCACTACGGCGACACCCACGGCTACGACAAGGACAAACCGCGACCCCACGCCTGGCCCTACCGCGACTGGGTCGTCGGCAGCCTCAACGCCGACATGCCGTATGCCCGGTTCGTGGCCGAGCAGATCGCCGGCGACGTCATCTCCCCCGATTCGGCCGACGCCCTCGCAGCCACCGGGTTCATCGCCGCCGGGCCGTGGGACTTCATCGGCCACGTCGAGGTGCCGGAGACGAAGACCGACGGGAAGATCGCGCGGCATCTCGACCGTGACGACATGGTGGCCGCCACCATCGGCACGTTCGCGAGCGTCACGATCCACTGCGCGCAGTGCCACGCCCACAAGTTCGATCCCGTGCCGCAGGAAGACTACTACGCCCTCCAGGCGGTGTTCGCGGCCCTCGACCGCGGGGAACGGACGTTTGCCCGCGATCCGGCGGTGGCCGCCGCCCATGCCGCCCTCGACGGCCGGCTGGCCGCGGTCGCGGCGCGGCGAAAGGACGTCGAGGGGGCGGTCATCACTGCCGCCGGGCCCCGGCTGGCCGAGCTCGACGCGGCCCTGACGACCGCCGCCAAGGCCGCCAACCCCGGCCCCGAATATGGCTGGCATTCGGCGATCGAGCCCGCCGCCGAGTCGGTCAAGTGGGTGCAGGTCGACCTCGGCCGCGACGTGGCGTTGGCGACGGTCGTCCTCCATCCCTGCAGCGACGATTTCAACGGCATCGGCGCGGGGTTCGGGTTCCCACGCCGCTACCGGGTGGAGGGGGCGGCAGACGCGGAGTTCTCGCGCGGCGTCGTCGTCATCGCCGATCGCACCGCTGCCGACGAGGCCAACCCGGGCACACGGCCGGTGGTGCTGCCGGCGCCGGTCAACGTGCGATACCTGCGGATCACGGCCACGCGCCTCGCGGCACGGAAAGACGACTTCATCTGCGCTCTCGCCGAGGTCGAGGCCCTCGACGGCGACGGCACGAACGTCGCCCACGGGGCGACGGTGGCGGCTCTGGATTCGATCGAGGCCGCGCCACGCTGGGGGCGGGCCAATCTCGTCGACGGGGCGTGGCCTCCCGCCGCCCCGGCGACGGCCGCGCTCACGGCGGAGCGCGAGGCGCTGCTGCGCACCGCGCGCGAGCCCTTCGCGGCGGAGCTTGCCGCCGTCGCGGCGGAGGAAGCGGCGGTGCGGTCGGAGCGCGGGGCGCTCCCCGCACTCGAGACGCTCTACACGGCGACCAGCCGCGCGCGGGCCGGGGTGCCCCGGCCGATCCATGTCCTCGCCCGCGGCAACGTCAACGCCCCGGGCCGCGCGGTCGGTCCCGGCACGCTGTCGCTCGTGGAGGGGTTGCCCTCGAGGTTCGACCTGCCCGGGGATCATGCCGAGGGGGAGCGGCGCCGGGCGCTGGCCGCATGGCTCACCTCCCCCGCCAACCCGCTCCCGTGGCGGAGCATCGTCAACCGCGTCTGGCACTACCACTTCGGCCGTGGCATCGTCGACACGCCGAGCGATTTCGGACGCATGGGAGGGTCACCGAGCCATCCCGACTTGCTCGACTGGCTGGCCGTGCAGTTTCGTGACGGGGGAGGATCGCTCAAGGATCTCCACCGCCTGGTCGTCACCAGCGCCACCTACCGGCAGCAGTCGCTCCACCGGCCGGAGGCGGCGGCCGTCGATGCCGGCAACGCATTCCTCTGGCGGCAAAACCCGCGCCGGCTCGAGGCGGAGGCGATCCGCGACGCCGTGCTGGCGGTGGCCGGCACGCTCGACCTCACGATGGGCGGCCCCGGGTGGCAGGATTTCCGCGTCGAACACCCGGAGCATTCGCCGCATTACCGCTACGACCTCGCCGATCCGCTCGACCGCGGCACCTGGCGGCGGAGCGTGTACCGGTTCATCGTCCGCAGCCAGACGCAGCCGTTCATGACGAGCCTCGACTGTGCCGACCCGTCGACACGCGTGGAGAAGCGCACCGAGAGCCTGTCGGCGATCCAGGCCCTGGCCCTGCTCAACAACTCGTTCATGACGACGCAGGCGGAGCAACTGGCAACGCGCGTGGCGGCCGCGGCGGGAAGCGATCCGGCGGCGCGGGTGACCAGCGCCTTCCGCCTCGCACTCGGCCGGGCCCCCGACGCCGCCGAGGCGGAGGTGCTCGTGGCCATGCACGCCGCCCACGGCCTCCCCGCGGTCTGCCGGGCCCTGTTCAACCTCGCCGAGTTCGCCTTCATCGACTGATCGAGCGCACCGGGAGCAGCCACCGATGACGTCACCGACACCCGCCGCCGCCCTTTCCCAGGGGGCGTGTTCGCGCCGCGACTGGCTGGCCACCTGCGGCGGCGGCCTGGGGGGCCTGGCCCTCGCGGCCCTCGAGGCGGAGAGGACCCGGGCCGACGGTGGCCCGCCGCATCCGGCCCTCGTTCACCCGCCGCGGGCCAAACGAGTCGTGCAGTTGTTCATGGCGGGGGCGGCCAGCCACATCGATCTTTTCGACCACAAGCCGGAGCTGGTGAAACGGCACGGCCAGCCGAGCGACTTCGGCGAGCCGGTGGAGGCGTTCCAGAACGGCCTCGGGCCCTGGCTCGCGCCGATCTGGCCGTTCCGTCGGTACGGGGCGTGCGGCAAGGAGCTGGCCGACGTGGTGGCGCCGCTGGGGAGCGTGGTCGACCGGATCGCGTTCATCCACGACATGGTGAGCACGTCGGGGGTCCACTCCGCGGCCACGCTCCTCCAGACGACCGGCTTCGTGCTCCCCGGTTTCCCCGGCGCCGGCGCCTGGGTGGGCTACGCGCTGGGCAGCGACAACGAGAACCTCCCCACGTTCGTCGTCCTCCCCGATCACCGCGGCTATGCCTCCAACGGGGTGAAGAACTGGGACGCCGGGTTCCTCCCCGCGCAGCACTCCGGTACCGTCGTCACGCCCGGGAGCGCCGCGCCGATCGCCGACCTCCGCGCCACCGCCCCGTTCGTCACCCCGGAGGCCGACGCCGCCACGCGCGCGGCACTGGCCCGGCTCAACGGCCGCCACCTCGCCGCGCGCCCCGGCGATGCCCGGCTCGAGGCCCGGATCCGCTCCTACGAGCTGGCGGCGCGGATGCAACTGGCCGCCCCCGAGGCGCTGTCGCTGGCCGACGAGCCCGACCACGTGCTCGCGCTGTATGGTCTCGACCGCGTGGCGCCCGTGTGGCCGACGGAGATCAACGCCGCCGAGGAGACTTGGCACTTCTCCCTCAAGTGCCTCACCGCGCGGCGCCTCCTCGAGCGCGGGGTGCGCTTCGTGCAGGTGTGGAGCGGCAACGACAATGGCTTCCCGCGGCGCAACTGGGACTCCCACGAAGACGTCGAACGCGACCACGGCCCGCTGGCGGCGGGGATGGCCCACGGGGCGGCGGCGCTGATCCGCGACCTCGAGCAGCGCGGCCTGCTGGACGACACGATCGTGATGTGGACCACGGAGTTCGGGCGGATGCCGAGCTCGCAGGGGGGCCGGGGGCGCGACCACAACCCGTTCGTGTTCACCACCTGGCTGTGCGGCGGCGGCATCCGCGGCGGCATCACCCACGGTGCCAGCGACCAGTGGGGCTACAAGCCGCTCGACCGCGACCACCCCACGACGGTCCACGACGTCCACGCCACGGTGCTCCACCTGCTGGGCCTCGACCACACGCGGCTCACCTGGCGGCACAACGGCATCGACCGGCGCCTCACCGACGTCCACGGCCACGTCCTCGCCGACCTCGTGGCCTGACGGCGACGGCACCGATTCGCCGCGCTCTTCGGGCACGGTGCCGCGCCCGCTCCGCTCACACGCGGAGAAACACCCGGTGGCGCCACAGGAAAAGCAAAAACAGCCACTTCACCGCCAGTCCGCCCAGGCCTGTCACCACCGGTTTCCAGTCACCGGAGAGCCCGGCGATGCCGCCGCAGAAGAAGTCGGCGATCTTCCCGAAGTCGACGACGCGCTGCGCACAGTAGATCGTGATCGCGTTGGCGCCGATGACCGTGAAGAACAACGCCTGGCGCTGCCAGCCGCACACGTCGACCAGGGCGTGGAACAGGGCCAATAGCAGCAGGCACCAGCCCCCCGACACGAGGACGAACGAACTGGTCCACAGGTTCTTGATCACCGGGAGCCACGGGGACCACGCCCAGCCGGCGGCGAGGCAGACCGCGCCGGCGAGCGCCAGGCCCCAGACTTTCGTCCACGGTCCCAGGGGCCGCCCGCGCACGCCGGACCGGAGCCCGTCGCCGGCGAGCGTGCCGATGAGGGTCGTGGCCAGGGCTCCGAGGGTGGAGAGTAGCCCCTCGTTGTCGCCGAAGCCGTAGTACTTCTCGAGGATCTTTCCCGGCAGGATCGTGCGGTCGACCCAGCCGGAGATGTTGCCCTCGGGAGTGAACGGCCCCGCCGTGGAGCCGGGGGCCGGCACGAGGGCCAGGAGTGCCCACCACCCGACGAGGAGCGCCACGAGCACGGCCACGCGCCCGCGGAGCGACGTGGCGAGGAAGATCGCCGCGGCGAGGCCGTAGCAGATGCCGATCCGCTGCAGCACCCCGAGCGTCCGGATCGGCCACTGGAAGGCGAGGAGGGAGTTGTAGACCAGCCCGAGCAGCACGAGCAGCGCCGTGCGCCGCACGATCCGCCAGGCGACGTCCGCGGGGCGGGCCCGGTATTTCTCCAGCGAGAAGGGGAGGACGCAGCCGACGAGGAAGAGGAACAGCGGGAAGATCAGGTCCTCGAAGTGGAACCCCTCCCAGGCGACGTGCTCGAACTGGGCGCTGGCCACCTCAGGCCAGCCGGGACCGAGCCGAGCGAGCACGCGCCGCGCCAGCGCGTCGCCGCCGATGATCCAGAACATGTCGAAGCCGCGCAGGGCGTCGATCGACAGCACGCGCCCCGCGGGGGCCGCCGACGTGACGGGATCGTCGTGCGGAGAAGCGACCGTTGTGCGGGGCGAACTGCTCGGCGAGGCTATGTCGGCATGTTGCTTGCGTGTGCTCGCCATGGCTGGTATATCCCCCAGAAGGTGCAGAGACGCATTTCAACCGGAGTCACCATCATGCATTCTCGAACGCTCTCTCGCGGCATCGCGGGGGCCATTCTGGCTGGTGTTCCGCGGGTTGCCGCCATGATCATCGTTCTCGTCGGGATGCTGTCGATGACAGCGTCGAACTGGGCGGCCGCGCAGTCGACGATGGGGCCATTCCGGGCATTTTCTTGGGTGCCGGACAATCCTTCGCCAGTCGGTTCCACACCCTATCCCAGTCGAATCACTCCTTTTGTCGGCGTGAACCTGTTTTCGCCGTCCGAGTCGACAAATGCCGGGTGGGACTGGGCTGCTCACGGGGATCCCTCCGTCGCGGCAGCCACCCTCGCCAGTCGCCCGGCAGGACAGCGCGTCCTGTTCGTCTACGGTGTCGAGCGATTCAACGACCCCGGCCTCACCAATCTCTTCACCCAGGCGGCGGACCGAGTCACCGACCCGACTACCGGGGCCAAGGTTCCGGGCATCTGGCCGACGCAGGGCACGGCACGGGCCGCGGCAGTCTACGACGATTACTTCAGCCGGTTGAAGGTGGCACTCGATCGCCGGGTTCCGACCAGCGACGGAGTCGATGGCCTGGTGATCGACATGGAGACGAACTACAGCATTTGGTCGATGAATCCCGACGACCCGGTACGGTGGCGAGCGGTGGAGAGTGACCCTCGGTTCGCGACCGTCCGAGCAACGCTGGCAACTCGGCATCCCGACTTCAATTCGACGATGCCACTCCAGGAGATCGCCGACTACCGGCGTTACGGGGCCACCAACGCCGGCGAGCCCTACCTGTACTGGAACTCGGCGATGAAGGGGCGAGTGAACGCGGCTCTCAACGAGGCGGTGTACGACCCCTTCAGAGCACGGTTTCCCGGCGTGAGCGCCGGGAACTACGAAACCGCCCGCCTGGCCTATCCGAGCACCAGCGACCCGGAAGATCCGGCACCCGCAGTTCCCGTGATCCCGGATGCCAACGGCCACCTCGAGTTTTTCGATCGAGCCGACGGGCCGTTGTTTGGCAACACCGGCGCGCCGACACTTTACGGATGGGTCTCGCCCAATATCGTCAATTCCCGTCCGGAATACACCGTCGGTTCGTCCAATCCACTGCTCACCGCCTTCGGCCAGGTGATCGTCGCTGCAAACATGGTGCGCGGGCATGTTCGAGCCACCGTCGATGCCACGATGGAAGCGAACCTCACTCCCTGGATCGCCCCCAAGAGTTGGGCCGGGGGAGGCGGGTTGGTCATCCCCTGGCACGGCACGGCATACTACGACGAAATGGTCTATCAGGCGGCACTGTCCAGCGGCAAAACGAACTTCATGTACTGGAACACCCGAGGACAGGGGCGCGATGCCCTCGGCAATTTGATCGGGCCCGGTTTTTCACCGGACGATGTCGCGCTCAGCGACATCCTCGAGGAACTGTACACCCGCTTCAATGGCATCGTCCCCGTGGCTCCGGTCTTGGTGGAGCATGTCGATTACGCGGATCCTTTCCTCGTCGGTGCAGTCCGTTTCGCCGACGGGTCGATCGTCGGGAGGGTGACGTTCAGTGCGACCAACCAGATCGCGTCGTTCACTGTCGGCGGCACGAGTGTCACCGTGGACGCCGCCGGGCAGGTGGGACAGTGGTTCAGCGTGACCCCCGTCCCGGAGCCCTCGACGTTCGGGTTGGCGGCGATATCCGCCGGTTGCTGCGCTGCCGGCGCGGCGTGGCGGCGGCGGCGCCGGATGGCCGCGCGGACGAGAACCAACTCGGCGATTCCGCGGCGCCATGAGGCAGCGGCCGTGGAATGCCGCAGCCGCAGGCCGTGAACTGTCGTGCCCATCTCACTTCCCGGCCGCGGCGGGCCGTTTCTGCGCGAAGAGCCAGGTGTAGAACTCGGGGTTGTCGTAGGTCGCCGTCCAGGAGTCGTGGCCCACGTCCGGGTAGATCGTGAACTTCACGTTGTCCTTCTGGCCGAGCGCCTCGAGTGCCTTGACCATCACCTGCGAGGCGGCGAGGGGCACGACCGTGTCCTTCTCGCCGTGGAACACCCATATCGGCAGACCCCGGAGCTTGATCGCGTCGACCGGATTGCCGCCGCCGCAGATCGGGGCGATGGCCGCGAACCGCTCCGGCCGCGCCGCCGCCAGGGCCCAGGTGCCAAATCCCCCCATCGACAGCCCGGTGAGGTAGATGCGGTCCTCGTCGACACGCTGCTCGCGGCACACGTCGTCGATGAGCGCGGCTACGAGGTCGGCGTTCCAGCCGCGGCCCGGGCACTGCGGCGAGACGACGATGCAGGGATGGTCGAAGGTGCCGGCGGCGATGAGCTTCGGCGGGCCGTGGACCTTCACCTTCTCGATGTCGCTCCCCGATTCACCGGCACCGTGGAGGAAGACCATGAGCGGCCACTTCTTGGCCGGGTCGGCGTCGTAGCCCGGTGGGAGCGAGAGCAGGTACCCGAGCTTGGCCGTGATCGTGATCTCCTTCTCGAAGAGCTTGGGCTCTTGGGTGCGCTCGGCGGCCCCGGCGCGGGAGGGGAGGACCATCGCCACGGCACCAGTGGCGAGGGCGACGGCAATCCAGGGCAGGGTCGTCAGCGATCCGGTCATGGCAGGCCTCCGGGCAGGGCGGGGCGGGACGTGGCAGGAATATAGCGACGCCCGCCTCGGGCGTCTGCCCGCTTCGGGGGGGCCGCCCCGATCGCGACCCCTGCCATCCTGGCGGCGTCACGGCGACGACATCACCGCCTGGAGTGGCATCCATTTCGGCCTCTTGGCCGCGCTGGCGGTGGGGTCGTCGTCACGTCATGATCCACGGGGAGCGGGCTCTGCAACAACGGTCGCCAGCCGGTGCGCCGGCGACGGAGTGCCCGCTACAATCCCGCGGGTTGTGCACGCTGGTTTCGCGCGGGGAGGGGAGCATGGTGCTGCGAGTGGCGGCGGTTTTCCTGGCGGTGCTGGGCAGTCTCGGCCGGGCCTCGGGGCAGTCGATCTTCGACGCCGATTTCGCCACCGATCCGCGCCCCGACTGGACCTTCTCCGGGACCGGTCCGGCGGGCTGGAATCCGTCGGGGTACCTCGACATGGCGGTGGGGCAATCGTGGCGGAGTCCGTCGTTCGCCGTGAGCCCACTGGAGTACGTGCGCATCTCCTACCGGACCACCCTCTCGGCGCCGCCGACGGGCTACGCCGGCATGGTGTCGACGGTGTCGATGAATCCGGCCCCCACCTGGAACTTCGACTCCCGGTCGCCGGGTCCGACCGGCCAGGATCTCATCGCCGACGACTACCGGTCGAGTCTCGCCACGGCGGCGGGGTGGACGGAACAGACGGTCTATTCGCGGGTCCAGCAGAATGCCACGGCCGCCGCCGTCCGCTTCCATGGCGGGAGTGGGGCGACCCTGCGCATCGACGACGTGCGCGTCGAGCGCGTCACCGACCGCAGTGCCGTGGCGGCCTGGTCCGACGCCACCTGGGCGCAGCGGCCGCGGGCGGCGGGGCTCGCGGCCGCACCCGAGCTGCCCTACCAGGCGGCCCCCGACCGGTTCGCGGCCCTGCCACGCACCGACGCCCGGCTCGCCGCCGGTGCGCCGGTGACGATGGTGATGCTCGGCGACAGCATCGTCAACGACGCCGCCAACTCGGCGTTCGACGTGCTCGTGGAGCGGTCGCGCCCCGGCAGCCGCGTCAACGTGGTGACGGCCGTGGGTGGGGGTGCGGGGATCGACAAGTGGAACCCCGTCAACGCCACGTACCCGTTCGTGACGGGCACCGTGGCAAACTCCTCCCTGCGCTTCAACGAGGCGGTGATCGACCAGCGCCCCGACGTCGTCGTGATCGGCGGGATCAGCACCCCGGCCACGGCGGCCGGCTACCAGGCGATCCGTGACGTGATCGACAAGATCCGCTCCCCGAGCGTCCATGACCATCTCGGGTACACCCCCGAGATCCTCCTCATGACCGGGGCGTTCGGCTACGGCCCGTGGGTGGCGAGCCTTCCGGGGAACCCCGCCGAGATGGGCAACGTGCGCGGCGACCCGGGACTCGTTCCCGGCTCGTTCGCGTGGAACAAAGCCTGGTGCCCGACCGACCAACTCGATCCCCTGGCAACGTACGAAGGGGATTACCGCTCCAATCTCCTGCGCATCTCCCGGGAGACGGGGGTGGGCTTCCTCGACATGCTGGGGGTGTGGGGCGAGTACATGATCCTCGCCCAGGGGGGCTCCCTCGATGCGCGGGTCGTGAATGGCGCCGTGTACGACAGTTACTTCCGTGACGTGATCCACGCCAATACCTTCGGCAAGGAGTTGCTCGGCCGGACGCTGGCGGCCACGTTCGCGCCGGTGCCCGAGCCGACGACCATCGGGCTGGCAGCCGGGGCGATGGCGATGTTCGGGCTGCGGCGCTGGGTGCGCCGACGCAGGGTGTGATCATGCTGCGCGGCGACGATGCCGTGTCACCGCTCGCGCACGTGACGGCCTGGGGGGGAACGCTCCTGCTCGGCGCGGCGGTGGCGCTGGCGGCGAACTGGTTCGACGGGCGCGAGCCGTGGGGCGGATGGGAGCCGAGCCGGGAGCTCGACCGACCCGGCTACGGCGAGCGGATCGAGCGGGAGCGCACGATCCGGACGCGTGCCAACACCTATTCGAACCTGGCCTACGTCCTCGTCGGGCTGTACGCCGCGGGGATCGCCCGTGACGATCGGCGCCGCGGCGCGGCAAGCGTCGATCAAACAGCCATCGGCATGCTGTTCGCCGTCGCGATGGTTTGGCTCGGGCTGATGAGCGGGCTCTTCCATGCCTCGCTCACGCGCCAGGGCCAGCGCCTCGACGTGGCGGCGATGTACCCACCGCTGCTGGCGCTGTCGGCCCACGCGGCCGCGCGCTGGCTGCCGCGACGGATCGCCGGGGTCCCGGCGTGGGGCGTGCTCGTGGCGCTGGTCGGGGTGGCGGAGGGGGCGTTCTATGCCTTCAAGTGGTCGTTGCCGGCGCGGACTGTGCTCACGACGCTCATCGTCCTGGTGTCGGCCGTGGCAGTCGGCGACAACCTCCTGCGCCCATCGCGCTTCCGGGCCGGCTGGCTCGTGGGGGCGCTGTGCCTGCTGGTGGCGGCAGTGGCGTGCCGTGAGCTCGACGTGGCGCGGCGCTTCACGGGCCCCGACACGATTTGGCAGGGCCACGCACTGTGGCACGTGTTCACTGCGGCGGCGCTGGGGGCGATGTGGCTCCACGAGCGCTCGGGGAGGGTCCCTGCCGCCGGGAGGCGCACGCGCGCGGGGCCGGTCGCAGAGGTGAGCGATGGGCGGGCACGAGGGGCCGGCGCCCCCCGTACTCCGGAGCACGCTCACAATCGGATCACAGAGTGAGCTCGTGGAGTGTCGGATGCGGGCCGCGGTGGAGTGGAGTCGTCCGCGCGCCGCTCACCGCCCGGCACACGCCGTGGAGACCGCGTCCAGGATCCGCAGCCGCCGTGGCTTCACTCTCGTGGAACTGCTCGTCGTCATCGCCAACATCGGGCTGCTCGTGGGGCTGCTGCTGCCGAGGACGCAATCGGCACGCGAGGCAGCCCGGCGGTCGAGTTGCCTCAACAACATGCGGCAGATCGGCTTGTCGCTCCACACCTATGTCACGGCCGACGGCAAGCGCCCCAGTTCACGGCCCTGCTCACCGCCAAGGAGGGTGACATGCCGGGGAGCGACTACGGAGCCGGCGGACGCCATCCTCGAACGAAGGTCGTTGCTGACCGGCGGGCTGGTGCGGTAGGACTTGCCTTCCGGTACGGGTCGGCAGTGACCGACGGCACACGGGGGAGGACCTGCCGATGCGACTGTTTGCCAATCATGGAAAAACTCCCTCCGTGGCCTGTGGCCAGGGGAAAACCCCCGGGTTCTGTCGGGGCTTCGCTCCCGGCACCTCGTCCCTGAGGGGCGCCAGGCTGTGGTTCCATGGCCTGGTGGCACTCGCGGTGGTCGGGGGCGTCGGGGCGGGGCGAGGCAGCGCGGTGACGGCGGCCGGCGCCGACCCGTGGCCGCGCGTCGAGCGGGTGGAACGGCAGCCGCTGCTGGCGGCCACCACGCGCCTCGCGGAGGCGCTCGGGCAGATCGGGGCCCCGTTGCCGGGCGACATCCTCGCGCGGCTCCGCGCCGATGGCGACGACCAACAGACCGCGCACGCCGTGCAGGAGGCGCTCGATCCGCTCTGCCTGTGCGCGATCGACTGCTCGGGCGACGTGCCGCGGGTGGTGGGCCAGAGCGGTCCGGTCGAACTGGTGGAGCAGGGGTGGCGGAGCTGTCTGGTCAAGGTGATCAACCCCGCGGGGAAGCGCGAGGCGATGCTGTTCTCCAGTCCGCAGGCGGAGCCGCTTGCCAAGGCGCGGCCGGCCGACGTGGCCGATCGGTGGCTGGCGCTGGCGGCGGTCGAGCGCCAGCCGCTGGCGAAGGAGCTCTCCGGCCTCGGGCTCGAGTACCGCATCGTCGAGCTCTTCTCCCGCGGGGCGGGACCGGCGTTCGCCCGGATCGAGTGCCGGCTCGGGGCGGAGGGCCCGCGCGGCGGCGCCGACATGGCGTTCCGCGCCGTGCCGTCGCAGCCGGTCACGTTCCGGATCACCGACGAGCCCGACCGACCGGCGGCGGCGAAGATCGAGATCACCGACGCCGCCGGGCGCGTCTATCCACCCCAGGCCAAACGCCTCGCCCCCGACCTGTTCTTCCAGCGGCAGATCTACCGCTTCGACGGCGAGGCGATCCGCCTCCCCGACGGCGCGTACCGCGTGACCATGTCGCGCGGTCCCGAGTCGGTACCCGAGACGATCGACCTCGTCGTGGCGGGGAAGCCGGTCGAGGTGCACCACACGGTGCGGCGCTGGATCGACCCCGCGCGGCGCGGCTGGTGGTCGGGGGACCACCACATCCATGCCGCCGGCTGCGCACACTACGATTCGCCCACCGAGGGGGTGGAGCCGATCGACATGCTCCGCCAGTGCATGGGGGAGGACCTCAAGGTCGGCTGCTGCCTCACGTGGGGCCCGTGCTTCGACTACCAGAAGCGCTTTTTCACCGGGAAGCCCGACGACGTCAGCCGACCGCCGTATCTGCTGCGCTACGACGTCGAGGTGTCGGGCTTCGGTTCGCACGTCTCCGGCCACCTCAACCTCCTGCGCCTCACCGAGCAGATTCCGCCGGGGGGCGATTCGAAGCACCACTGGCCCACGCTCGGCCTGGCCACGCTCCGCTGGGCGAAGCGGCAGGGGGCGGTGTGCGGCCCGGCCCACTCCGCCAACGGGCTCACCAACACCGTCGGCCGGCTCCCCGGCACCGCTGGTCGCGACGGCCCGGGGCGCCTCCCCAACTTCGACATCCCCGCCTTCGACGGCATCGGTGCCAACGAGTTCATCGTCGACGTGCCGCAGGAGGTGCCGGGCCCCGACGGCCGGCCGGTCCCCGCCGTGGACTTCATTTCCACGATGGACACCGACCCCACCGCCGAGCTGAACATCTGGTACCACGTCCTCAACTGCGGCTACCGCGTGCGCGCCAGCGGCGAGACCGACTTCCCCTGCATCTCGGGCGAGCGCGTCGGCCTGGGCCGGGTGTACGTGAAGCTCGACGGACCGCTCACCTTCGACGCCTGGGTGGATGGCGTGGCGGCGGGCCGCAGCTACGTC
>RFRL01000005.1 GCA_009924545.1 Planctomycetia bacterium | reverse complement strand
GGGACGGAACTTCGCGGGGGAGCAGGGTTTCCGATATATACTCTCCGAGCGATGGTTGCGGTGGGTTTCCGGGGTGAACCTTTCCGCGTCGCGCTGCGTACCCACCATGTCCAGTCACGATTCCCATACCGGTGCCGATGGCGGTCAGAGACCGTCCACGGGGGTGTATCGTGGGTTTGGCCGTCCAGAACGTACCGGTCGGGCTGCAAGATCGGAATCGGCCAACGGAGTGCCGGGTACCAACGGCACTTCCGATGCCGGCGATGGCGAACACGACGGCTCTTCCGCTGCGCAGGAGAGTGGGCACGAGGGTGGGGTGGGTGGTCGAGACCGCCAACCGGGAGGCGCGGGTCGGCCGCCAAGGGGTACGGGGCGGGACGACGCTCTGGAACGCACCGGCGCGGGGGGTCGAGGGCGGGCCGATGATGGTTCTGGCGACGGTGGATCGGACGAGGAGTTGTTTCGCCGGTTCCGCAGCGCCCAGGACGAACCGGCCTTCGAGTCGCTCGTCCACCGGTACGAGACGGAGTTGTTCGGGTATTTGAAGCGGTACCTCGGCAGCGCCGAAATGGCCGAGGATGTGTTTCAGGCGACGTTTCTCCAAGTATACCTCAAGAAGGAGGGCTTCGACGAGGGCCGACGGTTTCGACCGTGGCTCTACACGATCGCCACGAATCAGGCCATCGACGCCCAGCGGAGGAATCGCCGTCACCGGATGGTCAGTCTCGACCAGCGGACCGGCGACGACGACGTCGGGGCCTTGGTGGAGATGCTGGCCGGGCGGGACGAAACGGCTGACGAGCGGCTTTCCTGTGAAGAGGCCCGGCAGTGGGTCCGGGCAGCGGTCGAGGATCTTCCCGACACGCTGCGCGGGGCCTTGCTGTTGGTGTATCACCAGGGGATGAAGTACCGCGAAGCGGCCGACGTGCTCGGGGTGCCGGTGGGAACGGTGAAGAGCCGGCTCCACTCGGCCCTCCTCAAGCTCAACCAGTCGTGGCAGGCCAGCGGAAACATCCCCTGAGCTCGTCGTCGCCGATCCCACCACGGACCGACCGTACCACGGCAGCACATCCTGAAGGGCCTCCCGATCTCGTCGAGCGGATCAACGGCACGACGACCAGCGGCGGCGACAGGCACGGCTGCACCAGCGACGCGGGTTTCAGGCATGCGAGACGAACTTGTCGGCTATCTCCTCGAGGCGCTCGACGACACCGAACGGCAGCGGGTCGATCAGGCCCTCGCCGATCCCGTCGGCGGCCCCGCGCTGAAGCGCGAGCTCGGTCACTTGCGGCGGGCGGCCCTGCCGCTGGCCTGGGACGGTGGACAGGACCGGCCCCCTGCTGGCCTCGCGCGGCGGACCCTGCGGTTCGTCGAGACCCATGCCCACCGCGATGTGGCGCGATCCCGCGGGCCGTTGCCCACGCCCCGGATCTTCACTCCGGAATCCGCGCCTCCGGCACGGGTGCGTTCGGCGCGGATGTGGATCGATCGGGCGATCCTCGCCGCGACCGCGATGGCCGCCTGCGTGCTCCTCATGCCGATGGTGCTCGACGGCATCGACCAGGCCCGGTCGATCCGTGCCCAGCGCAACCTGGGGTCGATCGGTGGGGCACTGGCCGGATATGCCGACCAGCACCGCCATTTGCCCATGCCGCCCGCCGCCGGCCCCTTGTCGCGGGCCGGCCTCTATGCCCCGACCTTGGTGTCGGAGCAGCGGTTGTTGGCCCACGACGGAACCTTTCTCGTGCCGGGTTCGACGTTGGCACGCAGTGGCTACGTCATCCCGTCACTCGACGAGGTGCGCCGGGTGGAGGCGGCCGGCGACCAGCAGGCCTTCGATCTCATGGTGCGGTCGATGGGGGGCGACTTCGGCTACACGCTTGGCCATCGCGATGCCACCGGCGCGCTCCTGCCCTACGTCAACTTCGGCCGCACCCACCATCCGCTGATGGCCGACGCCCCCGACGAGGATGGTCATTGGAGTGACAATCACCCCCATCGCTGGCACCACGTGCTCTTCGAGGATGGTCGCGTGGAGCGCGTAGGGCCCCATGCCCTGCACCTCGACGACCACCTGTTCCGCAACCACCACGGGGAGGTGAAGGCCGGTGTCGATCCTGAGGATGCGGTGATCGGCGACTCGCACCATCAACCCTGAGCTTCAACCCTGAGCGCTCAGCCGTGAGCGCTTCCCGCCGCCGGCACCCGCTCAGCGGACGAGCGCCCGGGCAGCGGCGGCCACGGCAGCTGCGGTGATCCCGAAGTGCTCGTAGAGCGTGGGGGCCGGGGCCGAGGCCCCGAAACCGTTCATACCGATGAACCGGCCGCGGTCGCCGATCCACCGCTCCCAGCCGAAGCCGCAGGCCGCCTCGCAGGCCACCCGCGCCGTCACCGCCGCCGGCAGGACCTCCTCGCGGTACGCCGCGTCCTGCTCGGCGAACAGGTCCCAGCAGGGCATGCTCACCACGCGCGCCCGGATCCCGTCGCGTTCCAGAGCCACGGCTGCATCGAGGCACAGGCCCACCTCGCTACCGGTACCGATGAGGATGCAGTCGGGGCGACCGCCGGCCGCCTCGCGCAGGATGTACGCGCCGCGCGCCGCGCCCGCGACCGGGCCGAGCGTGGTGCGGTCGAGCGTCGGCAGATTCTGCCGGGAGAGCACGAGCACCGCCGGCCGGTGGGGGCGGCCGAGGATGGTGCGGTACGCCTCCGCCACCTCGTTGGCATCGCCGGGGCGGAACACGCTCAGTCCCGGCACGGCCCGGGCGCTGGCCAACTGTTCGATCGGCTGGTGGGTGGGGCCGTCCTCCCCGAGGCCGATCGAGTCGTGCGTGAGGACGTAGATCACCCCCAGTTCGCCGAGGGCCGAAAGCCGCAGTGACGGCTTGAGGTAGTCGAGGAACACGAAGAACGTGGCGCAGTATGGACGCAGCCCCGACAGCGCCATCCCGTTGGCCGCTGCCGCCATCGCATGCTCACGGATGCCGAAGTGGAGGTTGCGGCCGGTGGGGGTGGCGGCGGCGAAGTCGCCGGCCCCCGGCACGAGCGTCATCGTCGACGGCGCCAGGTCGGCCGACCCACCGATGAACCAGGGGATGCAGCTACTGAGGGCCTGGATCACCTTCCCCGACGACACGCGGCTGGCGAGTCCCTTGGGGTCGGCGGGGAAGCTCGGGATCGCCGCCTCCCAGCCCGCGGGCAGCCGGCTGGCGAGCATGTCGTCCAGTTCCGCGGCGCGGTCGGGGGCCTGGGCCCGGAGACGGTCACGACCGGCAGCCCACGCGGCATGGGCGTCAGCACCGCGGCGACCGAGAGTCGCACCGAACCGGGCGGGCACCGCTTCGGGGACGAGGAAGGTCGCGTCCACGGGCCACCCGTAGGCGGCCTTCGCCCCGCGGATTTCCTCGGCGCCAAGGGGAGCGCCGTGGGCCTCGTGGGAACCGGCCTTCTTCGGCGCGCCGAAACCGATCACGCTCTTCACGATGATCATCGTCGGCCGGGAAGATTCCTCCCGGAACGCTTCGAGGGCATGTCGCAGGGCCGCGCCGTCGTTGGCGTCGTCGACACGCTCCACACGCCACCCGAGGCCGGCGAACCGACCGGCGACGTCATCGCTGTAGGCGAGATGTGTCTCTCCCTCGATCGTGATCGAGTTGTCGTCGTAGATCCAACACAGGTTCGCCAACCCGAGATGCCCGGCCAGCGAGGCGGCTTCCGCGGAGACGCCTTCCATCAAGTCGCCGTCGCTGCACAACACGTAGGTGTCGTAGTCGAACAGCGCGGTGCCGTCGGCCGCATACCGGCTCCCCAGCCACCGCGCGGCCAGCGCCATGCCGACGGAGTTGGCGCACCCCTGACCGAGTGGTCCCGTGGTCGTTTCGATCGCCCCGATGAGATGGTGCTCCGGATGACCGGCACACACGCTGTCGAGTTGGCGGAAGCGGCGGATGGCGTCCAGGCTGACCGCCGGCGTGGTGTCGCCCTTTCCGCGACGGACACCGCCGAGGTGGAGGAGCGCGTAGATGAGCATCGACGCATGACCGCAGGAGAGGACGAACCGGTCGCGGTTGGGCCAGGTCGGGTCCTGCGGGTCGTAGCGGAGAAAGTCACGCCACAACGTGTAGGCGACCGGAGCGAGGGCCATCGGGGTGCCGGGATGGCCGCTCTTCGCCGCCTCGACGGCATCCATCGCCAGAGTGCGGATGGTGTTGATGGCCAGTGTGTCGGTGTCGTCGAACGGCAGAGGCCGAGAAGCGTGTGCCATCGTGGATGGGCTCCGGAAGCGGGGAAAGGGCGGGCACGAGTGTACCAATCGGCCGTGAGGCCGGGGTGCGACGCCTGCCTGGCCCAACGGCCCGTTGCGGCGGCTCACCGCTCGACGGACGGGGCCGCTGCCGGAGCCGTTGCCGCTGCCGATTCGGCCGAGGCGAGGTGCCGCCGGAACTCCTCGTCAAGCTCCGCGTGGCTCCGCCGGCACAGTTTCTCCAGCGAGTCGCCCGTGGCCGAACCGGTGTAGACGCGGACGAGATACTCCACGAACGCGTCGCGGTAGCGCCCCTGCTGGCCGTTCATGAAGAAGTCGGCCAGTCCGCCGATCTGGCTGTAGATCTTCGGCAGGCGCTCGTCGGCCTGGAACTCGCGCCGCCCCAGGGCCGCCAACTCCTCCAGCGGCACCTGGAAACCATCCTCGAGGACCCGCTCCCGGGCGGCCGGCATCCGTCCGGCAGCGGGGCCGCCCAGAGTCCAGCCGTACGGGGCCGTCTCCAGGCTCTCCATGTAGCAGGCCGCCGCCTCGATCGCCCAGAAGCCCACGCGCTCCCCCGCCATTCGGCTCGTGGGCCGGGTCTCGGCGAACAATTGGTGGGTGGCTTCGTGGCGCACGGTGCGCGTCGCGTCGGCGTCACCCGTCCGCCAGTCGTCGTCGGCCATGAACCAGGCGGTCTTCGTGGGCGACCAGTACATGCCGTCGGTGCGCGCGGCCGCCGGCTCGACCGTCGTCAGGGCGCGCACATATTCCTCGCGGTCACCCACGAGGGTGGCGGCGAAGGTTTCGGCGGGTGCCGCCCGGCCCCGGCCCTCGAACAGCCGCTCCCGGGTGGCCGGCTCCGCCTGGTAGCCACCGAAGGCCTGCCGCCAGACGAGGCACGTCTCCTCGAGCGCCGCGGCGAGTGCCGCCGTGTGCTCCTGGGTCGTGGTGGAGGCGATCCGCCAGTGGTCGCTGTCGTAACGCACCGGCCGTTCCAGCGACCGTGGTCGCCCGGCGAACGTGGCGGCATCGACCCAGCGGCCGAGATCGTAGCGCTCGCCGGCGCGGTACCGGTCGAGACGGCCGCGCGGCAGCCAACCGAAGGCGGGGTCGTATTCGTCGCCCCGGTCGAGGCGCCGGTCCACACCCTGGGAAACCCACCGCTCCCCGCGCCGTACCCAACCGCCGACCCGGCGCGCTTGTTCATGGTCGGGATCGTCGCGGAGGGCCAGGTGGAGCAGGTGCACCGCCGCCGCGCCCCGGTCGGGCCAGGCGGGGCGCTCCCCCTGCGCTGCTTCGGCCCGCGTGGGGATCGCGGTGTGGGCCCGTGCCGCTTCCACGGCAAGGGCGAAGTAGCCGGCGGCGCGCTGCCGCCGGGCGGCGCGGAAGTCGTCCCACAAGCCGGTCGCCACCGGGCCTGCCAGCCAGTCGGGGGTGGTCCAGCCGTCGGGCACCGCCACGATCTGCTGGCGGGCTCCCGCCGCCGGCAACGGCCATTCGGCGACGAGGGTGGCGAGCCGATCCTCGCTCCCGCGCCGGCAGCGCCGGACGAGATCGGCGAGGGTGGTGGCGAACTCCTCCTCGAGCGCCGCCAGCGGGGCGGGGGGGCTGCGGTCGGCGGCCGCCGCGGCGGTGCCCGCCGGCCCGCCAGCGCCATGAGCAGCGCGACCAGCACGCCCTGCCCGCGGCGCCCGGACCGCGGGGATCGTGGCCGGGTTCCCATCATGGCTCCTCGCTGAACGAGGCATCGAAGGCGCGTTTGCCCACGGGAAAGTCGAGGTGGCGGACGAATTCCGCCGCCTCCGCCGCCCCGTGCTCGCGGTCCATCCCGCTATCCTCCCATTCCACCGACAGGGGGCCCTCGTAGCCGATCTGGTTGAGCGCGCGGACGATGGCCTCGAAGTCGATCCCGCCCCGTCCGGGGGAGCGGAAGTCCCACCCGCGCCGCGGGTCGCCGAAGCCGAGGTGGCTGCCGAGGATGCCCGCACGGCCGTCGAGGGTGGTGATCGCGTCCTTGACGTGCACGTGGTAGATGCGGTTGGGGAAGGCGCGGATGAACTCCACCGGGTCGACGCCCTGCCAGTGGAGATGGCTGGGGTCGAAGTTGAAGCCGAACTCCTCCCGGCGACCGATCGCCTCCAAGGCGCGCTGGGCGGTAACCGTGTCGTAGGCGATCTCCGTGGGATGGACCTCCAGCGCGAAGCGCACGCCACACTCGGCGAACACGTCGAGGATCGGATGCCAGCGCTCGGCGAACTCACGGAACCCCGCCTCGACCCAGTCGGGTGGCACCGGGGGGAACGAGTAGAGCAGGGGCCAGATCGACGACCCGGTGAAACCGTTGACCACCGCCACCCCGAGGCGGCGTGCGGCGCGGGCAGTCTCCATCAGTTCGGCGGCGGCCCGGCGGTTGACGCCCGCGGGATCACCGTCGCCCCACACGTGTGGTGGGAGGATCGCCCGGTGCCGCTCGTCGATCCGATCGCAGACGGCCTGCCCGACGAGGTGGGTGGAGATGGCGTGGACGCACAGGTCGTGCCGTTCGAGCTGGTCGCGGACGGCGGCGCAGTAGCCCGCCTCGGCCACGGCACGGCGGACGTCGAAATGATCACCCCAGCAGGCCAGTTCCAAGCCGTCGAAGCCGAAGGTGCGCGCCTTGCGGGCCAGCTCGTCGAGGGGCAGGTCGGCCCACTGGCCGGTGAACAGGGTGAGCGGTCGGGGCATGGTTGGCTCCGCGCGGAAAGGTGTCGGCAGTCTGCCAGACCGGCCCCCGAGTGGGAACGTCGGCCAGCACTCCGGCGGCTGCCGCCGTCAGGTGCGCACCACCCGGCGGAGGAGCCACGCACCCCACAGGCACACCAGGAGGTTCCCCATCCACACCGCCACAGGCGGCACGGAGCCCGATTTTGCCTGCGACACCCCCAACATGAACACGGGGTAGTAGACGAGGAGGATGGGGAGGAAACAGAGGAAGAAGCTGGTGAGGAAATCGGCGTTCCGCAGCCGGATCGCCATCGGGGCGCCCACCAGCACGAAGCACAAGGCGGAGAACCCGTTGGCCCACCGCCGCCACGGCTCCATGATGATGCGGTGGAGACGGCCGCGTTCCGACTTCAACACCTGCCGCTCGTGATCCACCGCTTTGGGGAGCGTCCCCTCCAGTCGCCCCTCGAGGAGGGCGAGAGCGGTTTTCGCCGCGGCATGCTGCTCGATGCGGCTGATCCGCTCCGCCTGCTCCGCCCGGGCGGCGGCGAAATCGGCCATGGCGATCTCCGACGGGCTCGTCGACCCGCCCCCCTTGCGGCTCACCGCGTCGAGGGGCAGTTCGCGCTCGATCGTGTCGGGGAACACCGCCTTGACGTCGCCGACGTGGAGGGTGCCGTTGCGGCAGCGCACGATGAGTGTACCGGCCTGGGCATTGGCCTCCAGTTCGGCGGCGGATGCGGAGATCGTCACGGCCGGTCCACCACCGATCGGCTGCAGGGAGAGCGTGGGGCGGACGAGGGTCCGGCCCTCGACGCTCTTGACGTTGATCGACACCTGCGCGGTGCTGTAGGAGCGCTGCTGGCGAAGGCGACCGTAGATGATCTCCTCGACGCTGGAGACGATCACGCGGCGGACGCCGTCGCGCCCCCACGACACGGCCACGTCGTTGAGCCACACCGACACGAGGCTCACCGCCACGGCCAGGCCGAGGGCAGGACGGATCGTCGCCAGCGGGCTGATCCCGGCCGCCTTGAGGGCTGTGATCTCGTTGGCGGCCGACATCCGCCCGAACACGCTCGCCACGGCGAAGAGCATGGTGCCGGGCACGGCGAACCGCATCGCCTCCGGAAGGATGTAGGGGACCAGGGCGAGGATCTGCATCAGCCCCAGCCCCTGTTGCTGGGCTTCCTTGACCAGACCGACGACGAGCATGAACAGCGTCAGCGCCCCCAGGGCCACGAGGAACACCTGGAGCAACTCGCGGAGTACGTAGCGGGTGATGATCGTCATGCCAGCCCCTGGGGTGGCGGGGGCGGTGGCGGGCCGGCAGGGCTCCGGACGGTCTCGCCCGAACGGGCCGCCTCCAACGAACGGGTGTAGATCGCCACCGCCGCCGCGACCTCCGCCAGCGCCTCCGCGGTGGCGCCGCGGGTGGCCGCCTGGCGGGCCCGGCCGAGCAGGTCGAGGGTCGGGAGGCGCTGCGCGTCGGCGAGGCCGTCGGCGGCCGATTCGATGCTGGCGAGGATGCCGTCGAGTAGCGCTTGCCGCGGACGGCAGTCGTACGTCCGGTAGGGGCCGCGACCCAGCCGACCGCCCGGCTGAAGCACGGACGTCGTTGCGGGATCGGTGGGCAGGAAACCGATGATCGCCGTCACGAGTGCCGCCACCGCGACCAGGAGCGCCGCCGCGCTGAACACCAGACAGATCGTCCGCAGCGGTTCCGAGAGCCGTTGCGTGAGGTCGCTCCAGGGACTGGCCAGGAGCGACATGAACAACCCCACCGCGGCGGCGGCCAGCGGCCACCAGGCGGGCCGGGCACGTTGCCGGGGGGGCGGCTCCTCCTCGGTGAGTGGCCAGTCACCACCGCGGCGGTTCCGCGGCGATGCCTCCTCGGGACCGGCCCGGGCCACGATCACCGTGACGTTGTCGGGACCACCGCGGATGAGGGCCAGGCCCAGGAGCGTCTCCGCGGCGCGGCGCGGCTCGAGGGTCGCCGCCACGAGGCCGATTTCCTCGTCGGCGACCTGTCCGGAGAGGCCGTCGCTGCAGAGCACGAAGACGTCCCCGTCGTCGACCGGGAACGGTCCTTCGAGATCAACCTCGACGCGTGCGTGGGGCCCCATCGAGCGGGTGATGATGTTGCGCGGTGCCGCCCCGGCCTGTTCGCGCGACAGCCCGCCGCTGGCCTCCAAATCCCAGACCAGCGAGTGGTCACGGCTCAGTTGGTCGATGGTGTGGTTCCGCACCCGGTAGACGCGACTGTCGCCCACCTGGGCCACCAGGGCCCCCCGGGGCAGGATGGCGAGCACCGAGCAGGTGGTGCCCATACCCCGGAACTCGGCGGCGTTCTCCCCGCGCTGGTGGATCTCGGCATTGACCTGCTCGATGCCGCGCCGCAGTGCCCGGGGGGGAGACCGTTCCGCCGTCTTCTCGTAGACCAGGGGCACCTGCCGCGCGGCGATGGAACTGGCCAGTTCCCCGGCGGCGTGGGCCCCCATGCCGTCGGCCACGAGAAACACCCAGCCGCGTGTTTGGTATTGGTGCGGATCGGCGGGAGGGAGGACGGCCCGGGAATCCTGGTTGTTGGCGCGGCGGCGGCCGATGTCGGAGAGGTCGTGACAGACCAAGCTCGTACCGTTTCCCACGCTTCGACCCGCCTCGGGGGGTGCCGCCAGGACCCACGACTCCCCGGATTCTAACCGTCCGGCCGGGGCTGCCGCGATACGGCTCCGGGGGCGTGCACCGCCGATTCCGGCTGGACTGGCGGTGGCAGTGCCCCGTTGCTACGTTCCGCGCATGCATCTCTCCATCCCCCGCTCCATCGTCGTTATTGCCGTGGCTGTCGCGCTGCTCACCGCCGGCGCCGCGGGCTGCGTGCAGCGGCGCATGACGATCCGCAGCAATCCCCCGGGGGCGTTGGTCTACGTCGACGACTACCAGCTCGGCCAGGCCCCCGTGTCGACCGACTTCATCTACTACGGCACCCGGAAGATCCGTCTGGTGAAGGACGGATACGAGACGCTCACCGTCCGTCAGCCCTTCCCGCTGCCCTGGTATCAGGTCTTTCCCCTCGACTTCGTCACCGAGAACGTGTGGCCCTTCGAGATCCGCGACGAGCGGGTGGTCGATCTGGCGATGGTTCCGGCGGCGGCGACACCGGCCGAGGAGGTCGCGGCCCGGGCGGAGCAGGCACGGCTCGCCGCCGGCAGCCTGCCGGCCCCCGCACCGCTCCCGCCGCGCCCGGTCCTGCAACCGATTCCGGCACCTTCGCCAGGGGCTTTTCCCGCCCAGCCGCTGCCACCACCGGCCCTCGCCTTCCCGCCGCCGGCACTCCAGGCGCCGCGGCAGAATGCTCCGGGCCAGGGGATTCCCAGCCTCGGTGCCCCGCCGCTGATGCAATAATCGGGGGATGCCGTCCGCGCCTCCTCCTTCGCGCCTCGATCGGGCCAGCCTCGACCGGCTCAAGCTCGACAGGCTCCGGGCCATGGTGGCCGCGATCCTCCCCGGCAACGCCTTCTACGCGGCGAAGCTTGGTCGCGCGATTCCGCCACCGGAGTCGCTCGCTGCGGTCGCGGCGTGGCCGTACACCACGAAGGACGAGCTTGTCGCCGGTGCGGCGGCGACGGGACGGCCGGCGAACCTCACCTTTCCGGCAGCCCGGTACGTCCGCTACCACCAGACCAGCGGCACCCACGGTCGGCCGCTGCCGGTGTTCGACACCGCCGCCGACTGGGGCTGGTGGATGGAGTGCTGGCGGTCGGTTCTCGCCCGCGGCGCGGTCGGCCCCGGCGACCGGGTCCTCGTGGCCTCGTCGTTCGGACCGTACCTCGGTTTCTGGAGCGGCTTCGATGGCGTCGTCGCCGCCGGTGCGATGGCGATCCCCACCGGCGGCATGTCGTCGCTGGCGCGGTTGGAATTGGCGCGCAGCACCGGTGCCACGGTGCTGCTGGCCACCCCGAGCTATGCGCTCCATCTGGCCGAGGTGGCCGCCGAGGCGGGGATCGACATCCGCAGTCTGCCCATCCGTCTGGTGGTGGTGGCGGGCGAGCCGGGGGGATCGGTGCCCGGTGTGCGCGCCGCGCTGGCGGTGGCGTGGGGGGCCGCGGTACTCGACCATGCCGGGGCCAGTGAGGTGGGGCCTTGGGGTGTGGGTGGCGTAACTCCCGCAGTGAGGGGAGCGGAGCGAGCCACTGCGGTGCCCGATGTCGTTTTTTCGCCCGAGATCCCGGCGCTCGAGGTCCCTGTACTCGAGGTCCCTGTACTCGAGGTCCCTGTACTCGAGGTCCCTGTACTCGAGGTCCCTGTACTCGAGGTCATCGAGGAGTGCTTCCACCCGGAGTTCATTCCGCTGCCACCTGCGGGTGGTACCGACCCGGGCGGATTGGCGGAGCTGGTGCTCACCACCCTGGGGCGGATCGGTGCCCCTGTGATCCGCTACCGCACCGGCGACGTGGTCCGGCCCCGCTGGCCCTCCACCGACGAGATCGCCGCCGGATCGACTCCGCGGGTGCGGTTGGAGGGGGGGATCCTCGGCCGGACCGACGACATGCTCGTGGTTCGCGGCGTGAACATCTTCCCGTCGGCGGTCGAGGGCATCATCCGCGGGTTTCCCGGAGTGGTCGAATACCGGCTCACCGTCGCGACCCGAGAGAGCCTCGATTCCATTTCGGTCGAGATCGAGGACCGGCTCCACGCCCCCGACCGGGTTGCCGCCGAACTGCGCTTGCGCCTCGGCCTGCGGATCGACGTCACCGAGGTGCCCCTCGGCTCGCTGCCCCGGTTCGAGGGCAAGGGGCGCCGGGTCGTGGACCAGCGCCACCGAAACCGCCGTCCACCCGCCCCGTGAAGGAGTGTGCCATGACCGGACCGGTTCCCCAGTCGATCGCGCGGACGCCACGGGGCAGCGTGGAGATCGTGTGGTCCGACGGTCTCCGGGCCGAGTACTCGCCGCGGCTCCTCCGGGATGCCTGCCCGTGTGCCACCTGCCGCGAGATCCGGGGGGCGGCCGCCCCCCCACCGCTCCTGCCGGTGCTCGCCGCCGCGGAGCTGGTGCCGCTGGCGGTGGCGGCGATGCGCCCGGTGGGGCAGTACGCCTACGGCATCGAGTTTTCCGACGGTCACTCCAGCGGCATCTACACCCTCGACTACCTGCACGAGCTCGGCGGTGGCCGGGGCCCGGCCCCCGGGCAGCCGGGGCCGGAATCCGGGGGGCCGGCGCCGCAGTGATCGTGCGCCGGGCCCGCGGGCGGATCAGCCGCCCCCGTGGTAGAGTCGTCGCGGTTCCGTCGGGGAGAGGCGCGGGATCCCGCGCACCGCGGCGGTGGATCGGGTGATGGTCCTCGGGGAGGAGGCACGGCGATGCGATGTGATCTGGCGGGCCGGGGAAGCATGGTGACGTCGCGTGGCATCCGCGGACGCGGTCGGTCGTGTCGCGCCGCGCGGGTGGCGCTCGTGGGGGCGCTGCTCTCGACGGGGCCCATGGTGGCCCCGCTGTCGGCCCAGGAGCCGGCCGCACCGGCCGAGGCGAAGGTCCCCGAGGCGAAGCCCGAGAGCAAGCCGACCGAAACGGTGACCGCCGAGCGCGGTCGGTTCGAAGTGGCGCTCGACCTGAAGGGATCGTTCGTGCCGCTCGACATGGCGGTGGTCGAGGTCAACCCCCAGGGCTGGCGCCAGCCGCTGGAGATCGTCACCGTGGTGCCGCACGGCACGCGGGTCAACGCCGGCGACGTGCTCGTGCAGGTCGACGCGCGCAAACTCGACGAAGCGATCACCGATGCCGAGCTGGCCCTGGCGGTTTCCGACAAGGCTCTGGAGATCGCCCGGCGCGAACTGCCGGTGATCGAAGCTTTGAATCCGCTGGACATGGCCGCGGCCGAACGCGCCGGCCGGATCGCCGCCGAGGATCTGAAGCGCTGGCAGACGGTGGAGCGCCGTCAGTTGGAGGAGCAGGCCCGGTTCGGCCTCAAAGCGGCGGAGGAGTTCCTCAAGTACGCCGGCGAGGAACTGCGCCAACTCCAGCAGATGTACAAGGACAAGGACCTCACCGAGGAGACCGAGGAGATGATCCTCCAGCGGACCCGGTTCGAGGTGGAGCAGGCGGAGTTCCGCCTCAAGAACGCCCGCATCAACACGGAGGAGCAGCTCACGATCGAGGCCCCGCGCCGGGACGAGGCGGTGACGAGCGCCGCCGCCCGGGCCGCCCTCGATCTGGAAAAGGCCCGCGGCACGATCGGCCTACGGCTCGACCAGAAACGGCTGGAGCTGGCCAAGGACGAACACCAGCGCGCCCAGGCCGTGCGCAAGCTGGCGGAGTTGAAGGAGGACCGGCAGAAGATCGTGCTCAAGGCGCCGCGCGCGGGGATCGTCTACTACGGTCGGCTCCACGACGGCAGTTGGTCGACCGCGGCGGTGGCCGCCAAGGCGGCCGTGGGGCAGGACGTGCCCCCCGGGGAGCTCGTGTTCACGGTGGTCGATCCGGGCCGTGTGGCGTTCGACGCCGGCGTCGAGGAGAAGGACCTGCATCTCGTCACCGCGGGGCTCAAGGGCCGGGTCGAGCCGGCCGGGTATCCCGCCGTGGAGGTGCCGGCCACGCTCGAGGCCTTCACGGGTGTCCCCAAGAACGGTCGCTTCGAGGCGCGGTTCGCCGTGGCGCCCGCCCCGGCGGGGCCGGTGCTCGTGCCGGGGATGACCGGCACCGCCCATTGCCAGGTCTATGCCCGGCCCGATGCGGTGACGCTGCCGGCGACGGCGGTGTTCCGGGAGGATGACGGGAGCCGGGTGGTGTACGTGCCGGGGCAGCCGGCCGCGGTGAAGCGGACCGTGAAGATCGGTCGCACCGCAGGCGGGCGGACCGAGATTCTCGAGGGTGTGGCTGCCGGCGAGGCGGTGCTCGCGAAGCGGCCCTGAGCCGCGGGGCGTCACGGGACTCCAGGGAGGACGGGCCGATGAAGGTGCAGCGCCTTCTGCTTGTGCTGGTGGCGGCGTGGGCCGTGGGCTCCCGCGCCGACGAACCGCGGCCCCCCGCCGGGCCGGCCGTCGCCGAGCCACCGGCCGGCCGGATCGGTCCCCCGCGCCCCGACCCTGCCGAGGCCCTGTCGCCGGCGGAGCTCGACGCGGCCATCGACCGGGGCCGACGATTCCTCGTGGCGGTGCAGAACGAGGACGGCTCGTTCGGCTCTGCCGAGCGCACCAAGGACCTCAACATCATCGCGGGCGTCGGGTCGCACCACGGCTTCCGGGCCGCGACCACGGCGATGTGCGTGCAGGCGCTCATCGAGGAGGACGACGGCTCGCCCGAGGTCGCCCGGGCGATCGAGCGCGGGGAGGCGTGGCTCTTCGAGGAGTTGCCGCGCGTCCGTCGCGACGACCCGATGCTCATCTACAACGTGTGGGCCCACGGCTACGGCATCCAGGCGCTGGTGGCGATGCACGGTCGCCGCCCCGACGACGCCCCGCGTCGGGAACGGATCGTCGAGTTGATCCGCGGCCAGTTTCAAAAGTTGATCCGCTACGAGTCGGCCGAGGGTGGCTGGGGCTACTACGACTTCACGGCGGGTACGCAGCGCGCCCCGCCTCGTCGTCCACCAGCTTCGTCAACGCCATGGTGCTCGTCGCCCTCGCCGACGCGCGGGGGATCGGTGTCGAGCCCCCCGAGGCGGTCACCCGCCGGGCCCTCGAGGCGACCCGCAAGCAGCGCCTCCCCGATTTCAGCTACCTCTACGGCAGCTACCTGCGGATGGAGCCGCGGATGGGCATCAACCGCCCCGGCGGCAGCCTGGGGCGGAGCCAGGCCTGCAATCTGGCCCTCAAGCTGTGGGGAGACCAGCGCGTCACCGACACCGTGCTGATGGAATGGCTCGATCGCCTCATCCAGCGCAACGGCTGGCTCGACCTCGGCCGGAAGCGCCCCGTGCCCCACGAGTCGTTCTTCCAGGTGGCCGGCTATTTCTATTACTTCGGCCATTTCTACGCCGCCCGGGTGATCGACGTGCTCCCGGAGGCGGAGCGTCCCTTCTACCAGGACCACCTGGCCCGGATCGTCGTCGAGGTGCAGGATGCCGACGGCTCGTGGTGGGACTATCCGCTTTACAACTACCACCAGCAGTACGGCACGGCGTACGCCCTGATGACGCTGCACCGCTGCCGGCGCCAGCCGCAACGGTGAACCCGGCGCTGGCCCCGCGACCGCGCAGGACCGCTGCCGGCGCCAGCCGCAACGGTGAACCCGGCGCTGGCCCCGCGACCGCGCAGGACCGCTGCCGATTCGTGGGACGCTAAACGACATCCCTCCGCCGTGCAGCGGGCCAGCCTTGCACGCCGGCCCGCCGTGCGGGATTCTCGGGGCGGTCCGGGGGGTTCGGGCCGTAGCCATTTCCACCGCGCAGGGGTCTGCCAATCGTGTCCATCAGCACCACCCCGGGCTCGCCTGCTTCCCCCCCCGCGCTCGCCGCGGCCCTCACGAAGGCGTACCTGCGGCTCATGCCGCTCCTCTTCCTGTGCTACGTGATCGCCTACGTCGACCGCACCAACGTGGGGATCGCCAAGCTGACGATGGCGAAGGACATGCCCGCCTTCACCAACGATGTCATCGGCTTCGGGGCCGGGATCTTCTTCCTCGGCTACTTCCTCCTCGAGATCCCCGGGTCGATCATCGTCGAGCGCTGGAGCGCGCGGAAGTGGATCTGCCGGATCATGGTCACGTGGGGGATCTGTGCGGCACTGACCGCGTTCGTGACGACGCCGCTGCAGTTCTACGCCGTGCGCTTCCTCCTCGGCCTGGCCGAGGCGGGGTTCTTCCCGGGGATCATCGTCTACCTGACGCACTGGTTCCCGGCGAAGGAGCGGGCCCGGGCCCTGTCGATTTTCCTCGTCGCCTCGCCGATCGCGATGATCATCGGCCCCGCGCTGTCGCGGCTCCTGTTGCCCATCGGCACGGAGGCGCTCGTCGACGGGGTGGCGGTGGTGCAACCGCGGTGGGCAGGGCTCTCCGGCTGGCAGTTGATCTACATCGCCTGGGGGATCCCGGCGGTGATCATCGGGTTCTTGGTCCTCGAGCTGATGCCCGACCGGCCGCGCGACGCGACCTGGCTCACGGCAGCCGAGGCGCAGGCCCTCGAGGATCAGCTCGCCGCCGACGCCCACCGGCAGAAGGCGGCCCACATGCCGGTGTGGCAGGCGCTGACCAATCGCCGCGTGCTGCTCCTCGCCGCCGCCTACTTCGGGATCGTCACGGCCAACTACGGCATCGAGTTCTTCCTCCCGAGCATCCTCGAGAAGACCTACAACCTGAAGCTCGAACAGGTGACGTGGCTGGTGATGCTGCCGTCGGTGCTGGTGATGGCGGGGCAGATCTTCGTGGGGTGGAACTCCGACCGCACCGGCGAGCGGCGCTGGCACGCGTCGCTGCCGGTGTTCGTCGGGGCGGCGGCGCTGGTGGCCGCGGCGCTGGTCCGCGGCAACCTCCCCCTCACGGTGGCCTGCTTCGTGGTCGCGGCGGCCGGCATGAAGGCCTACATGCCCGCCTTCTGGGCCCTGCCCAACCTGTTCCTCGCCAGCACCGCGGCAGCCGGGAGCGTGGGATTGATCAACTCGATCGGCAATCTCGGGGGCTTCCTCGGCCCCACGCTGCTGGGCTTCGTCGAGAAGCGGACCGGCTCGTTCACGATCGGTCTGTTGATCACGGCCCTCACCGCCACCCTGTCGGCGTGCCTGATCGCCTCGCTGCCGTTCGCCCAGCCGGTGCGTGGGGACGGGGAGAACGACGCCCGCGCGTGACCGGGTCGGTGCCCGGGCCGTCGACAGGCCGTCGACCGGCAGCCTGCGGCGTCATCGGGAGGGCCGGGGGCCGTCAGCGCAGCCGGTTGTCGGGCTTGCGGGCGGTCGAAACGGTGAGCTGGAAGTCGACCTGGGTCGTCCCCGGGCGGACGCTGGCGGTGAGCGTCGTGCGCTGGTTGTAGTGGGGCGGTACTTGCTCGGGGCGCCCGCGGCGGGGCGGGTCGGCGTCGGGGTTGCCCCGGTCGAGGGTGCTGATCGACACCTCGTGCTCCCCGATCCGGGCGCCGGCGACCCCGCGGGCATACTGGAGTTCGTAGCGACCGGAAGCATCGGTGAGGGCATGGGAGGGGGCCCCGCCGGTGGTCGGCTGGAACGTCACCCGCGCCCCCGGCAGGGGCGTGCCGTCGAGGGTCACGACGCCGCTGACGCGGCCGACATCCGCGCGGCCACCGCACCCGACGGCGGCGCCGCCGATGAGGCTCACCGCCAGCCAGGCGGTCACGACCGCGCTGCGTGGATGGCGATACCCACGAACGGGCTGCAGGGACTTCACGGCAGGCTCCTCGACGCGGGATGGGGCAGGGCGGATGACGCACGGACCGCTCACGGGATGTCGACGGTGAGCCCGTCGTCGCGCGAGAGGAGCCGCTGGTACACGCCGTTCCGCGGGTCGGTGTGGTTCTGGGAGGTGATGCCGGTTATGTGGCGATGGTCGATGTCGTCGGTGATGAAGCGCACCGATCCGTCGGCGGCGGCGAAAGACGCACCGCCGGGGTGGAGGCTGGAGAATCCCTGGCCGCAGCCGAGGGGATCATTGTCCCAGGGGAGAGCCGACTCGTTGAGCTTGGCGCGGGAGTGGCCGACCGCGGTCCAGATGCCGCGGGCGGCGGTGCCCTGGGGGTTGCGGATGCCTGCCCAGGCGCCGCCGCGGCAGTTCCGCGTGTCGCGCTCGCCGAGCATCGCCGTCTTGCTCGTGCCGTCAATAATCTGGGCCATGCGGACGCGGCTGTTGCCGTAGAACAGTCCGCTGTTTGCCCGGTCGGCATCGGTGACGACGTAGTGGCCGGCGACGCCGACGTAGTTGCTCGCCCCCGGCGTGTACGGACGGGCGGTGTAGCCGATCCCGCCGTTGAAACGCCGGTCGTTGTGGACGAGGCCCCCCTGCAGGCCGGTGTCGGACGGGCAGAGGAACGTGCCGATCACCGTCTGCACGCCGGTGGTCACCGGCTGCCACTGCGACGAGAGCAGGTGGGCGGCGAGGTTGCCCTGCGCGACCCGCAGCTGGGCGTGGAGCGGTGCCTGCTCGACCGCCGGCAGGAGCAGGGCGCCCCAGGACCACGATTCGGCGTTGGCGCGCGTGTCGGTGTAGACCCATCCGGAGGGCAGGGTCCGCTGGGACGATTCGTGGTTGTGGATGCCGAGGGCCAGTTGCTTGAGGTTGTTGGAGCACTGGCTGCGGCGGGCCGCCTCACGGGCCGACTGCACCGCCGGCAGGAGCAGGCCCACCAGCGTGCCGATGATCGCGATCACTACCAGGAGCTCGACGAGCGTGAAGCCGCGCCGCAGGGCGGGGGAGGTGGCGGGACGAGGCATGGGTTATTTCCGTTCGGGGTGGTGGATGACGCCTCCCAGAAGGGCAACCGCCGTGCCGGTCGGGCCCGCGCCCGGAGAGTCGACGCCCGTTCCCACGCTGCCAGGACCGTGTTTTCCCACCTTTCCACGACGGCCACACCCCACTTCAATCCGTCGAATGGCAAGGGTAGATGCCGTGATATTCCAAGGTGTTCCATGTCATGTCACGGCTTTTTTGGGGCCTGCGGTCGGTCGGGATTCGTGTCGTTCGGGAACGTCGGCCAGCGGCGGGTGGCAGCTCCCCACGGCAGCTTGGCCTGAGCGGCCATTCAGGGCCGCCACGGGCCGCGGCCTGGGATCGCCGCGGCTCGTGCCCGGCCCGGTCCGGTTCACACGGCCCAGCCCAGCTCACACCGTGCCGGCATCGAGTCCGCAGGCCACTCCGGACATCACGGCGGCGATCCGCACCGCGTCGTGGCACGCATCCTCGCTGACACCGAATTGGAGGAGGCTCGCCTCGTGGCTCTGGATGCAGGCCTCACAGCCGGCGAGGGCGGCACAGCCGAGGCTCATCATCTCGAAGGTCGGTTTCCCGGTGGCCGGCTGGGCCATCCGCCCCATCCGCAACCGGGCCGGCCGCGCCGCATAGCTCTCCTTGCCCTCACGACCATGGGCCACCATGTGACGAAAGCGGAAGTAGACGGTGTTCATCGCCATCAGCCCCGCTGCCGCCGTGGCATCGGCGATCACCGCCGCGGCGCCGTCGCCGAGGTTGGTGCGGATGTCGGCGGCGAGCGCCTGCGCCAGGGGCCGGGAGCGGAGGAAAAGGGCCGCCGCCAGGGCGGTTCCCAGGGCCTGGGCCGGGTCGAGGATCTCGCCGGCAAGCACGGCCGCGGCGTTGAGCCGCAGATCCTTGAGATCGTCCGGCAGGGTGTCGCGGAGGGCTTCGAGCGCGGGAAGGGAGGGGGGCATCGGCGGACTCCGGCGATGGGACGAAGGATTGTAGCGGTTCGTTGAATGCGCGGCCCGGTGGATGGTAGTGTTGGCTCGTTTGCCCGCCCCGCGAAGGCCTCCATGCCCCGCCGCGACGACCTCCACACCATTCTCCTCATCGGATCCGGGCCAATCGTCATCGGACAGGCCTGCGAGTTCGACTATTCCGGCACCCAGGCCTGCAAAGCCCTGCGGGAGGACGGCTACCGGGTGGTGCTGGTCAATTCCAACCCGGCCACGATCATGACCGATCCGGGCACGGCTGACCGGACCTACATCGAGCCGCTCACCCCGGAGTTCCTCGAGAAGGTCATCGAGATCGAGCGGCCCGACGCCGTGCTCCCCACCCTCGGTGGCCAGACGGCGCTCAACCTGGCGATGGAACTGCACCGGCGCGGGGTCCTCGAGCGCCACGGTGTGGAGATGATCGGCGCCAACGCCGAGGCCATCCGCCGGGGCGAGGACCGGGAGATCTTCAAGGAGACGATGCGCCGGATCGGCCTGGAGACCTGCCGGGGGAGGATCGTCAGGAGTCTGGCCGAGGCCCGCGAGGTGCTCGGGGAGATCGGCCTGCCGGCCGTCATCCGTCCCAGCTTCACCCTCGGCGGTTCGGGATCGGGCGTCGCCTACAACCGCGACGAGTTCGACCTCAAGGTGCAGCGCGGTCTCGACCTCTCCCCCGTGGGCGAGGTGCTGGTCGAGGAATCGATCCTCGGCTGGAAGGAATACGAGATGGAGGTGATGCGCGATGCCGACGACAACGCCGTCATCATCTGTTCGATCGAGAACTTCGACCCCTGCGGCGTGCACACCGGCGACTCGATCACGGTGGCCCCGGCGCTGACGCTCACCGACCGCCAGTACCAACGGATGCGCGACGCCAGCTTCGCCGTGATCCGCGCCATCGGCGTGGAGACCGGCGGCTCAAATATCCAATTCGCCGTCGATCCGCTCACCGGGCGGATGATCGTCATCGAGATGAACCCGCGGGTCAGCCGCTCTTCGGCCCTGGCGAGCAAGGCGACCGGGTTTCCCATCGCCAAGATCGCCGCCAAGCTCGCCGTCGGCTGGCGGCTCCACGAGCTGGCCAATGACATCACCCGAAAGACCAAGGCCTGCTTCGAGCCGGCGATCGACTACGTGGTGGTCAAAGTGCCGCGGTTCGCCTTCGAGAAGTTTCCCGAGGCCGACAGCCGCCTCACCACGCAGATGAAGAGCGTGGGGGAGACGATGGCCATCGGGCGGACCTTCAAGGAGGCTCTCCAGAAGGCGCTGCGCGGCCTGGAGGTGGGGGCCTTCGGGCTCGGCTGCGACGGCAAGGACCTGTGGGGCACGGCGGCCGAGCCCTCCGCCGACGACATCGTGGCCCGGATCGCCACGCCCGACCCGGACCGCATCTGGTGGCTCCGCTACGCCGTCAAGGCGGGGCTGACGATCGAGGAGATCCACGGCCACACGCGTATCGACCGGTGGTTCCTCGACCAAATCGGGCAGATCGTCGAGATGGAGAGCCTGCTGCGCGAAGTGGGCAGCCTGGCGGCGATCGACGACGGCCTCCTTCGCGCTGCCAAGCAGTGCGGCTTCTCCGACCGGCAGTTGGGCACGCTCCTCAAGGCGGCCGAAGTCGACGTGCGCCAGGAGCGGCTCCGCCGCGGCATCGTCGCCACCTACAAGGCGGTCGACACCTGTGCCGCGGAGTTCGAGGCGTTCACCCCCTACTACTACTCGACCTGGGAGGAGGAGGACGAACTGCCGATCCCCGAACCGGGCCGGCGGCGGGTGATGATCCTCGGTGGCGGACCCAACCGCATCGGTCAGGGGATCGAGTTCGACTACTGCTGCTGCCATGCGAGCTTCGCCCTGCGCGAGCTCGGCATCCAGAGCATCATGGTCAACTCCAACCCCGAGACGGTGAGCACCGACTACGACACCAGCGACGTCCTCTTCTTCGAGCCCCTCACCTGCGAGGACGTGCTCAACATCGCCGACCGCATCCGGCCGGAGGGGGTGATCGTCCAGCTCGGCGGGCAGACCCCCCTGAACCTCGCCCGGGCCCTCCAAGCCGCGGGCCTGCCGATCATCGGCACCACCGTCGAGACGATCGAGATGGCGGAGGACCGGGAGAAGTTCCGTAACCTCCTCGACCGTCTCGGGCTCAAGCAGCCCGCCAGCGGCATCGCCCGCACGCTCGCCGAGGCCCGGGCCGAGGTGGCCCGCATCGGCTACCCGTCGCTCGTCCGGCCGAGCTACGTGCTCGGCGGCCGGGCCATGGAGATCTGCTACGACCAGCAGCAATTCGATCGCTACGTGGCCGAGGCGTTCGCCGTGTCGCAGGGCCAACCGGTGCTCATCGACCGGTTCCTCGAGGACGCCATCGAGGTCGACGTCGACTGCATCGCCGACGGCAGCCGCGTGGTGATCGCCGGCGTCATGGAGCACATCGAGGAGGCCGGGGTCCACTCCGGCGACTCGGCGTGCTGCATTCCCCCCCACAGCCTCTCCGACGAGGTGGTGGCCGAGATCCGCGCGGCGGCGACGGGGATGGCGCGGAGCCTCGGTGTCGTGGGGCTGATGAACGTGCAGTTCGCCGTCAAACGCGAGGAGGGGCGGCCGACGATCTACGTCATCGAGGCCAACCCCCGGGCCAGCCGCACCGTGCCCTTCGTCGCCAAGGCCACCGGGGTGCCGGTGGCGAACGTGGCAGTGAAGGTGATGACCGGCCTGGGGCTGACGGCGCAGGGGGTCCTCTCCGATCCGGTGCCGGCGCACGTGAGCGTGAAGGAGAGTGTGTTCCCCTTCGTGAAGTTCGCCGGCGTCGACATCGCACTGGGCCCGGAGATGCGCAGCACCGGCGAGGTGATGGGTGTCGCCGACCGGTTCAGCATCGCCTTCGCCAAGAGCCAGATCGCCGCCGGGACGGTCCTCCCCACGAGCGGACGGATCTTCATCAGCGTCGCCAGCCCGCAGGCCAAGGAGACGATGGTCGAGCCGGCACGGCGCTTGGTCGCCCTGGGGTTCGACCTCGTGGCCACCGCCGGCACGGCCCGCGTCTTGGCGGGGGCGGGGGTCCCCGTGGAGGTGGTGAAAAAGCTCCAGGAGGGGCATCCCAACCTCCTCGACTCGCTCATCGACGGCCGCGTCCAGCTCATCTTCAACACGCCGCGCGGCAAGGGGGCACGCACCGACGAGGGGCGGATCCGTGCCGCCAGCGTGCTCCACGGCGTGCCCTGCATCACCACCCTGCCGGCCGCCGAGGCCTGCATCCGGGCGATGGAGGCCCTGCCGAACGAATCGCTCGGCGTCCAGGCGCTGCAGGACCGCTTCCCGCAGCCCGTGCCCGCGGGGTGAACGCCCAGCGGCTGCGGTGCTCGAGTGACCGGCGGCGATGGCAACGGGTTGACTCCGCCGCCCGCTGCAGGGGGGCGCGTCAAGGGAGCTGGTGGAGGCGGATCCGCCGGTACTCGAGTTGCCCCGAATCCCCCTCCAGGCCGATCGGGCCGCTGGCCGGCACGGCGAGCGCCGCTTCGAGGACCTCGCCGTTGCAGGTGCAGTGGGCGCTGCCCCCCTTTACCACCACCACCAGATCGTTCCAGTCCTGCGGCTTGTAGCGCTGGAGCTGTTTGTAGGGGCCGGCGAGGAGGTAGTCGCGGCACTGCAACTGCGGGGCGCGGATGAACACGCCGCTGTCCGCCGTCGGCGTGGCGCGGAACTGGAGGCGCAGTTCGAAGTCGCCGGGGAACTCGGCGGTGGTCCACAACTGCTCCACGCGGCGTCCCTCGGGCGGGGTGGTGACCACGATCCGCCCCCCGTGGGCCACGTAGCGACCGTCAGGGCTGCTCGTCCGGCCATCGAGATCGAGCTGCCGCTCCTGGGTCTTTTGGTCGCGGTAGCCCCACCCGGTGAGGTCGCGGCCGTTGAACAGGGGCGTGAAACCCGGCTCCGGCACGAAGTCGTCGGCCGGCGCCGGGACGAGGTCGAGCGTCTCGAGCACGGGGCGCAGGGCGGCGATCCACTTGGCGTAGCCGGCGTCGTTGGGGTGGAGGAGGTCGGGGAACTCCGCGGGCCGGGCGTCTCCCTGGGCATCGGCGAACAGCGTCCATGTGTCGACGAGGCGGACCTGGGGAACGTTTTTCACCCCCGCCGCCACCAGGGCGTTGACCTTCCGGATCGCCTCGGCCGGTCGCTTCTTCTCCGCGGCGCTGGGGAACACCTGGCAGACGACGATCGGCGTGCGCGGGTTGCGGGCCGCGATCGCGGCGATGATCGCCTGCACGTTGGCGGCGATCGCCTCCGGGGTCGCCCCTTCCTCCAGGTCGTTGGTGCCCATCAGCATCACGACTCCGGCCGGATCGAGGGCGAGCACGTCGTCGGCCAGGCGCAGGAGCATCCCACGGGTGGTGTCGCCGCTGATGCCGCGATTGGCGAGCTTGGCGCCGGGGAAGGCGCCCCGGAAATCGTCGCCGAATCCCTGGGTGATCGAGTCGCCGAGGAACACCAGGGCCCGCTTGTCGGCGGCCTTCCGCCCGGCCCACGCACCGCGGCGTTCCTTCCACAGGTTACGGAACCAGTCGGAGCGCCGGATCGGTCCCACCCCCGGCAGCCCGTCGTCGGACTCGGGGAGCACGAGTGCCGCCGGCTCGTCGGCACCGGAGGGACGCACCACGAGGGCTGCGGCCGAGACCGTGGCGAGGGTGACGATGAAGGGCACCGTGGCCGGGCGGGCCACGGCGGGAAGGAGAGTGGTCATCATGCTGCACCCGGAGGACGTCGAGAAAGGCCACATGCGCGACGAAACCCCGCAGCCGGGAGCCGTCGCCGGCGGAGCCTCGGTACGGGCAGCGAGGAGAAGCGTCGGGATGATCGCGGCGCGACGTGGGGGAGTGTACATCGGCCGCGGCCGGTGCCGGAATGCCGCGGCTGCATTGCGTGACGGACGATTCGCCGATCTTGCCGGTGGCACTGCCCGCTTGCCCTTCCCGGTGGCAACCGCGGCCTGCGGGTACAACCGAAGCCGGCGCGCGGGCGCGGACGATCTCTCGCCCGCCGGCCCCCGTCGGCCCGCCAGGTTCACCCCATGTCCCTGCAGCAATTCCCCGCCGTCGTCCCCGTGCCGCGCCCGCTGCCGGCACCGCAGGCCGACGAACCACCGCGGCTGACCGCGCGGACGCTCGAGGGACTCGAATGGGTGCTCGCGCGGGAGCTCGCGGCGGTCGGCGCGATCGATCCCCGGATCGGCCGCCGGACGATCGAGTTCTCGGCACCTCCGGGCCGGGAGAAGGAGACGCTCTACCGCGCCGTCCTCGAAAGCCGGACGGCGATCCGCGTGCTCGAGCCGCTCGGCCGCTTCCCGGTCACGAGCCCGGAGTCGCTCCATGCCGCCGTCGGGTCGATCGACTGGCGCGAGCAGCTGCGCGTGTCCGACACACTGCGCGTCGATGCCGCCATCCACGACACGTTCCTGACGCACTCGCTGTACGCGGCGCAGGTCGTCAAGGATGCGATCGTCGACCAGCTGCGCACCCCGAGTGGGCGCCGGCCGGGGGTGGAGCTCCGTGGGGCGACGCTCCGCCTCGGGCTCCACCTGGTGGGTGACACCGCCACCGTCTTCCGTGACGCCGCGGGAAAGTCGCTCCACCAGCGCGGGTGGCGCACCGGCGAGGTGGAGGCGCCCCTGTCGGAGGTCCTGGCTGCCGGGATCCTCGCCATCGCCGGCTGGATCCCGGGCGAGCCGCTCCTCGATCCGATGTGCGGGTCGGGGACGTTCGTCATCGAGGCGGCGACCGCCGCGGCGGGGATCGCCCCCGGGCTCCTTCGGGCGCGGCGGAAGGGGCACGGCTTCTTCCGGTTCCGCGACTGCGACCGGGACCTGGCGGCCCGGCTCGTGGCGGAGCTCGAGGCCCGCGTCGTCACCCCCGCGGGTGTGTTCCAGGCCAGCGACCTCGATCCCCGTGCGGTCGCGGCGACGCGGTCGTGTGCGGAAGCCGCCGGCGTGGCCGCGGCGATCACGGTCGGGCAGGGGCATTTCGAAGCCGTGCGGCCCGCGGAACGCCACGGACTCGTCGTCGCCAATCCCCCCTATGGCGAGCGCCTCGCGCTGCCCCGGGCAGGCGCCTTGTTCCGCCGGATCGGCGACTGGCTGGTGCACCACTGCGGCGGCTGGCGCGCGGCGATCCTCGCCCCCGACACCGCCGCCGCCGGCCACATCGGCTTGCGCCCCACCCACCGCGTGCCGCTCGCCAACGGTCCGATCGCCTGTCGGCTCCTCGAACTGGAGATCCGTCCGCGCCCGGTCGGCGGAGCGCCCTCTGGTGCCGGCGTTGCCGCGACGATGCCCGCTCCGGCCGATCCGGCCCCTGCACCCCCGTCCCCCGGCGTCGGGCCGCGGGCGGGTGTGCCGCGGCGGGGTGGCGGGCGTGCCGTGGAGGAGCAGATCGGCGACTTCCGCCGCCGGCTTGCCAAGCGATCCAAGCACCTCGCGAAGTGGGCGCGGCGCGTCGGCACCGACGCCTACCGTGTCTACGACCGCGACATCCCCGAGATCCCGCTGGTCATCGATCACTACGCCGGTTGGCTCCACGCGGCGGAGTACGAACGGCCGCACGAACGCTCGGAGATCGAGCACGACGTGTGGCTGGAGCGCATGGTGGAGGCGGCCGCGGCTGAGATCGGCGTGCCGCACGAGCGCACGTTCCTGAAGATCCGCCGCCGGCAACGCGAGGGTGGGCAGTACGACAAGGTCGACGCCCGCCAGACGCTCGTCGACGTCACCGAAGGGGGTCTGCGCTTCCAGGTGAACCTCTCCGACTACCTCGACACCGGCCTGTTCCTCGACCACCGCACCACGCGGGCCCTGGTCGGTGCCGAGGCCGACGGCAAGCGGATGCTCAACCTGTTCTGCTACACGGGTGCGTTCTCGGTCCATGCCGCAGCCGGCGGTGCCACGTCGACCACGAGTGTCGACCTCTCCAACACCTACCTCGACTGGACGCGGACCAACCTGGCGCTCAACGGCTTCAAGGACGCCGGCCGCCACCGCACGCTGCGCGACGACGCCCGCGCGTTCCTCGAGCACCGGGCCCGCCGCGGCGAACCGCCGTTCGACCTCGTCGTGGTCGATCCCCCCACCTTCTCGCGCTCCGCCCGCACGGAGGTGCCCTGGGACGTGGAGCGCGACCACGCCGCGCTGCTCGGCCTCGTCGCCCGCAACCTCACCCCAGGCGGCATCGTTTACTTCTCCACCAACTTCCGCCGCTTCCACCTCGCGGAGGAAGCGATCGCCAACGACTTCACCCTCCGCGAGATCACCAGCCGCACCATTCCCGAGGATTTCCGCAACGAGCGGATCCACCGGGCCTGGCGTCTCGTGCGCCGGTGAGTGGGCGGGCCGGGCAACGCGGGCCGCTGCCGCAGGCGAGCCGCCCGTTGCGGGCCGAATCACCCGGTTTTACATTCGTCTCATGAATCCCTTGCCCCGGACGGGTCGACCCATCGCGCGCCTTTGTCTGCTCGTGGCGGCACTGGTTCCGGGTGGCTGCCGTCCGGCCGATCCCGACATGGTGCGGATCGTCAGCAGCCTGCCGCGGACCGGCTCCGCGAAACACCAGTCCGACACGCTCGTGCGCGGTATCCGCATGGCGATCGAGGAAGCGGGGGGTCGGGTGGGCAGGTTCCGGGTCGAATACCTCGACCTCGACGATTCCACCGCCGCCGCGGGGCAATGGACGAGCGAGGCCGAGGCGGCCAATGCCCGGCGCGCCCTGCAGGATCCCGACGTGTGTGCCTACATCGGGACCTTCAACTCCGGGGCGGCCAAGGTGTCGATGCCGATCCTCAACCTCGGTGATCTCCTCATGGTGTCGCCCGCCAACACCGCCGTGGGGCTGACGAAGCCCGGACTCGGCATGCCGGGGGAGCCCGAGGTTTACCGACCCACCGGCCGACGCAACTACACCCGTGTCGTCCCCGCCGACGACCTGCAGGGACCGATGGCGGCCGACTGGGCGGTGCGCCGCGGCGTCAAACGGGTCTATATCCTCGACGACAACGAGGTCTACGGGAAGGGGATCGCCGACCTGTTCGACGAGCGCTGCCGGGAATTGGGCGTCGAGGTGCTCGGTCACGACTCCATCGACGCCAAGGCGCAGGAGTTCAAATCGCTGATGGCGAGCGTGAAGGCGACCAAACCCGACCTCGTGTACTTCGGCGGCACCACGCAGAGCAAGGGGGGGCAACTCGCCAAGGACATGGCCGCGGCCGGCATCGGGGCGATGCTCATGGTGCCCGACGGGTGCCTCGAGCAGGTGTTCATCGACTCCGCCGGCGCCGCCAACCTCGAGGGGCGCTGCTTCGTGACCTTCGGCGGCCTGCCCCCCGAGAAACTCGAGGGGAAGGGAGGGGAGTTCGTGGCCCGCTACCAGGAGCGCTACGGCGAGACCCCCGAGGCCTACGCCGTCTACGGCTACGAGGCGGCATGCGTCGCCCTCCGCGCCATCGCCACCGCGGGCAGCAAGGACCGGCGTGCCATCAGTGACGCCGCCCTGGCGATCCGTGATTTCGACGGGGCCCTCGGCCACTGGGGGTTCGACGCCAACGGCGACACCACATTGCGGACCCTCACCGTGAACGTGGTGAAAAACGGCCGTTTCGTGTTCGAGGAGATCCTCGACGAGGCCGATCTGCTGCCCGACCCGGGCGCTGGCGCGCCGGCGCCCGCGGATCCTGCTCCGGGCGCGCCCGCCTCTCCCTGAAGGTCCTTCGGTTCGTCCCCACCGGCCCCTGGAACGGACAGGGGCTCCTCGCACGGAACGCCAGCGTGTCCGCCCAGTTCTTCCTCCAGCAGTGCCTCATCGGCCTCACCAACGGGGCCCTGGTGGCGCTCGTGGCACTGGGGTACACGATGGTGTACGGCATCATCGGCCTGATCAATTTCGCCCACGGCGACCTGATCATGCTCGGTGCCTGCCTGGCCTTGTCGCTGGTGGGGGCGCTCGGGTTGGCGACGGCGGGGCCGGTGGCCACGTGGGTGGGCATCGCGACGCTGATCCTCCTCTGCGGGCTGTTTTGCGGCGCGCTCAACGTGGCGGTCGATCGGATCGTCTACAAGCCGCTGCGCAACGCCCCCAAGCTCGCCCCGCTGGTATCGGCGATCGGCGTGTCGTTCATCTTCATGAACGTCGGGCTGTTCTGGCTCGGACCCGCCGACCGGTCGTTTCCCGAACTCCTCCCCTCGGCCGACCTCCTCGGCGGTGAGGGGCTGCAGTTCACCTGGAAAGACCTCCTCGTCGTCCTCGTGGTGGGACCGCTGATGGTGGCGCTGTCCATTCTCGTCCGGGGCACGCGTCTCGGTCGGGCGATGCGCGCGGTGGCCCAGGATCCGACGGCCGCGGCCCTGGTGGGGATCGACGTCGATCGTGTGATCGCCGCCACCTTCTTCATCGGTGGCTTCCTCGGCGGCGCGGCGAGCGTGATCTACGGCCTGTACATCAACACCATCGGTTTCCAGATGGGCTTCCAGAACGGACTCTACGCCTTCACGGCCGCGGTGCTCGGCGGGATCGGCAGCATCCCCGGGGCGGTCGTCGGGGGCTTGGTCATCGGCCTGGTGCGGTCGTTGTCGACCGGGTTGGTGGGGGAGCGCTGGACCGGGGCGATCGTGTTCACGATCCTGATCGTGATCCTGGTATTCCGACCCGAGGGCCTCCTCGGGCGTCGCACCCGGGAGAAGGTGTGAGCATGGCCAAACCCCTGCCTTCCGCCACGCGCTCCCGGCTCGCTGTCTGGCTCGGCGCCCACTGGGACGTCGTGGCCCTGGCGGCCCTCGCCGTGGCGCCCCTGTTCGTGCCCGCTCTGGGCGGGGCCCTCGGGGGACAGATGACGACCCTGTTCATCTACTGCATCCTCGCGCTGGGCCTCAACGTGATGGTCGGCTACACGGGACTGGTGCATCTGGGGATCGCTGCCTTCTTCGGGATCGGCGCCTACGTGCTGGCGATCCTCACCGTGCCGATGTTCCCCTTCCAGATCGGGTTCGCGGCCGCGGCGGTTATCAGCACCGCCGTCTGTGCGGCCATCGGCCTGGCGCTGGGCGCCCCGACGCTGCGCCTGCGTGGCGACTACCTGGCGATCGTGACCCTCGGCTTCGGCGAGGTGGTGAAGGTCACCCTGCGCAACCTGGAGCAGATCACCGGGGGTATGAAGGGACTCAATCCGGTGCCGCCGCCGGGGGCCGGGGTCGAGTTGGCGGGTATCGACCTCGGTCGGGCCTTCGCCATCGATCCGCGCTGTTTCTATTACCTGGTTCTATTACCTGGCGCTGGCGCTGGTGGCGGCGGTGGTGGTGGCGATGCGGCGCCTGGAGAGTTCCCGGCTGGGGCGCGCCTGGGTGGCGGTGCGCGAGGACGAACTGGCGGCGGCGTCGATGGGGGTGTCGGCGACGCGCGTGAAGCTCTCCGCCTTCGCGCTCTCGTCGGCGGTGGCGGGACTGGCGGGCTGCCTCTACGCCGGGAGCTTGTCCACCACGGCCGATCCCAATGCCTACGATTTCAACCGCTCCATCATGGTGCTGTGCGCCGTGATCCTCGGTGGCCTGGGCAGCATCCCCGGCACCCTCCTCGGGGTGGCGATCCTCGTCGGCTTCGACACCGTCCTCGCCCCGTGGGCCGATGCCTGGATCCAGGCGCTGCAGGTCAATCCGTCGGGGTCGAGCCTGCTGAGTTTCAGCGGGTGGCGGTTGGCCGTGTTCGGAGTGGCCCTGGTGTTGGTGATGCGCTTCCGGCCGGAGGGGCTCGTGCCGGCCCGGCGGATGGCGTCGGAACTCCACGAGGGGCAGTCATGAGCAGTCAGCCCCGCCCCGCCTCGTCCGCCGTGCCGCTCCTCGACGTCGACCGGCTCACGATCCGCTTCGGCGGTCTGGTGGCCGTGTCGGAACTCGACCTCGAGGTCCCGGCGGGCAGCGTCGTCTCGCTCATCGGCCCCAACGGTGCCGGCAAGACCACCGCTTTCAACTGCATCAGCGGGATCTACCAACCCTCCAGCGGGACGGTGCGGCTCCACGGCCGCCGCCTCCAGCGTGCGTTCACCGCCGGCACCTTTTGGCAGGCCATGGGGGTCGGGCTGTTGACCGGGTTGCTGTTCGCGGCAGCGGCCGTCGACGTCGATCGGCTCTGGCAGGCGGTGGTCCGACGCGGCATGGTGACCGGCGAACCGTTCACCCTCGCCGGGGCGGCGGCCCGACTGCGCGGCTATTTTCGTGCCGAACTGGCACTCGACCAGATGTCGGGCAAATGGCGCGTGGTGAGCGCCGATGGGCACGACGTGCTCGCCATCCGGCGTGACGTGGGTGAGGCGCGGCGGGTTCGCGACCTCCTCCAGGCCGCCGTCACCGCCCGGCGCGCCGGTCCCGGCACGGTGCCCGACGCCAGCGATCTCGACCGCGGTGACGAGGGGGCCGATCCCGGGGACGACCGGGCGTCGCCGGAAGTCGTGCCGCAGGTGCCCGAAGAAGTCCTCGACCGGCTCGCGCGGGGAAAGGACGGCGTCCGGCGGCGGGGGATCCTCGGCTTCGCGGCGGGATGGCTCCTGGGGGTGGCCGGAAGCCTGGCGATCTGGCGACGTGGCCGCCGCGCCCCCGACGTGGTGGCCCGGTCGGGAATCGCGCGCACCTTCCAGAACATCCGCCTGTTTCGCAACATGACCGTGCTGGAGAACGTGCTCGTGGGGCTCGACCGGACGATTCCCGGCGGGGTCCCCAGCATGCTCCTGGGCACCGCTGCCACGCGCCGGGCCGAGCGCGAGGCGCAGGCCCGGGCGCTGGAGGTGCTCGGGTTCGTGGGGCTCGCGGCCGCGGCCAACCGGGTCGCGGGCGAACTGCCCTACGGTGACCAACGGCGACTGGAGATTGCCCGGGCGATGGCCACAGGCGCCTCCCTGATCCTCCTCGACGAGCCGGCCGCCGGGATGAATCCCGCGGAGGCGGTCGAGCTGGCGGAGTTGGTGGAACGGCTGCGCGACCGCGGCCTCACCGTCCTCCTCATCGAGCACCACATGAACGTCGTGATGCGCGTCAGCGACCGGGTGGTGGTGCTCGACCATGGCGTGAAGATCGCCGAAGGCACCCCGGCCGAGGTGCGGCGCGATCCGAAGGTGATCGAGGCCTACCTGGGCGGCGAGGGGTGAGCGATGGCATTGCTCGAGGTCCGTGAACTGGGGGCGGCCTACGGACCCATCCGGGCCCTCGACGGAGTGTCGATCGACGTCGATGCCGGCGAGTTGGTGGCGATCATCGGCGCCAACGGTGCGGGCAAGACGACCCTCCTGCTCGCCATCTCGGGCATCGTCCGCCCCCGGTCAGGGTCCGTCGCGTTCGACGGCCGCGACCTGGCCGGGTTGCCGGCCCACCAGATCATGCGCCTCGGCCTGGGGCACGCCCCGGAGGGGCGGCGCATCTTCCCCCGGCTCTCGGTCCGCGAGAACCTGGAGCTCGGTGGGCAGGCGCGTTCCGACCGCGACGGCGTGCGGCGCGACATCGACGAGGTGTGCGGCCTGTTTCCCGTGCTCGGGCAACGCCTGGGGCAGTTGGGGGGCACGCTCTCCGGCGGCGAGCAGCAGATGCTCGCGCTCGGCCGGGCGCTCGTCGGTCGGCCCCGGCTCCTCCTCCTCGACGAGCCCTCCCTCGGTCTCGCCCCGCTGATCGTGGCGCGGATCTTCGAGGTGGTGGCGGCCCTCGCGTCACGGGGCATCGCCGTGGTGCTCGTGGAGCAGAACGCCCGGGCCGCCCTCCGGCTGGCCGGACGGGGCTACGTGCTGGAGACCGGCCGGATCACGCTCGCCGGCAGCGGCAGCGAACTGGCCGGCGACCGCCGCGTCCGCGAGGCCTACCTCGGGGAAGGGTGAGCCCTGTCGGTGGTGGCGGACCCGGTCACACCAAGGCTCGCGACTTCTCGTCGATCACCTGCAACAGTTCGTCCCAGCTCTTCACGAAGGCCTCGGCCCCCTGGGTCTGGAGTTGGTCGCCGAGGGCGGCGAGGTCGATCCCGGCCCGGCCGATCTCGAACAGCACGCGTTCGGCCTGACCGCCCCCCGCGGAGAGCGTGTCGGCCAGCGTGCCATGGTCGGCGAAGGCCAGGAGCGTCGCCTCGGGCATGGTGTTGATGGTGTGGGCCGCCGCCAGGCTGCGTACATAGAGGTGATCGCAGAGGCTCTTGTCCTTGGTGCCGGTGCTGGCGAAGAGAAGGCGCTGGGGCCAGGCACCGAAGTTGGCCAGGCGCTGGCAGCGGTCGGAGGAAAGCAGGTCGCGGTAGGACTGGTAACAGCGCTGCCCAACGGCGATCCCCAGCCGGTTGCGCAAGGCCTCGGGAAGCGCCGCCGCCGTGGCGCCGTCCCAGCGGCTGATGAACAGCGACGCCACCGAGCAGACACGGGGATCGAGGCCAGCGTCGATACGCCGTTCGACTCCGCGCAGGTAGGCCTCGGCCGCCGCGAGGTACTGCTCCCGGGTGAACAGCAGGGTGACATTGACCGGCACCCCGGCGAAGATCGCCTCCTCGATGGCCGGTAGGCCGGCGGGGGTGCCGGGGATCTTGATGAACAGGTTGGGGCGTGCCGCCCGGGCATGGAGGTCGCGGGCCGCGGCCAGGGTGCTCGCGGTGTCGTAGGCGAGGCGCGGCGACACTTCCAGCGACACCCAGCCATCGATGCCCCCGGTGCACTCGTGGATCGGCCGGAAGAGGTCGGCCGCCCGGACGAGGTCCTCGATCGCCAGATCGAAGAACAGGTCCTCGCCGGCTCGTCCGCCGGCACGTTTGGCCGCGATCGCCTCGTCGTACGCGGAGCTGCCCTTCACCGCCTGGTTGAAGATCGTCGGGTTGCTCGTCAGCCCGGTCACCGCCAGGCTGTCGATGTAGCGGGCCAGCGTGCCGTTATCGAGCATCCCCCGGGTGATGTTGTCGAGCCACAGGCTCTGGCCGAGGGACCGAAGGGCGGTGGTGGTGCGGTTGAGCATGGCAAGTCCTCCACAGGGGAAGGGGGAAGGGCCACCGGCAGCGGGGCCGGAGAGGCTCAATCTACTGCTGCGGGGGGTCGGCCGGCCACGATGTCGAGGATCGCCGCGCCGAAATCGGCCAACCGCTTTTCGCCAATCCCCCGGCAGCGCAGCAGCGCCGTCGGAGACGCCGGACGCTCCCGGGCGATCGCCCGCAGGGCTTTGTCGTCGAGGATCGTCCAGGCCGGCTTGCCCCGTGCGTCGGCCACCCGGCGCCGCCAGGCCCGCAGCCGCTCGAACAGGTCGCGGTCGACCCCCTGCCAGTCGTCGGCTTCGAGGCGCGTGGTGCGCGTGGTGGCCCCCACCCGCGGTTCGAGCAACACCACCGGGCGGCGCCCCCGGAGCACCTCCCACGAGCGTGCATTGAGTCCGATCACCGGCCGGTCGCCCCCCGAGCGCTGGAGCAGTTCCTGGTCGAGTAACTGGTGGACCAGATTCTCGGCAGTCCGCTGGTCGAGGGCGGCCAGGAGGCCGAACGTGGAGAGCCGCTCGTGACCATGGCGCAGCACCCCTTCGGTGCGGGCGCCACGCAGCACCTCGCAGACGTGGCGGACACCGAAGCGCTCCTCGACACGGGCCACGCACGAGAGGATCTTCTGCGCCGTCACCGTGGCCTCGGGAAGGGCGTCGGTCTCCCCCAGGCAGGTGTCGCAGGCACCGCAGGCGGCATGTGGGTAGTCCTGGCCGAAGTACTCCGAGAGGGCCGCATGACGGCACCGCGCCGACTGGGCATAGCGGCGCATCGCATGGAGATGTTCGAGCTGTCCGGTAACGAGGGCCACGGCCTCGTCGGGCTCCAGCTCCGCCTCGGCGGCGCTCTTGCGGACGAGCGACTCCCAGCTGAACACGTCGGCCGACGAATAGAGCAGCACACACTCCGCTGCCAGGCCGTCGCGCCCGGCACGGCCGGTTTCCTGCTGGTAGGCCTCGAGGCTTTTGGGCAGGGCGGTGTGGAGCACGAGGCGGACGTCGGACCGGTCGATCCCCATGCCGAAGGCGACGGTGGCCACGACGACGTCGATCGTCTCGCGGGCGAATGCCTCCTGCGTGCGGCGCCGCTCGGGCTGGTCGAGGCCGGCATGGTAGGGCCGGGCGAGGATACCGGCGGCGGCGAGCCGGGCGGCGAGGCGCTCCGTCTCCTTGCGCGAGATGCAGTACACGATCGAGGCCTCGCCGCGGTGCCGTCCGAGGATCTCCAGTACCTGTCCGCCGCGGTCGGTCCGCGGCACCACGCGGTAGCAGAGGTTGGGGCGGTCGAACGTGCCCACCAGCACCGCCGGCTGCCGCAACGACAACTGCGCGGCGATGTCGTCGCGGACCCGCGGGGTGGCGGTGGCGGTGAAGGCGTGGAAGCTGGCGGCGGGGAACCGGTCGCGGAGCAGGGCGAGCTGGCGATATTCGGGGCGGAAGTCATGGCCCCAGTGGCTGATGCAATGGGCTTCGTCGATGGCGAACCGGCGCACTCCGACACGGACGAGCAACTCCATCAGCCCGCTGTTGACCAGCCGCTCCGGGGCGGTGAACAGGAGACGCAGTTCGCCCGCCAGGAGCCGGTCGCGGGTCCGCGCACGCTCCGTGGGCGACAGTCCGGAATGGAGGGCGGCGGCCGGGTAACCGATCGCCTCGAGGGCGTCGACCTGGTCCTTCATCAGGGCGACCAATGGGGAGATCACCACGTCGGTCGACTCGCCGACCAGGGGGGGCAGCTGGTAGCACAGGCTCTTGCCCCCGCCGGTGGGCATGACGACGAGGGAATCACGTCCGGCGAGGGCCGCGGCGATGGCGTCGGCCTGCAGCGGACGAAGACGATCGAATCCCCACCACCGCTGCAGCAGATCGGCCACGCGGCGATCGGCCGGCACGCCCGCATCGCCTGCCACGCTCGTGTCACCCGGGGCCGGGCGGTCGGCGGCTGATCCTTCGTCGTTCGCGGCCGTCCGTGGCACGGAGACACCTGGCTCTGGGTCGGGGAATTCCGCAGCCTACCAGATGGGCGGCGGTGCGGGCTCGCCCGGTGGGCCGGGTGCCGCCCACGCATAGGATGGTTCATCGCCTGGTGGTGCCGGCCCGCCGGCGGTGGGGGAGGAGAGCGTGGAACCACGACCAACCGACATCCTGTCCCGGCTCGCCACCGGCGCGTCCCGCCATGCCGGGCGCGATGCCGCCGCGCGTGGCCGGCTGGCCCTGGAGACGGCCCGGTGCACGGCTGCGGCGACCCGCGATTGGGTGGCCGCGGCGGTGGCGGTCAAACGCGGCGGCGGCACGGGGGGCGCCGCCGTCGCGGCGGAGGAGACGGCGACCGGGCCCTTGGCGACGCTCCGCCTGCTCCTTGTCACGGCGCGCTGCCTCGACGACGTCGCCAAGCAGGGGCGGCCGCGGCCACGGGGTCGCGGACCGCGCTTCGGGATCACCGCCGGTGGCCGCGACCTCGTCGGGATCGACGTGCTCCCCGAGCCCGGTCTCGGGGACGGTGCGATCTTCGGCGGTCACCGCGCCGAGGTGCGCTGCATCGATCCGGGCGGGCCGTCGGCCTTCGACCGCGCGTGGCGTGAGGAGGCCGCGATCCGACCGGCAGCCGGGGGGATCGCCGTCGTGCTCGGTGCGGGCAACGTCACGGGTCTGCCCGTGGCCGATTGCATCAGCCAGATCTTCGGGCACGGCCGGGCGGTGGCCCTCAAATTGCACCCGGTGCATGCGGCCCTCGAGCCGGTGTTCCGGCGGGCGTTGGCCCCGCTGATCGAGGCTGACCTCCTCGCCATCGCCACCGGCGGGGCCGACATCGCACAGGCGCTCCTCGCCGCGCCGGCGGTGTCGCATGTCCACCTCACCGGCGGCCAGGCGGCGTTCGACGCGATCGTGTGGGGGAGGGCGGGGCCACACTCCGCCGACGACCAGCCCCGGCTCGTCAAGTCGATCACCTGCGAGTTGGGCAACGTCACGCCGTGGATCATCCTGCCCGGGTGCTATTCCGCCGCCGAACTCCGCCGCCAGGCCGACTGCGTCGCCGCCTCGATCATCAACAACACCTCGTTCAACTGCATCGCCACCAAGTGTCTGGTCACCTGCCGCGCGTGGGACCAGCGCGAGGCTTTTCTGACGGCCGTCAACAGCCGGCTGGCCGCGGCCGCCGCGCGGCCGGCCTGGTATCCCGGGGCCGCCGCGCTGTGGGAAGCGGCCAGCGGTGGTCCGGTTCCAGCCGACGGCACGCTGCCGTGGGTGCTGCGCGCCGGGATCGATCCGCGGCGCGACGGGGCGTTGATCGACCGCGAATGGTTCGTGCCGGTGGTCGCCGAGGTGCCCCTCGATGCCGATGGCTTCGATGCCTTCTGTGGCGAGGCGGTGGAGCTCACCCGGCGCATGCCGGGATCCCTGGCGGCGAGCGTGACCATCCCGGGAACGCTCGGTGGCGCGGAGAGCCGCCGGGCCGCCATGGTCGTCGACCATCTGGAATACGGGGTGGTGGCGGTCAACACCTGGTCGGCGCTGGCGTATGCCGCGGCGAGCATTCCCTGGGGCGGTTTTCCCGGTGGCACCCTGGCCCACCCGCAAAGTGGTATCGGCTGGGTGCACGATCCTCTCCTCCTGCCCCTCGTCCACAACACCATCCTCCGGGCCCCGCTCGCGGCTTGGCTGGTTCCGGCTTGGTTCCCCTGGCATGGCGGTGGTCGTCGGCTCGCCCACGGGGTCGTGGCGATGTACGAGGCCGTCGCCCGGGGGCGGTCGCCGCTCCCGCAGTTGGTGGGCATGCTGCCTGCGGCCGTCAGCCAGCGCGACTGACGGGGCTGGTGGGGGCGGTTGGGGCCCCGTCCGGACGACGGAGGAACGCCGCCAGCCGGATGGTCCACGGGCTCGGCGCGGCAAACAGACCTTGCCGGAGCAGCGAGGGGGTGGGACAGTCCCGACCCCCCAGCGATCCTCCGCATGCCTTCACCACGCTTTCATCGACCCGATCCGGCCCGGTGCGCGGCCGCGGCTCCCGGTGTCGTGTCTACGGCAACGCGATGGGAGCGGGCGTTGCTGGTGGCGGCCATGCTGGCCTGCCAGCCACTCGCCGTGGCTGACGCCGACCCGGCCGGCAGCGCCTTCCTGGCCGGTGGCGATGCCCGCACGGTGTGGCTGCAGACGATCGACACGGTCGCCAGCGACTGGCCGGTCGTCGACACCCTGCCTCCCGATCCCGACCAGAACCCACCCCGGCCGGGTGTGGTCCGCTCGGCCTGGATGGAGGCTGCCGTTCCCGACGGGATCAACGTGCTGGCGGCCCGTCCCCCGCGGCGACGGGTGATCGCCCGCGTGCGCCCGGCCGCCGACGGCGCGTGGATCGACGCGTTCGTCGAAACCGAGACCATCGTCGGCCGGGGCGGTGGGCCGCTGTCGGCCGCGCTGATCGACGGCCGGGTCGATTGGGCCGGGGGTGGGAATGCCGCGGCCCCGGCGGGGATCGCCGCCGATCTGGTGACTCGCTTGGTGTCCCACGAATTGGAGGTCGCGCCACTGCCTCAGCTGCCCGATGCGGCGGTGCTCGGACCGCCGCCGACGGGACCCCCTTGGGCCGCGAGCCATTATCCCCGACTCTCGCGGGCGTGGCACAAATTGCTCAGCGATGAGCAGAATTTCTACGCCTGCGACAGCCTCGTCTGCCTCACGGCCGCCTTCGGTGCCGGGGCGCTGATGGCCAACACCGGATTCGACACGACGGTCCAGACCGCCTGGCAGGAGAGCGTGGCGCCGACCGACCTGGGCACGTTCTTCTCCGGCTGCAAGGGCATCGGTGAAGGGAGATACGCCCTGCCGGTGTTCGGTGCCGCCGCTGCGGCCGGATTGCTCTTCGAGGGGCGCCCCTCGGGCGACCTGGTGGGCGAATGGGGCTCCCGCTCGCTGCGGATCTTCGCGGTCGGCGCACCGCCGGTCTACGCCATGCAGTGGGTGACCGGGGCCTCACGACCGGGAGAGGGTTCGGCCGGCAGCCAGTGGCACTTCTTCAACGACAACAACGGCGTCAGCGGCCACGCCTTCGTGGGGGCGATCCCGTTCCTCGCCGCGGCCGACATGGTCGAGAGTCCCTGGGCCAAGGGGGGGCTCTATGTGTGCTCGACCTTCGTGGCCTTCTCCCGCATCACCGACAACGCCCATTATCCGTCACAGGCGTTCCTCGGCTGGTACCTGGCGTGGGCCAGTGCCATGGCCGTTGACCGGACGGAGTGGCGCTATGCCGGGATGGACATCAGCGTCGTCCCGATGCCGATCGCCGACATGGGGGGGATGGCGATCGAAGCCCGGTGGTGATCGCAACCGATGGCCTCGCAGGCGCACACGGGTCAGCCGACGACCAGCAGGGCGATCACCATCACCGCCGCCGTGACTCCCAGGGGCAGGGCCGGCACCTTCGCCATCCACCAGCCTTCAGTGGTGGCGGGCTTCGGCCCTTCGATCGCGGTGCGGATCGCGTCGACGGTCACGGGGAGGCTGATCCCGACGTCGCCGGCCGCCGCCTCCCCGAAGAGCAGCACACGGGTCGCTTCGACACCCTGCGTCTCGACGAGACCCGAGTCGATCCGCTCCCGGAGCAGACCGGCGAAATCGCGGCCGGCCATGTCGTCGAGTTCGCCGGCCACGAGCCACGCGTCAAAGTGGCGGTGACGGGCGAGTTTCAGGGCCTCCGCGCCGCTGGCACGGAAGTGCAACTCCACGTGACCGGCACGCGCCTCGGTTGCGAGGTCGACGTGATCGTCGAACCGGGGGTCAACAACCGCGATCCGGAGGACCGCGGGTGCGATGTCGTTGGCCATGGTCAAGCTCCTCGTGGGTCGGTCAGGATGTGGGTCAGTTCGTGGAACAGGGAATGAACGGATGTCAGGAACGTGGGGCCGCCACCAGCGAAGCCGGGGCCGGAGTCTCGAAGCCGGCGGCGCTGAGGATGTCGAGGGTCACGGGACGGACACGGTAGCCGGCCACGCCAGCGGCCAAGGCCCGCTGCTCATCCTCGATGCGGTACTCATCGGCCACGACGTAGACGCGGGACTTGGCGACTTCGTCGAGGTGCCCCAGCGACACCGCCGAGCCTGAACGGAGGGGATCGACGCTGCTCTGCTCGATGTCCTCGGTGAGCATGTCGAGCAGATCGAATCCCGACATGTCGGGCAGGTCGCCGGCAACCAGCCAAATGTCGGCCCGGAACCGCTTGGCCATCCGCATGGCGGCACGCCCATCGGCACAGAAATGAAGGCCGATGATTCCCTTGCGAGCTGCGGCGACGAAATCGGCGTAGTGGTGGATCGCGGAATCGACGATCACGATCTCGCGCGTCCGCTGCGCCGCAACACGATCGTGCGGACCCTGTGAGGACTGGTGAGGCGTGGACATGTCAGCACTCCTTCCACGGATTCGGTTTCCCGCGGCCTTTTCGCCACGGACGGGTCGACAGGCGAACTGGGCAGCCGCCGGGGCAAGCGGTGCGTGGACGTTTTCCACGGCCACGCACCGCCTGCATCCGGCCTGCCGTGGGGCAGGTCCAGAACGTCAGATCAACGAGAGGATGGGGAGAAACAGCGAAATCGGCAGCAGGCACAGCACACAATCGGACCGGGTGAACCAGGCGAGTGCCGGGGCGGTCCCGACGGTTCCTGACGAAACACCCCGCGCCATGTTCGAGCCGTTCATGATCCTTCCTCCGTTGACGACTGCCGGTGAGAGCAGGTGACGCTTCCGGACGCCCCGGCACCAACTGGTTCCGAACGCGTCCCCAGGTAACCACCCCCGGCCCGTTGGGCTGGTGGTGTTTGCCTCTGGCGTCTCAATCAGGTGCAGGTGGTGTGCCAAAAGCGTTTTGGCTGTCCGCGATTTTTCCGCGAATCGCAAGAACATCGTGAATCAAAGCCCTTTTTCTCGGTTTGCATCGACTTCCAGCGGCCCTGGCCGGCGCCCCGGAGAGGGGCGAGCGACCGCCCGGCGGTTCGATTCGCCCCAGGGGGGTGGCGTGAATCGCCCCACCGGCAAGCGGCGCCGGGGGGCGGTCGACCCTAAGAAAGAAGATCCGCCACAACCTGCCCGACGATCGCGGCATCGACGTCATCCGCGATCTCCACCCGGCCGATAGCCGTGGGAAGAACGAATCGCACCTTCCCGTGGAGAGTTTTCTTGTCGCGGACCATGGCCGAAAGGATGTCGGCGGCGGCAATGGGGGGGAGTCCCCGTGGGGCGGCAAGGGGGAGATCGAATCGGGCCAGCAGCGAGGCTTGACGGCGTGCCGGTTCCACCCCCCATCGCCCCGTCGCCAGGGCGATCCGGGCGGCGGCCGTCATCCCGATCGCCACCGCCTCCCCGTGGAGCAGCGTGCCGTAGCCCGCCAGCGTTTCCAGGGCATGGCCGACGGTGTGGCCATAATTGAGGATCGCCCGCAGTCCGGTGCGCTCCTGTTCGTCCTCCTCGACAACCCGGGCCTTGAGATCGACGCAGCGAACCACCATCCGCGACACGGCCGCCGTGTCCCGGGCCAAGACCTTTTCCGCGTGGGCTTCGAGCCAGGCAAAGAGCTCAGCGTCGAGGATCACCCCGTATTTGACCACCTCGGCCAAGCCGCTGCGGTACTCCCGGTCGGGGAGGGTGGCCAGCGTGTCGGCGTCACATGCCACCCCCAGAGGCTGCCAGAAGGCTCCGACGAGGTTCTTTCCGGCGGCCAGGTTGATGCCCGTCTTGCCGCCGATCGAGCTGTCGACCTGGGCCACCAGGGTGGTCGGCACCTGCCAGACGGGGAGCCCGCGGACGAAAGTCGCCGCCACGAAACCAGCCAGATCGCCGACGACGCCCCCGCCCACGGCCACCACGTGGGTCGCCCGGTCGGCAGGGATTTCGGCCAGCGCCTCCCACAGGTGGACCACTTCGGCAGCCGATTTTGCCCGCTCTCCGGAGGGGACGGTGAGCGTGGTGGTCGCCACCCCGGCGGACTCGAGCGCGGCGCCAAGGGCTGCCGCCGGCCCCGCGGCGACGGCGGCGTCGGCGATCACCACCACCCGCCGGGCACCGGTCGCGGCGATCTTCTTCACGAGGGGTCTGAGTGCCCCCGGCCCCACCACCACTTGGCAGGTCCGGCCGCCTGAAAAGCGGATTTCACGCTGGGAAAATGCCACTTCAGCCCGCGCCGAGGCGCTCCAGGTCGGCCGCAGTCACGGTGACGACCCGGGCGAAGCCGGAATGCTGCCGGGTGTAGTCCAACTCGGCGGCCTCCCCTGGGCTGGCGTGGAGTGCCGCCTCGACCCGTTCGCGGTCGGCGGCCGACCAATCGTCGTAGTCTTCGGGCCAGATGGTACGCGCCTCGACGACGAGGGCCTCGCGGTAGGGGTCGAACGCGTTGGGCATGGTGCGTCCTGTCGCTGCCGGCAGGTCGGCGGACATCCTGCCCCCAGGCTCATTCCGGGGGCGTCGCCGCCGCTGGTGAACAGTATATCCTCCCATGTTTGCTCCCTTCTCTGGTGAACCCCGTGAACCGCTTCCAGGATCGTGCCGACGCCATCCTTACCGTGCCCCGACAGCCGGCCGATGGGCGCGGCCGGCGGTTGGTGGTGGGGTTGGTGACCCTCGGGGTGGTGGCTGCCTGCGTGGGGATCGCTTGGCAACGGGGGCAGACCCGCGCCTGCCTCGCCTTCTATGGGCCCGAGGTGGCCCGGGCGATCACCACGGCGCGGCGCGTGGAACTGTGGTCCCGCGTCCGGCCGGCCCCGCAGTCGGCGGAGCACCCGGAGGCCGTTGGCCCCCTGCGGCTGCGCGCCGCCGAGAGGCTCGATGTGAGTGACGCCCGGGGTCTCGTCCACCTCCGGCGGGGTCTCGTCGAGGATGCCAACTTCCGTCCGGAGGGGCCCGCCGTCGCTGAACCGGCGGAGGGGGAATGGTCGTACGCCCTCGTGTTCTCCTCGACCCCGGTCGATCGGGTCGGGGTTGGGACGGAAGCGGATGGAGCGGTGGCTGTCCT
>RFRL01000400.1 GCA_009924545.1 Planctomycetia bacterium | reverse complement strand
GCGGCGGTGTTGAGATAGACCATCTCCCCGAGCACAGGGAAGTCGCGGTGGCGCGTGGCGGGGTCGAGCATGGGGGCAGCCTCGGAGCGGGCAGGATGGCAACCTGGCGCCGAGGCGCGAAGGTGCGGGATGTCCCGTGACACGACCGTCCTCGGGGACGCCGTTCAGTCGCCCGCTGCCTTCCGCGACCGATTGATGCCCGACATCAGGTGGTGGTCGGAAATCGTCTTCGACCGGAAGGACCGGGCCGTCCAATCGAGGAGCCCGTAGTGGGTCGAGTCCATCACCCAGCGGTAGGCCAGGGGGCTGATCCGTCGACGGGTCAGGAGGTGGAAGCCGCGTCGGGTGTGGAAGTGCAGACCGTGGGTCTCGCACAGGTACCGCATCGATCCCCACGAGTGGAACGCGATGTGTTGCCCGTGATCGAAGCCGTAGTACCACCAGTCTTCCCGCGGCGCGGGCACCGGCACGAGTTCGGTGGTGAAGAACACCGAGTCGGTGTGATGCAGGAGCGAGAGGATCTGCTCACGGGGATTGTCGAAGTGCTCGAAAACTTCGAACGCGGAGATGAGTTCGAAACGGGTGGAGTCGAGGGATCGGGCGAACCCCCGGGCGAACATGTTCTCGGTGTACTGGTCGTCCCAGTAATAGTCGAGGCCGATGTCGCGCATCATCGGGGTGAACAGACCGTGTCCACCGGCGAAATCGAGGAACGGTTTGTCCGTGTCGAAGAGGAAGTACAGCAGAGGCACCAGGAACCGTTGTGCCCTCTGGTTCCGCACCACCTGGCCGGTGTCGCCGAGATTCATGCTCTCGGCATACGCTTCCTTCAGCCAATACGGCGGCTCCGTCTGGGAGAAGCCGCAGGCCGGGCATTGGAAATAGTCGATGTCATACTTGCCGAGGATCCGGTGGGTGAACAACTTGTCCGACCGCTGCTCACAGATCTTGCACGGCATGTGATCCACATTCGGGTCTCCCGAGGGTCCTCGCCGAACCGGCCACTCCACGCCAACCTCCGCGGTGAAGGAGCATAGCAATCTCTCGACACACGACCTGCCGCCCCTCCAGGATGCCGTGCCCGCGGGGCGGCGCGAGAAAAAACTGGAGGTTGTCCTTGGGTCAACGTCGCGGATGACGGGTCCAGACGCGGGCTGCGACCATCGTTGGCGGGCCGGTCACCGGAGGGGCCCATCCGAGGATCGGCAGCGGCCAACTGGCCGGGGCGGGTGTCGGAAGGCTTGCTCCGGCGGGAGGGGTAGGGGATCGTCTGCGGCAGCGACGGATGCCGCGAACGCCGCGCCCCGACCCCGCAGCCGATCGCCTGACTGTCTTCGGGCCACGGCCCGCGGTGGTCGCCCCGCCTGCGGATCGCGATGCCTGCAACGCGATTGTGAGTCCGAGGCCCGGGGCACCGTCACGCCGGCCGGGTGAAGCCGCAGTCGCTCGTCGCACGTCGTTTGTCCACAGGGGTTTGCAGCCGTTCGACCCCCCGCGCAGCCGGCGCCG
>RFRL01000399.1 GCA_009924545.1 Planctomycetia bacterium | reverse complement strand
CCGGTGAGGCGGACGTCGAGCCCCTGGAAGCGGACGGCGAGGCGCTGGTGATCGAGACCGAGGCAGTGGAGGAGCGTGGCGTGGACGTCGCGCACGTGGAGGCCGCCGGCGACCGGCGCGAAACCGAACTCGTCGGTCTCGCCGTGGACGAGCCCCGGCCGGAACCCACCCCCGGCGAACCACATCGTGAAGGCGTCGATGTGGTGGTTGCGCCCGGTGCTCTCGCGTTTCTCCCCCATCGGCGTGCGCCCGAACTCGCCTCCCCACACCACGATCGTGTCGTCGAGGAGCCCGCGGCGCTCGAGATCGAGCACCAGCGCGGCACTGGCCCGGTCGATCTGCCGACAGATCTCGGGGAGGTGCGTCTCGAGGTTCTCCGTGGGGCCACCGTGGTGGTCCCAGTTGGTGTGGTAGAGCTGCACGCAGCGCACGCCGCGCTCCACGAGCCGGCGGGCGAGGAGGCAGTTGCGCGCGTAGGTCGCGAGGAGGCAGTTGCGCGCGTAGGTCGCCTCGCGCGGGTTGGCGATGCCGTAGAGGGCGAGCGTCTCGGCCGACTCGCCCCCGATGTCGATCAGGTCGGGGGCGCTCGACTGCATCCGGTAGGCCATCTCGTAGCCGGCCACCCGCGCCGCAATCTCCCCGTCGCCGGTGGCGGCGAGGCGGTGCTCGTTGAGGGCCCGCACCGCATCCACCACGCGCCGCTGCCGCACCGCATCGACCCCCGGCGGCGCCGACAGATTGAGGATCGGATCGCCGGTGTTGCGCAGCGGCACTCCCTGGTAGGCGCTGGGGAGGATGCCGCTGCCCCACAGCACCGATCCGCCGCGCGGCCCGCGCGGGCCGCTCTGCAGGACCACGAACCCCGGCAGGTCGCTGCACTCGCTCCCCAGGCCGTAGGTGAGCCAGGCTCCGATGCTCGGCCGGCCGAACTGGCCGCTGCCGGTGTTCATGAACAGCTTGGCGGGGGCGTGGTTGAAGAGGTCGGTCGAGCAGCTCTTCACGACACACAGCCGGTCGATGATCGCCGCGGTGTACGGCAACAGGTCGCTGACCCACGCGCCGTTTCCCCCCACCTGCCGGAACGAGCGCTTCGAGCCGAGGAGATCGATGCGATGGCTGGAGTCCATGAAGGCGAAACGCTTCCCGGCCACGAAGCTCTCCGGGATCGGCGTGCCGCTGCGCCGGGCCAGTTCCGGCTTGAAGTCGAACAGGTCGAGCTGGCTCGGCCCCCCGGCCATGAACAGGTAGATCACGCGTTTCGCGCGGGGGGCGAAGTGGGGTGCCTTGGGCGCCATCGGATCGGCCACGCCGCCGGTGGCCGCCGCCGCCCCCTCTCCCGCCAACAGGTTGGCCAGGGCGAGCGCCCCGACCCCCACGCCGCATCCCTGGAACAAGTGCCGCCGCGTGGCCTCGCGGAGGAGCCACGGGGCGCTGCCCGGCACCGGTTCGCGCTCGTCATTCACGGGTCACCGTCTCGTCGAGGTTGAGGAGCACGCGGGCGGCGTCGGCCGGATCGA
>RFRL01000398.1 GCA_009924545.1 Planctomycetia bacterium | reverse complement strand
CTCGCTCTACAACGAGGACATGGGCAGCGACGCCCGTGGCGGCATCAGTCGATCCGGGTCGTCTGGTTCGTACTCCTATTCGGTCAAGACCGACATGGGAGACAAGCCGGTGAACTACGTGAGTTGGTTCGACGCGGCACGAGTGTCCAACTGGCTGATGAACGGTGCCACGAGCTCGTCGAGCACAGAGACAGGGGCTTACACGCTCGACGGCGGCCAGACCAGCGGCATTGCCCCGGCGGTGAATCCCGGGGCGTCTTTTTACATCCCCACTGAAGACCAGTGGTACAAGGCCGCGTACTACAAGGGTGGAGGCACGAATGCGGGCTACTGGGATTACGCCACGCAGAGCAACACAGCCCCGACGACAGTGACGGCGGGTTCGACAGGAATCGGCTCTGCTGGCAGCGCGGGAAACTTCGCGAACTACGACCGTGCCGCTGACTGGAATAGCCAAGATGGCAACGTGACGACGGTGGGCACCAACGGCGGCCCGAGCTTTTACGGGGCGTTTGACATGACCGGCAACCTGTATGAATGGAACGACCTCACGGGTGCTGCCTACTCGGCTCGTGGGCTGCGGGGCGGCTTCTACGACAACGATGCGGCCGCTGTGTCGTCCTCCAATGGCCTCGAGAACGGCCCGGCGGGCGAGTACGTCATCGTCGGTTTTCGTCTCGCAAGTTCGGTCAGCAGCCCCTCCGGCGTCCCGGAGATCGACCCGGCCGGGATGGGCTCGGTGCTCGGGCTGGTCTGCGGCGCCCTCGGCCTCCTCGAGCGGCGGCGGGTGCGGGTGGCCTGATCGGCAGCGCCCGACGAGGGTTGAAAGGCACGGTCGCGTCCGCCGTGGCCCGTTGCAATCGCATGGCCCCTGCCATGTGCGAAGTCACTGTGTGTAAAGCGCGGTTCCACTCATTCCAAAGGGATATCTGACATGGCTATCTTCAAAGTCGCATGCATGGCATTGTTGGTCATGGCGATCACCGCCCGCAACTGCTCCGGAGAGGTCGTCATCAAAGTCTGGCAGGACGGTGCCAACGTTCGCGCCCAGTCGGACGGAGGCATGCTCGATTACACGGCGCTGACGTACCTGGGAGCCAGCACCGGTAATTCGAACTCTCTGATTCAGACGAATAGCAACCTCATCGGTATCGGCGGTTTGGAGGGAAATGCGGCTGTCGGCATTGCGTTCTATGGTGTCTATGGGGAAATCACCAGGACTGGCACTTTTGGTGATGGTTTGGTCGGGGGGGTTTTTTGCGACTTCGCTACTGGTCCGCAATTGGAGGTTTGGGAATACGGAGTCATGACCACGGATACGACCGTCGTCGACAAGATCGGGATGTATGGCGTGATGGATTCGACGTTCCTGAACACGACAATGAGCCTCATGGGGTTTGTCGACTCTCCGCCGACTACCACGTACACGTGGGGTTCTGGCGGAACGAGCGAGACGATTCGAGTGCTGTTTGGCGCGCCCACGCCCTCCGGCGTCCCGGAGATCGACCCGGCCGGGATGGGCTCGGTGCT
>RFRL01000397.1 GCA_009924545.1 Planctomycetia bacterium | reverse complement strand
TAGCGAAGTTCCGCAGGTAACCTGCTAATGTTGTTGGTGTTATGCAAACAACAGATGGAACTTCGCTACGGACAGATTGTGCACCGGAACTTTTTGTTTTTCCAAGCTTTGATCGCCGGAAAATCGAAGGAAGTTTTACCGGCGGGGACGTGTCCAGTGATGGCGGGTTGATGGCGCTGCGCTTGGCGGACAGGAAGTTGGGTATGATCGCCGCCTTGGATGCGGTGATCGAGGATCCGCGTGAGGCGGACCAAGTGGTGCACCGGCAGCGCGATCTTTTGTCGCAGCGCATCTACGGTTTGGCTTTGGGTTACGAGGATCTCAACGATCACGACACCTTGCGCAAGGACTTGCTGTGGCAGAGTGCGGTGGAACGCGGGGAGCAACTGGCCAGCAGTCCGACCTTGTGCCGCTTGGAGCAACGCGCTGACCGGCAGAGCGCTTGGGCCATGTCCAAAGTGCTGGTGGAGTTGTTCATCCAAAGTTTCCGCCAAGCCCCGCGTGAACTGATTTTGGACTTTGATGCGACCGACGACCGGGTGCACGGGAAGCAGGAGGGCCGGGCTTTTCACGGCTACTATGACGACTGGTGCTTTTTGCCCCTTTACGTTTTTTGCGGCGAGCAACTCTTGGTCAGTTATCTGCGGCCGAGCAACCAAGATCCCGCGCGGCATGCGTGGGCTGTTTTGAAGTTGTTGGTCACGCGCCTGCGCCAGGAGTGGCCAGAGGTGAAGATCATCTTCCGCGGCGACTCGGGTTTTTGCCGTTGGCGCATGCTGCGGTGGTGCGAGAAGAGCGGGGTGGATTATGTGGTGGGCTTGGCCAAGAACACACGGTTGCTGGCCTTGCTGGAAAAGCCGATGGAGCAGGCGGCGGCCGCTTTCGCAGAGACCCAGGAAAAGCAGCGGCACTTCGTGCGCTTGGAGTATGCGGCCCAGAGCTGGGATCGCCCGCGCACGGTCATCGCCAAAGCCGAGCACACCGCCAAGGGAGCCAACCCGCGTTTCATCCTCACCAGCTTGGAAGGCCACGAGCAGAAGATTTACGACGACATCTACTGCGCACGCGGGGAGATGGAAAATCGCATCAAGGAACAACAACTCGGACTCTTTGCCGACCGCACCAGTTGTCAGGGTTGGTGGGCCAACCAGTTCCGCCTGCTCTTGTCCTCGGCCGCTTACGTGCTCATGGAATACATGCGCCGCACCGCCTTGGCCGGCACCGAACTGGCCCGCGCCCAAGTCACCACCATCCGGCTCAAGCTGCTCAAGATCGGCACGGTCATCTTGCGCAACACGCGCCGCATTCGCCTGCTCTTTTCCAGCGCTTATCCCCACCAGCAACTCTTCGCCACCATGCTCGGCCGGCTCAGCTCGGCCTGACCTCAAATGGTGCTGTCCCCGGCACCGAAAAAACAACGGGGATAAGGGGCCGTGCGCCCAAATCACACAACCGGGGCAAAAAACGCGCCCAAATCATCCCGCCGCCGAATCATCCCAGCGCAAACCACCAAAATAATCGACCGATGAAATAT
>RFRL01000396.1 GCA_009924545.1 Planctomycetia bacterium | reverse complement strand
GGAGGCGGTGGGCAGGGCCCCGGAGCGGTCGCGTCGATCGAAGGCCACCGCCGGCATTTCGCTGGGGAGCGCCGGCATGGTAGTCGACGCCGCCTCCGCCACCGCCTGGCTGGGATAGGCGGCGCGGTACACGAATGCCAGGCCCGCTTCGTCGAGCTGCTCGTGGATCGCCGGCAGCGCCGCGAACAACCCCTGGTCATCGGTGGGATCGGCAGCGTTGCAGACGCCGATCAAGGTGCCGTCGAGACCAAACAGCCCGCCACCGCTGCGCCCCTGCACCGGCTGGCCCGCCACGAGGAGATTGGCCGGCCCGAGGTACTTGTCGACGGCGGTGACACGGCTGTAGCGCGGCGTGGCATCGCGGCCACCGTCGCACCCGACGGCGACGACCGGCGTGCCGGCGGTCGTGGTCCGATCCACGCCACCGACGCGCACCGGCTCGATGGGCATGTCGGTGAAGATGCTCACCAGGGCCACGTCGCGCTCCAGGTCGTAGGCGATCACCTGACCGGCAAGGCCGCGCTGGCCGCGGGACCCGAACAGATCGACCTCCACCCGCCCCCGGCCGCGCGATTCGCGGAACACGTGCCCGCAGGTGAGGATCAGCGCCTCCCCCTGCCGGCAATCGACCACGGTGCCCGTGGCCCACGACACCCCCGTCGCCTCCTCCACCCGCAGCCGCGCCGTCGCCGACAAGAGCCGCTGCTCGAGGCGGGCCCGCTCATGGGGCGGGATCCCGGCCTCGACCGGAGCCGGGAGGGGTTGGTTGACCTGCGGCCGCGGAGCCACTCCCCCGGGGGCCAGCCCCGTCACGGGAAGCACCTGGGCGGGAACGGTGCCGGGTCGGGGTGGACGGATGTCGGTGACCAGCGGTTGCGACGCGGGCTGCGCGGGGAGGGGAATCCCCGGAACCGCGGCAGCGGGCATGGCACCGGCACCAGGCGACGGGAGCCGTGCGGCCGGCGATGCGACGGCGCCGCGGCTCCGCCCGAGGAGGGCCTCGAGCTCGCCGCGCGTGGTGGCGCCGTTGATCCGCCCGACCTCCTCGCCGCGGACCAACAGCACGTAGCAGGGCACCCCGGTGACGCCGAAGCGGCGGACGAGATCCCCTTCGCGATCGACGTCGACGTGCCGCACGTTCCAGCCCGCCGCGGCGATCTCTCCGACGAGCGGAGCCATCGCCCGGCACGGGCCGCACCAACTGGCGGCGAAATCGAGGAGCACCACGTCGCCGGCGGCGAGGGGCTGCGCGCTGGCTGGAGTGGCCCACGCGGCGAGGGCCAGGAGGACCGCGGCCGACACCGTACCCCGGGAGCGGACGGTGGCGCGGGTCGCGGGTCCACAGTGGGACGGCGTCATCCGTGGCTCCGGGAGCGGCTCGTGGTGGCGCGGACGGCAGACAGGGTGCCGCCACCCAGCGGACGTCCGAGGGTGGCTCAGGGAGGGCGGATAGTGGCGGCGGCGCGGGTGGGCGACAAGATCACTTTCACGCCGGGGTGGTTCCGGCGCCCGTGCACGTCGATCGACCGCTCCATGCATCCAGCGCC
>RFRL01000395.1 GCA_009924545.1 Planctomycetia bacterium | reverse complement strand
CAGGTGCCCGACGCGCACGGCCGCTTCGGGCGCTTCGGCGGCCGCTACGTGCCGGAGACCCTTTCCGCGGCCCTCGACCAACTCCAGGCCGCCTACGACGAGGCCCGCGCCGATCCGGCGTTCCACGCCGAGCTCGACCAGCTCCTCTCCGCCTTCGTGGGCCGGCCCACCCCCCTGCTCTTCGCCAAGCGGCTCACCGCCCACGCCGGCGGCGCGCAGATCTGGCTCAAGCGCGAGGACCTCGGCCACACCGGGGCCCACAAGATCAACAACACCCTGGGCCAGGCGCTGCTGGCGATCCGCATGGGCAAGCAGCGGATCATCGCCGAGACCGGGGCCGGCCAGCACGGCGTGGCCACCGCCACGGCCTGTGCCCGGTTCGGCCTCGAGTGCGTCGTCTACATGGGGGCCGAGGACGTGCGGCGACAGGAGCCCAACGTCCGCAGCATGAAGATGATGGGGGCCGAAGTGCGGCCCGTGGAGAGCGGTTCGCGCACCCTCCGCGACGCCATCAACGAGGCGATGCGCGACTGGATGGGCTCCGTCGAGACCACGCACTACATCATCGGTTCGGTGGTCGGGCCGCACCCCTTCCCGCGGATCGTCCGCGATTTCCATTCGGTGATCGGCCGCGAGACGATCGCCTTCTGCCAGCGCGATATCGGCCGCGATCCCGACTGCGTGGTGGCCTGCGTGGGTGGCGGCAGCAACGCGGCGGGGATGTTTTTCCCGCTCGTCGACCGGCCGGGCATCCGCCTCGTCGGCGTCGAGGCGGGGGGGCGCTCCGCGAAGCCGGGAGACCACGCTGCGAGCGTCTCCTTCGGCAAGCCGGGGATCCTCCACGGCAGTCTCTCCTACGTCCTCCAGGATGGCGACGGGCAAACCGCCGACGTCCACTCGGTGTCGGCCGGTCTCGACTATCCCGGCGTCGGCCCCGAGCACGCCTGGTGGCACGAAACGAAGCGCGTCGAATACACGAGCGTGACCGACGCCGAGGCGCTGGCCGCGTTCGATCTGGTGGCCCGGCGCGAGGGGATCCTGCCGGCCCTCGAGACGGCGCACGCCCTCGCCTGGGCGGTGGAGGAGGCGGCGCGGCGTCCAGCCCACGAGCACATCGTCGTCTGCCTCTCGGGCCGCGGTGAAAAGGACGCTGCCGAGATCGCCCGGCTGCGGGCGGCCGCCGCCGACGGGAGGGGGCACTGATGGACGGCAAGCAGGTCGACGGTACGCAGGCCCCCGCACCGCTCGCCATGCGGTTCGCGGAGCTGGCCGCCGACGGGCGTCGGGCCCTGGCCCCGTTCGTCACGGCTGGCGACCCCGATCTGGTCACGACGCTGGCGGTCATCGAGGCCCTCGACCGGGCCGGCGCGGCAGTCTGCGAACTGGGTGTGCCCTACAGCGACCCGATCGCCGACGGCCCGGTGATCCAGGCCTCTTACACGCGTGCCCTCGCCGCCGGCTTCACGCTCGAAACGTTCTTCGCGATGGTCACCGAGGCGACCGCGCGGGTCACCATGCCGATCCTGGCGATGGTCAGCTACTCGATCATC
>RFRL01000394.1 GCA_009924545.1 Planctomycetia bacterium | reverse complement strand
GTCGGGCTCGCCCTCGCGGTGCTCGTCGAATCGGGCGGCTGGATCTGAAGGCGCGTCTTCCTGCCACCGGAGCGAGCGATGCCCCGCCATCTCGTCATCGTCTTCGGCGACCAAGGGATGATTTGTTATTGTTCTTCGAATCAACCAGACGGGGCGGGCGGCCCTCTACACCGGACTTGGATCGAATCGTGGATCGGGTGTTCGACACGTTTGACAACAACCCCCGTGATGGCAAGCTGAACTTCAACGAGTTCAAGGGATTCCGCCGAAGCTTGGACCTGAAGATCCAACCCCCTTCCCCGGCGGGGGTTCCGGCGGGCGGGGTCGTGCTGCCCGATCTCGGTCCCTTGCTCTGACGATCGCGGTTCGATTCGCAGCGATTTGTTCACCGGACCCTCCGGGGCCATGCCCCGGAGGGTCCGGGCGTCGCCGTCGGCCACGCTCTCCGCCACGACGTCGATGTGGGCCTGCGGAAGCGATGGCAGCCCGTGCGGAAGAGCCACCCGGGTCCGTGTTGAGGGGACCACCGGCAGCGGGGTACCATCAAATACCAGGCAAAGGCCGGTGTTGTTCCCGAAAGCGCGCGGTATTGCCCGAAAGCGATCAGTCATGCCACGGCGGGAGCTATCGAACCCTCGGCAGATCATCGAGTGGCTGACTGAATGGGGTGAGGCCCTCGGGGAACCGGCTGCAATGACGCTGATCGGCTCCGCGGGCCTCCTCTGGCACGCGGGACGGCTCGGGCTCGACGTGCCGTTGCCGGAAAACAGCATGGACGCCGACCCGGTAACCGACTCCGATGCCCTGGCGTGGATGTGCTACGACGCCCTCATCGGCAGCGAGTTCGAACGCCAGCGGGGGTGGCATGTCAACCTGCTGCCGCGGTCGGTGCTGGATGAGCTGCCGGACGGCTGGCGCGACCGGGCCTTTTCCACACGATACGGACGGCTGCAACTGATCGTGCCCTCCGCCGCCGACCTTCTGGCCCCGAAACTCCGCCGTGGCGAGCCCCGCGACATCGCGCACGCGGACTGGGCCCGAGCGCATGGTCTGATCTGATGCTCTGATGCACCACTCCGGTGCTTGCTCCCGCCGCGGCTGCCGCCGACAATCCGGCCATGCGACGGCTGCTCTACCACGACGAGGCCCGGCTCGAATACGGGCGCAGGTTCTGGGCCGACCCCGAGAAGCGGCAGCGTCTCCTCGAGCATTGGCTCGACGAGCGTCACCCTTATCACCAGCGTTTCGCGGAGCGCTGGCGGCCGATCGTGGAGCGCGTCCTCCAGGCGAATCCTGCCGACGATGACGATCTCGACCGTGATCTCCGGGCCGAGGGATTGAGCCTCCGCGTGGTGGTCCGTGAGATTCCTCCAGTCTTCGGCGGCTTTTTCGGTCCGCACGAAGCCACGACCTGTCGCTCGACAAGTCCACCTTCGCGCGATTCTTCACCGCCGATGCCCTGATCACCCGCTATCTGGCCGTGGACAAAGTCCATCCGAGGCCTTTGTCCACACGAAAACTTCCAGTTTTCACGGGAGCTGCGCTCCCGGCACCTC
>RFRL01000393.1 GCA_009924545.1 Planctomycetia bacterium | reverse complement strand
CGTTGACGTCGCACAGGGCGACGATCGTCGCCCCGGCGGGCAATTGCTCGAGGAGCAGCGACGCCCTCCAGCCCACCCCGATGGCACCGACGCGCACCGTGTCGCCGGGGCCGGTCGGTGGGTCCGCCGCGGGCACCATGCGCACGGGCCGCCCCACCAGCGCGAGCGTGCCCGTGGCGGCGAGGAACCGGCGCCGGCCGACACGCGACACGGGGGATGGCTGGGGAGTGGTCGCAGGGATCATGTGGCACCTCACGGTCACTCGGGGGACGCGGCACCGGCCGGCGTCAGGGAAGCGCGGAGTCGGTCGTGCCGCCGACCGGCCCGGGACCGGTCAATTCATCGGCGGCGGTGAAGAAGCGGATCAGTCCCGGGGGCAGGCGGCGCTCCAGGCGGGCGAAACGCTTCGGGCTCGGCAGGTGCGGGCCCGCCACCAGGCGGATCAGCACCCCCGTCACCCGGTCCGGTTGCCGCCTGGCGATCGCTGCGTAGACCTCCGGATCGCGTTCCCCGGAGTCGCCCACGAGGAGAAAACGCCGCGCCGGGAAATCGGCCATGATCTGTTCGATCGCCCGCCGCTTCGAGCGCTTGCGCGACGGGAATCTCCCCAACGGCGTGGAGTCTTTGAGGCGGAAGAGCTTCAAATGGAGCGATCCGGCCGGCAGCCCCTCGGCGCGGAGGAAGCCCGCCAGACACTCCGAGAGTTGCCACGGACTGGCCGAGACGTAATGGAAGGCGCTGGCCTCCTCCTGCCACCGCCGGAACACGGCATCCATCCCCGGCACCGGGACAAACGCGCGCACGAAGGTGTTGGCGAGCAACTCGCGCCGGTTGGCGACGTTGGTGACCTTGACGGTGTCGTCGATGTCGGAGATCACCGACAAACCGCGCTCGGTCACCAGTTGCACGACACCGGTCGCCCCCCCGGCGTTCACCGCCCCGTCGGACTCATCCTCGTCATCGAGCCAGGCGCTCGTGCCCACCCACGGGCAGACCGCCCCGGCAGCGGCGGAGAGGCGACTGGCCTCGATCTCCACCGTCGTGGAGAAATGCCCGGTCCGGTCGGTCTGGCCCCCGTCGAACGCCACGTCCCCCACCGTGCCGCGTATTCGGCGTCCCCCCAGGCGCTGGAAGAGGAAGGCGTCGCTGCGTTGCTGGAACACCGGTGACGCACATTGGTGCTCCTCGAGGGCCAGCACCCGCTTCAGCACGGCCACGGCCATCGTCCGCCGCCGGCTGGTCGACGGCAGGGGGCGGACGGCCATCCCGGCGACGGTGACCCGCCATTTGCGGCCGCCGGAGACCTGTCGGGCATAGGACGGGAAGAGGACGATCATGCGGAGTCGGGCCGGGTTCGGGCCCCGCCCGGCGACCAGCCGACAGGTTCGGGGACCGCTTCAGCTCGCACGAACCACGGAGGCTTGCACGGCCGTGGCGCGTCATTCTACAACTCTGACCGTTGCTTTCGCCGCACTGAGAACGTGGGAGACTGGTATGGGTGTGAAGAAGACCGGCAAGGGCCGACGCAAACTGGGTCAGAAAAAGCGGCGGATGCGGGCCCGGATCCGCCACCGGAAGGGCTGAGCCGCC
>RFRL01000392.1 GCA_009924545.1 Planctomycetia bacterium | reverse complement strand
CCATCCCGTATCCGGTGGCAAACCAGCGCGGGTTCACCAGCGCCGTGGAAGTGGGAGTGCCATCCCGTATCCGGTCGGATGTCAGCGCGGCTCCACCGGCTCCGCTGCGCCGGCGCCGAGGAGCACGAGGGCCCGGCCGAGCACCGGATCGGCATGCCGGGGAAGGGCAACGGCCGGATCATCGGGTGCGTTCACCGGGTTCGCGCCCATCCGGGGAGCCCGGTCGCGGGTCCGCCGCCAGGCGAGGAGGCGCTCCAGGGTTTCGCCGGTGGGGGTGATCGATCCGGCCGGATCGGGACTCACGCCCCAGGTGTCGGCGTCGGTGTGATGGGGGCGGCGCTGGATCGGCGCGCCACTGGGTCGCATGTATTCACTGGTGGTGAGCTTGAGGAGGCTGCGGCCGTCGGACAGGGGCAGCAGCGACTGGACCGTCCCCTTCCCGAACGACCGGCTGCCCACGGTGACGCTGCGGCCGTTGTCCTGGAGGCAGGCGGCGACGATTTCGCCGGCGCTGGCGGTGAGGCCGTCGATGAGCACGGCCACCGGCACGTCGGTGAGCACGGCACCGGCGGTGGCCCGACGCACCTCCAGGGGCCCGCGGGGAGGAGCCGCCGTGACCTCCGCGGCCCGGTTCGCGTTCAGCGTCGCCGGGCGCCGGCCGCGTGTGGCGACGATCACCCCGCGCTCGAGGAATCGATCGCACACCTCGACCGCCGCCTTGAGCAAACCCCCGGGGTTTCCCCGCAGGTCGATGATCAGGCCGGCCACCGCCGGGCTCCCTTCCGCGATCGCCTCCAAGGCCACGTCGACCTCGGCGGCGGTGCGCTCGCCGAACGACACGATCCGGAGCGTGGCGATCCGCTCGTCACCCTCGATCCGCCACTCCCACGTGCCGTCGTCACGGCGCCGGTCGCCGAGCACGCTCTCGGTGCGGACGATCTCGCGTGAGAGGACCACCGTGCGGCTGCCGATCGGACTGCCGTCGTCGGCGGTGACCACCTGGGGGTCGTCGCTGGCCAGGGCGAGTTCGACGGTCACTGAGGTCTCGGGCCGGCCCCGGAGGAGGGCCACCACCTCCCGCAGCGGTCGCCCCTGCACGGTCGCGCCGTCGACGGCCGTGATCCGCTCGCCCGGCTCGATGCCCGCCCGCCAGGCCGGGCTGCCCACCACCGGCTCGTCGACGACGATCGAGCCATCGCGCGGATCGGCGGCCAACTGCAGGCCCACGCCACCGAACGTCTGGTCGAGCACCGCGTCGAGCTCGTCGAGCTCGCGGTCGGACACGTAGGCGGAATGTTCATCGAGCCCGGCGAACACCCCGTCCATCGCCCGGTGGAACAACCGGGTATCGTCGACCGGTTCCAGGTAGCTGCGCTCGATCGCCGCCAGCACCTCGCCGAACCGCCGTCCATGCACTCCCCGGTCGCGGGCAGCCCACGCCACGAGGCCCGCACCCGTGGCCTCGGCCGTCGAGTCGCCCACCACCACGATGCGCACCGGACGACTGACCATCGGCACCTGCACAGTCGTCGACATCGACGGTAGCGAAGCCACCACAGACGCCGCGGGCGGCAACGTGCTGCTCGACACCACCGCCAGCGGCGCAACGCTGCCGCTGAC
>RFRL01000391.1 GCA_009924545.1 Planctomycetia bacterium | reverse complement strand
CGCGGATCGGGGGGACTTGTCACGGCCGCCAGCAACGGCGCGGGCTCCCGGGACGGCGGCGGATCGACCTGCAGCAACCACCCGGCCAGCGCGTCGAGCGGATCAAACGGGGCTGCCCAGCGCGGCGTCGACCGCGCCGCCCGCCGCCACCACTGGTCGACCGCGCGCTGCCACGCGTCCACCAGACGGACCTGCTGTCGCGCCGCACCGCCGGCAACGGCCCGGGCCCCCTCGGCGGCGACCAAGGCTGGCATGTCGAGAGGGGATTCCACGGCCGCCAACCGACGGAGAAGCCGGGGCCGGGCCCCCCCGGCCGTCGCCAGTGCGAACGGCACGAGCAGATCGACCAACACGCTCTCCAGGAGTGTCGGCCCCCCTTCGCCGTCGCCGGCGATGCTCCGGGAGCGGTCGGGCGGACCGGCATCATGACCGTGGTGGATCACCACGCCGCTGACGCCGGTAGCCGCCCCCAGCCACATCCCGAGGCGGCCGGCCAGCCGGTCGCCGCCGGCGTGCTCGAGCCACGCGTCACGATCGCCGGCCAGCAGCACCAGCCCCACCGGCACCGTCACCAACCGCTCGAGCGAAGGGCGCCCATGGCGGTCGGCGGCCGGCACGCGCAAGCCCTGCCGCGCGATAGCGATCACCCCGTGGAGCGCCTGCCAAGCGCGGGCGAGGCTGGCCCGGGCCACGGCGCTACGGATCGCGGCGCTGTCCCGGCCGCCGTGCCAGGGGCGGTGCCGGTCACTCCACCGCCGGCTCACCATCCAGTCGAAGGTGTCACCGGCGAACACGACGTCGACCCGCTCGACCGGTCGGTAGCCACCGTCGCGGCGGCAACCCGCCCGGAACACCGTCCGGCGCAGAGCGGCGATGAATGCGGCTGCCCGAGTGGGGCCCGGTCCACCCACGAGCGTGCCGTCGCCGATGCCCCAGTTGGCGGTCACCACGAGCATGCTGCGGCCCGGTTCAGAAAGCCACCTCGCGCCGCCGCCCACCCGGCGGCGCACCGCAGCACTCTTCGGCCGGCGGAAGGGGGGAACTGCTGCCCGACCGGCATCGCCGGCCGCAGCCCGCAGCCTTGAAGGCTCCGGTCGGGCACCGCGGCGCATTGCGACATCGGGCGCCCCGGGGGACATGGCGCCGGTCAGGGGCCGAGGAAGCTCGTTTTGCAGTCCGCCCCGGTACTCCCCTGGATCTCGTCACCCGAGACGGTGGCGACGGCCTGACCGATGCCATTGACCGGGAGACGGTAGCTGACTTCGAACGTGGCATGTCCACCCGGCGGAATGCTCCCGACCGCGTCGAACGTCACGCTCCGCCCCTCGATCCGCACCCGGGAGGGAACGGGATCGCCGATGAACCGGGCCTGGTCGGGGATGGCGACGACCACGGCGAGTTTGCCGGTCGGGGCGGTACCCTCGTTGATGACGGTGCACACCACCGTGGTGGCGCCGCCGGGGGCGACCGGATCGTCGAGATCGGCCAGCGACACGCGCAGCCCCGCCTCCCGGGGCGTCCGGGCGGGCGGGGTCACGGAGCGGATCACGGCGCACGACTCGTCGGCCACCATCTCGCCCCCGGTGGTGTCGGTGAGCAGCGCCTTCACGCATCCCCGCGA
>RFRL01000040.1 GCA_009924545.1 Planctomycetia bacterium | reverse complement strand
CCCCGACTTGCCCCCCTCGCCGCCGCCACCCGACTCGGCCTGGTTGAGGTAGGTGCGCGCGTGGTCCTCGCAGAGGTGGATCTCGCGGACACCGCCCCCCTCCAACTCGGTGATGTGGAACACCGCCGGGTTGTCGCACTGCTGGCACTTCATCCCGCTCTCTCCGCAAGGCCGCGTGGAGGCCGTCCATCCGGTCACCGGTGAATGATATCCGGCGGGCCCGTTGCGGTCGCGGCCAAACCGGCCCCGTCGACCGGCCCCGGGCGTCATGCCCCCCGTCGGCCGGCGGGAGTTGACCGGTGGCGGTGCGACAGGCTCTCTTGGCGTGGCCCGCGGCAGACCGTTCATCTCCCGTTTTCCGCCCCGCCCGGCACCGCCACGATGCACCACCCCGATCCCGATCGGTTCGCGAGTCTCGCCGCCGGTCATCGCCTGGTGCCGGTCTACCGCCGGTTGTTCGCCGACGGACTCAACCCGGTGACGGCCTTTCGGCGCCTCGATGCCGGCGCCTGCGGTTGCCTGTTCGAGAGCGTCGTCGGGGGCGAGCGCGTGGGGCGCTACAGCTTCCTGGCGGCCGACCCGTTTCTCCGGCTCGAGGCCCGGCGCGACACGGTCCGCGTCGTCCGGGGCGACACGGTGGAGACGTTCTCGTCGTCCGATCCGCTCGAGGACCTGCGGCAGCGGATGGCGGCCTACCAGGCGGCGCGTCTCCCGGAGCTCCCCCCGTTCGCAGGCGGTGCGGTGGGCTACGCCGCCTATGACTCGGTCCGCTACACCGAGCGGCTCCCCGACGCCCCCCCCGACGACCTCGACCTCCCCGACGTCAGCTTCGCGTTCTTCGACCGCCTCGTTGTCTTCGACCACGTCACCAAAACGCTCGACGTGATCGTCCTCGCCGACACCCACGCCACGGGAGACGCCGCGGAGGCGCGCCGCGCCGCCGGCGCGCGGATCGACGCCACGATCGCGCGGCTGTTCACCGCCGACGACTGGCCCCCGGCGGCCGACGTCGGGCCGCGTGCCCTCCCCCCGGGCCGCCTCGAGCGCATCGCCACCCACTTCCCCCGCGAGGCGTTCTTGGCGGCGGTCGACCGGGCGATCGACTACATCCGTGCCGGCGACATCTTCCAAGTGGTCCTCAGCCGCCGCCTCGACATCCCCTTCACGGCGCCGCCGCTGGAGCTGTACCGCACGCTGCGCGTGGTGAACCCCAGCCCGTTCATGTTTTTCCTCCGCCTCCCGGAAGTGACGCTGGTGGGCAGTTCGCCCGAGATCATGGTGCGCTGCATCGACGGTGCGGTGACCGTGCGCCCCCTGGCGGGCACGCGCCCGCGCGGCCGCACCCCCGAGGAGGACCGGGCCCTCGCCGAGGGGCTCCTCGCCGACCCCAAGGAGTGCGCCGAGCACGTCATGCTCATCGACCTCGGTCGCAACGACGTCGGCCGCGTGGCACGGATCGGCTCGGTGACCCTCTCCGACGTGATGTCGATCGAGCGCTACAGCCACGTCATGCACCTGACGAGCAACGTCACCGGCCAGCTCGCCGACGGCTGCACCGCCTTCGACGCGCTCAAGGTCTGCCTCCCCGCCGGCACCGTCTCCGGGGCGCCGAAGATCCGCGCCATGCAGATCATCGACGAGTTGGAGCCGCGCCGCCGCGGGCCCTATGCCGGCGCGGTGGGCTACATCGACTTCGGCGGCACGATGGACACCTGCATCGCCCTGCGCACCGTGGTCATCACCAAGGGCACGGCCCACGTCCAGTCGGGGGCGGGGATCGTTGCCGACAGCGTGCCGGAGAAGGAGTTCGAGGAGACCGTCAGCAAGGCCACCGGCCTGATCGTGTCGATCGACATGACCTCGGCCCGGGCTGCCGCCGGCTCATGATCTCGGTCGCCGACGTCGCCGTGGAGTTTTCCGGCCTCCGCGCCGTCGACGGCGCGAGCCTGGCCGTCGGCCCGGGGGAGGCCTGGGGGCTGATCGGGCGCACGGGTGGCGGCCGGTCCACGCTCCTGGCGGCACTCGCCGGCGCCCTGCCGCTGGCCGCCGGCACGGTCACGATCGACGGCGTGACGCTGGCCCGTGATCCGGCCGCGTGGCGGCGCCTCGTGGGCTGGGTGCCGGCGGGGCTCGTCGCTTGGCCGCCGATCCGGGCAGGGGAGTTCCTCGAATTGTTCGCCGCAAGCGGCGGCCTGTCGGGCCAGCGCTTGCGCGCGACGGTGGAGCGCGGCCTGGCCATGGCCGGTCTCCAGGGTGACGGCCAGGCCCGCATCGACCAGCTTCCCGACGGCACGGCGAAGCGCCTCCTCGTCGCCCGCGCGCTCCTCTTCGATCCGCGCCTCTTGCTCCTCGACGATCCCTTCCGCGGCCTCGATCCGGTGGAGCGGCGCGACCTCGAGCGGCTGATCACCGACATGACGCTCGTCGAGCGCGCGGTGATCGCCGCCTTCGACGACGGCATCGTGCCCGCCTGCTGCACGCACGTGGCGGTGCTCGCCGCCGGCCGCGTGGTGCGGCAGGGCCCCGCCCAGCCCGGCGCGTTTCCGGGGCGCACATGGCTCGTGCGGGTCGTGGTGCCCGGCCGAGCGGAGGAGGCGGCGGCCCTCGTCGGCCCGGCGACCGTCGTCGATCCCGACACGCTTGCCATCCGCCGCGGCAGCCCCGAGGCGGTGGCGGCGACGATCGCCCGGCTCGTGGCCACGGGGATCGCGGTGAGCGAGGTGGGCCACGCCCCACCGTGGTCGGTGCAATTGCTCGACGAGTCGTGAGCGGCAGCCGTGCGGCGAGCGCGGGCCGGTCGCGGAGCCGGCCGGGCGGCCGCGATCGACCGGCCGCACCGGCCGGAATTGACCGTGCGGCGGCGGCAGCGGACGATTGAGCACCGGTTCGTCGGGGGAGCTGACGGGTTGATTCACCGGGGACAGGGTGTGGCATGAGGGGCGCTCCTGGGCACCGTTCCCGTCGCCTGGCCGTGGCGCTCGTGATGAGTGCCGCTGGCTCCCTCGTGGCGGCCGGGCCCGCATCAGCCGGTCCCCCCGCCTCGCCCGACGACATCGCCTTTTTCCGCGCGCAGGTCGAGCCGCTGCTCGCGCGGCGTTGCCTCGCCTGCCATTCCCATGCCACCGAGCGCATGGAGAGCGGCCTGGCCCTCGACTGGAAAAGTGGCTGGGAGCAGGGGGGTGACCGTGGCTCGGCGATCCGGCCGGGCGATCCTGACGGGAGCCTGCTCGTGGCGGCGGTGCGCCATGCCGACCCCGACCTGCGCATGCCGGCGGAGCCGCTCCCCGCGGCCGAGGTGGCGACGCTCGTGGAGTGGGTGCGGCGCGGGGCCCCCGACCCGCGCGTGGCGGCTCCCACCGCGGGCGACTGGTGGTCACTCAGGCCCCTCGAGCGGCCACCGCTACCGACCAACGCGGCACGCGCAAACCCGCTCGACGCCTTCCTCGATGCCCGCCTCGCCGAGGCCGGCATCACCCCGGCCGCCGAGGCCGACCGGCGCACGTTCATCCGCCGCGTGACCTTCGATCTCCACGGCCTGCCCCCCACGCCGGAGGCGGTCGAGGCGTTCGTCGCCGACACCGGCAGCGACGCCCACGAGCGGCTCGTCGACGCGCTCCTCGCCGCGCCCCGGCTCGGGGAGCGCTTCGCGCGCCACTGGTTCGACTGCATCCACTTCGCCGACAGCCACGGCTTCGAGCACGACGTCTTCCGGCCCCACGCCTGGCCTTACCGCGACTGGGTGATCGACGCCTTCAACGCCGACCTGCCCTGGGCGACGTTCGTGCGCGCCCAGCTCGCCGCCGACTGCTTCTTTCCCGACGACGGCCCGGTGCAGGCGGCGCTCGGCTTCCTCGGCGCCGGCACCTACGACCACTCCGCCGCCGTCACCGCGCCGCGCTCCTTCGAGAACCTCGACCGCGACGACCTCGTCACGCAGACCATGGGTGCGCTGGCGAGCACGACGGCCAACTGCGCGCGCTGCCACGCCCACAAGTTCGATCCCGTCACCCAGGACGACTATTACGCCCTCCAGGCGGTGTTCGCCGGGATCGGCAAGGGGGACATCGAATGGGATGCCGACCCGGCCGTCGCCGCCCTGCGACGGAAGTGGCGGCGGATCGCCGACCTCGCCGCCACCGCCCCGGCGGCGCTCCTCGCCCTCCCCGAGGCGGCCCTCGTGGCCGACTGGGAAGCCACCGGGCAGGGGAGGGCGGTGTGGCATCCCCTGGCGCTGGCCACGTTCACGTCGGCCTTCGCCACGGAGCTCACGCGCCTCGACGACGGCTCGATCCTCGCCCGGGGCACGCCCCCCGAGCGCGAGGTGGTCACGCTCACCGCGGCCGGTCCGCTCGCGCCGATCACGGCCCTGCGTCTCGACCTCCTCACCGACGACTCCTTGCCCCACCAGGGGCCCGGCCGGGCCCCCAACGGCAATCTCCATCTCTCCGAGTTCGACGTGCGCGTGTTCCCCGCCGGCGCCGCGCCGCGGGCCGCGCCCCTGGCCCGTGCCAGTGCCGACTTCGAGCAGTCGGGTTGGACGATCGCCCACGCCATCGACGGCGATCCGGCCACGGCCTGGGGGATCCATCCGGAGGAGGGCAGCCCGCACCACGCGGTGTTCGTGCCGGCCGCGCCGATCGTCCTGGCGGCGGGCGACACGCTCACCATCGCCCTCCGTCAGGTCCACGGCGGCGCCCACCTCATCGGTCGTTTCCGTCTCTCCGCCACCGGGGGCGATCCCGACGCGGCGGTGGCCCTGTCGGCGGCCGCCGCCGCGGCGCTGGCCGTGCCCGCCGCCGACCGCACCCCCGACCAGGCGGCGGCGCTGGCGGCGGCGGTGCTCGGCCCGCGGGCCCGGGGTGAGCTGGCCCGCCTCCCCGCGCCGCAGAAGCTCTATGCGGCCGCTGCCACCGCCGTCAACGAGCGCGGCACCGTGCGCATCGACCCGCCGCGCGAGATCCACGTGCTCCACCGCGGCGACATCGACCAGCCGCGCGCGGTGGTCGGCCCGGGGGCCTTGAGCGCCGTCACCTGGCTCCCCTCACGCTTCGACCTCTCCTCCGGGGCTCCGGAATCGGCCCGGCGTGCGGCGCTTGCCGACTGGCTTACCGCCCCCACCCATCCGCTCACCTGGCGGAGCATCGCCAACCGGGTGTGGCAGTGGCATTTCGGCCGCGGCCTCTGCGACACCCCTGACGATTTCGGCCGCATGGGGGGCCTGCCCAGCCATCCCGAACTGCTCGACTGGCTGGCCTGCGAGATCCGCGACACCGGCTCGCTCAAGTCGCTCCACCGCCTGATCTGCACCAGCCGCGCCTACCGCCGCGCTGCACACGCCCCACCGGAGGCCCTGGCGATCGACCCCGACGCCCGGCTCCTCGGCTGGATGCCGCGGCACCGGCTCGACGCTGAAAGTTTTCACGACGCCGTCCTCCTCACCGCCGGCAGGCTCGACGACACCCGTGGCGGCCCCGCCATTCCCCATTTCACGCAGCGCCCCGGGGCCCAGCTCACGCCGATCCTCGACTACGACGCCTTCGATCTCGACTCCCCCGGCGCCGGTCGCCGGGCGATCTACCGCGTGGTGTGGCGCGGGATCCCCGATCCGCTCTTCGACGCCCTCGACTTCCCCGACCTCGGCCTCCTCGCCCCCACGCGCGGCTCCTCCTCGTCGGCCCTCCAGGCCCTCGTCCTGGCCAACAACCGCTTCGTGCTGCACAACGCCCGGGCTCTCGCCACCCGCGCCGCCGCGGAGCCGGGCACCCCCGCCGACCGCATCGCCTGGATGGTGCGCCGCGCGTGGCTCCGTCCCCCCAGCGCCCCCGAAGCGGCCGACCTGACCGCACTCGCCGATCGGCACGGCCTCGAGGCGGTGGCCCGGGCGCTGTTCAACGCCGACGACTTCCTGTTCATCGACTGACGTCCCGACCGCCCCCTGCCCGAGCCCGCCATGGCCCGCACCATCCCCCGCCGTGATCTCCTCACCACCGCCGGCGGTGGGTTTGGTGCCGTGGCCCTGGCTCACCTCCTCGTCCGGGAGGGCTGGGCCGCCGCACCGGCTCCCGATCCCGCCTGGCCGCTCGGCGGCCTCCACCACCCGGCCCGCGCCCGCCGTGTGATCCAGTTGTTCATGAACGGCGGCGCCAGCCCGATGGACACGTTCGACTTCAAGCCGGCGCTCGAGAAGCACCATGGGGAAGCGCTCGGTCCCAAGGAGAAACCGGAGGGGTTCACCACGCCGGCCGGCACGGTGATGAAGAGCCCGTTCCCCTTCGCCCGCCACGGGGCCACGGGGCGCTTGGTGAGCAGTGTCTTTCCCTGCCAGGCGCGGGAGGTCGATCGGATGGCCTTCCTGATGGCGATGAAGACGACGACCAACGTCCATGGTCCGGCCAGTTACATGATGAACACCGGGTTCATGCTCCCGGGGTTTCCCTGCCTGGGCGCCTGGGTCTCGTATGGTCTGGGCCGGATCGTGGACGACCTGCCCGATTTCGTCGTCCTCCCCGACCCGCGTGGCCTCCCCTACAACCAGAAGGGCAACTTCTCACCCGGCTTCCTTCCCGCCCGGCACCAGGGCACGGTGGTGGACCTCGGCCGCACCGAGCCGATCCCCGACGTCTTCGCCGCCGCCCCGTATCCCTTCGCCCACGGCGCCGCCGACCACGACACGCTCGCCCTGATCCAGCGTCAGAACCGCCGCCACGCGGCTCTCCGGCCCCACGACTCCCACCTCGAGGCCCGGATCGCCGCCGGCGAACTGGCGGCCCGGCTCCAGCTCACCGCCCCCTCCACCTTCGATCTGGCCACCGAGTCGGCCGCGACGAACTCGGCCTATGGGCTCGACCGCCCGGAAACGGCCGATTTCGCCAAGCGCTGTCTCATCGCCCGGCGGCTGATCGAGCGGGGCACGCGGTTCGTGCAGGTGTGGAGTGGTCCGCAGGGGGCGGTGAACAACTGGGACAATCACGGCAGCATCCCCAAGGAACTGCCGCCGATCGCCCTGAGCGTCGACCAGCCGATCGCGGCCTTGCTCGCCGACCTCGCCGCCCGGGGCTTGCTGGCCGACACGCTCGTGGTCTGGACGACCGAATTCGGCCGCACGCCGTTCGCCCAGAACAACCAGGGGCGCGATCACAACGGCGGCACGTTTGTGACATGGCTCGCCGGCGCGGGCGTGAAGGCCGGGGCCACGCACGGGGAGAGCGACGATCTCGGGTACCAGACGGCGACGGGCACGACGACGGTGCATGATCTCCAGGCGACGATCCTGCATCTGCTGGGGATCGATCACACGCGGCTCACGTTCCGCACGGCCGGCGTCGATCGACGCCTCACGGATGTGCATGGGCATGTGGTGAGCGAGGTGGTGGGGTAGGGGGTAATGGTTTTGGGTCGCGAGAGACCAGTCGACTATCCCACGCTGCAAATCGGCCGCGCGTACCCCGTGCCCGAACCTCATCGGCCCTGACAAAACCTACCCGAGCGAGATTCCCCACCGCGTTGTGATGCAGAAGCAGATAATGGTTACGGCGATTGTTCCCGGCGTGCTGCATGCGGTCGAGCCGTGAGCCGGTGACGGCCGGTGTTCGCTCGCAACCCATCGTCAGGGGAGCGGAATCGCGGTTGCGAGCGGCTGAGGCTGTCGCCATCGGGAGATGCTGACGGAGATGCGGATATGGCCAAAGCCAAGATGAAGCCCTCGCCAACCAGCGTCGAGGTTGACCTTTCCCCCGAGGGCGCGCCCAGGCAGCGGGCTGACGGCAAGGCGTGGATTGCCCCGCTCCAGAAGGTCGCCCTGGGCGCGATCGTGGCATGCGGGGGAGCGTTCATGACCCTCACGCCAGGACAGCCGCTGCCCCCTCCCAACCTGGGCGCGGCGGACCCGGCCGGGCCGCGGGGGCCGCGCGGGATCTTTGGCGATCTCGGCAGCTACCTGACCGTCGAAGGGGTCCGGATCAACGGAACCTTCACCGGGAACACCACGCTGCTGGTCGACACTGTCGGCGGCAGGAAGCTCCCCAAGCCGGTCTCGATCCGGGTCGACAACCTCGAACTGCCCGCCATGAGGCGGTGCGTGCTCAAGGGGTACGAGTCGGGGAGGATGATCGGTATCCCGCCGGCAGCCCGTGCCGCCGCCAGGGAGCAGGGGAGGGAACTGATCGAGGTGCAGGCGGCGTGGCAGTGGCAGCCATACTTCATCGCCCTGATCGTGGTCGAGCCGGAGGGGCTCGAGATCGAAGGGCCAAGGCAGTGAGCCGCCACCTTCCCGATCCCCAAGCAGGATGTTCATCGTCACAGCAAGAAAGGATAGACGCATGCCGTTCCATCCCACCCTGTCGATCGCCCTCGTCACCATGACCCTCGTTGCTGCTGCCGCAGGGCGCGCCGTCGCCGATGACTACGCCTACCCTCCGTCGAGCCGCAGCCCACCGGCTGGCCGCTCACGGCCGAGGAGCGGGCCTACGTTCTCGAGGCCGAATACGAACGGCGTCCCGGCGCGGAGGCGATGAAATACCTGCCCGCCATGTGGCCGGTCGTGCCGGCGGCCGGGTTCTGGGGCGGAACGAGTTGGCTCGACACCCACGCCAAACTCGTGGATCACGTCCGCGCCAACCAGGGGCCGATCGACTTCCTCCTCGTCGGCGACAGCATCACCCAGCAATGGGGCAGTGCGCTCGACAACAAGCCGCTCACCGCCGGCTGGGTGAAACAGTTCGGCAGCGCGAAGGTGGTCAACATCGGCATCGGCGGCGACAAGTCGCAAAACGTGCTGTGGCGCCTCGACCACGGCGGGGTGGTGGGACTGGAGCCGAAGTGCATCGTGCTCATGATCGGCAACAACAACATGTTCTTCGTGCCGGAGACCGGGGTCGAGCCGGCCGCCCGGGGGATCAAGGCGTGCGCCGACAACCTGCGGCGGAAGTTCCCCACGACGCCGATCGTCGTCGTCAAGATCCTCCCGGCCCACGAGCCGGGGAACCCGTTTTACGAGAACATCAAGAAGACCAACGCCGCCCTCGACACGCTGCACCTCGACGCCGACACGCTCGTGCGGGTCGTCGACCTGACGGCCGACATGACTGGCGCCGACGGCACGATCAAGGCCGACCTGTTCACGCCCGACAAGATCCACCTGAGCGCGGCGGGCTACGCGGTGTATGCCGAAAAGCTCCGCCCGGTCGTGGACGGCGTGCTGGCCAAGGCGCACCAGGCAGCGCCGCGGTGAGGTGCGATCGCGGCTGGAGGCCCTCCTCGGGAGGGATGGCCCGCGGGCCGCAGCCTTGAGGCTCCGGAGCTGCCCGGCACCCTCCATCCGGTCGGTCGGGGGCGAAGGCTCCGCATGTGGGCCGGGCATCTTCCTGTGCCGCGAGCCGGCGTTGGCACCCGGCCAGGCCAAGCTGCCGCGTTTTGGCTTCCCGCCCGGCACCTGGCCGGGCTCCGCCTTCCAGATTCGGTTGGACAGCGCCGTTTCGACCACCGCCGGGCGCGGCGACCGCCCGTTTTCCCGGGGAAATGCCGGCTCCCGGCCGGCCGAAAAAAAGCGCGTAAGGTTTGATCGCCAGGAACCGTATCTACCCCAGGCAGTTTTTTGGACTTCCTGGAACCGCTCCTGCAAACACCCACCCGTCGCGACCGATTTCGGTTGCCGACGGCAATCTGACCGGCTTTTTTGGGTCCCGGATGGACTTCCCGGACCGTCTGCCGGTGGTGCGCAGGTTTCCTCGTTGGGACGGACGACTGGGGAGAGTCCGCGCGTTGATTGCGGCGGCGACCGGTTTCGTGTCGTGGCGGTCGGGTGGAGGCGCCCACCGTTTCACCACGGAGACCGCATGAACACCCAGGACTGAGGACGACGCTCCTGCGCCCGGAGCGCCTGCATCCGAGCCCGCCGCATTCCGGCGGCAGCAGCGGATCCGCGCGCCCGAGCGTCGCCAGCACTGTTGTGCGGGCCGGAGGCTCGCGCTCACTTGACCGGTCGGGAAGGCGCCTGCGCGCCACAGGATCCGGTCACGAGCCGCCGCTCGAGCAGAAGGTTCCCGACAAGCATCGCCGAGCCGCAACTGTCCGCGCTCCCGCGCGCAGGTGGAATCGCACACGAAGACTTCGAGCCGGGAATCGGTTTCCCGGTCGGATGGTGATCGGGTTGTGTCATGCCAAGAGGAGAATGTCTCATGGGGCAGTCATTCGGCGAGCGACATGGAGCCGACGCGCGGTGCGGCGGTGCGCGGGGCGTGGGCGGTGGGATTCGGCTCGGTCGCTATGCGGCCGCGGTGGCCGTGGCGTTGTCGGTCACGCCGCTCGAGGCGGGGAATCTCGTCGTCAACGGGAGCTTCGAGACCAACAACGGTGTCGGTTATCTCGACTACAACACGGCCGCCACCGGCTGGAGCAACTCGGGCCCGACCGACGGCCGCCCACAGGCTTTCAACTTCATTGTCGACGCCAACGCCGACAAGCGTCCGGGCGGCGGCTTCAATTCGGAGCTCGGCACGATCTGGGTCTGGGGCCCACAATACAGCCCGGACCCGTCGCCGAACGGATTCACCGGCAGCGGGTATGGCACGTACTTCCTCGGGGGTGACGGTGCCTACGCCACCGGAGCGGTGTCACAGGTCATCTCGAACTTGACCATCAACGAGGAGTACACGCTGTCGTTCGTGTGGGGCGCCGCCCAGTTCACCGATGTAACGAACTCGTCGTTCAATTCGGGATGGCAGGTCAGTTTCGGGACCGAAGTCGCCAACACGCCGACGGTTTCCACGCCGAGCAGGGGATTCGCCCCGTGGCAATCCTTCAGCACCAAATTCACCGCTAAGGCGATCACGCAGACGCTGTCGTTCCTCGCGACCGGTGGGCCGGCGGGCGTTCCCCCGTTTTCCCTCCTCGACAATGTCTCGCTGGAGCCCACCAACGGACCTCCCAGCCCCGGCGTTCCGGAGATCGATCCTGGCGCCGCGACATCGGTGCTCGCGCTGGTCGGTGGAATCCTGGGCTGGGCCGACCGGCGCCGGCGCCCGCGCGGTGCCGCCCGGTGACGGCGGCGGTTCGCAGGCGGTGAACAAACAGCCTGCGGCACCTCATGGACGAGGTGGCGGGACGCAGCTCCCGTGACCACCGCAGGTTTTCATGTGGCCAAAGGCCAGGGAGGGACTTGGTCCACGGGCTGGTAACGGGGATCGTTGGCGAACGTCGCGCTGTCAACGTCGGAGCGTGGGATGGATCAGTTCCTGATCGACATCGTTCGGCTCGCGGTGTGGCTGGTCATCCTGGTGGCGGTCTTCGTGCCACTGGAGCACGCCTTCGCCGTTCGGCCGTTGCGACCGTGGAGGGCCCAGACAGGGATCGACCTCTGTTGGTACTTCATCAACTCGCTGGTGTGGGCGACAGTCGCCGCCATGCCGCTGGCGACGTTGTCAAGGGTCCTCCACGGTGCCGACTGGTTCGGCTGGTACGGGAGCGTGTCGGCGTGGCCGCTGTGGCTCAAGCTGCCAGTGGCACTGGTGGTCAACGACCTCGGCGCGTACTGGGTGCACCGCTGGGTGCATCGCAGTCCGCTCCTGTGGCGCTTCCACGCCGTGCACCACAGTGCCGAGCACCTCGACTGGTTGGTCAACACGCGGGCGCACCCCGTCGACATCGTGTTGATCCGCCTGGGCGGGTTGGCTCCGGTGTACTTGCTCGGCCTGGGCATGTCGTCATCGGGGAAACCGGAGATCGGGGTGATGGTGGTGACGATCGTGGGCACGTTGTGGAGTTTCTTCATCCACTCCAACATCCGCTGGCGGCTGGGTGTGGTCGAATGGCTCGTGGCGACCCCGGCGTTCCATCACTGGCACCACAGCAACGACGAGCGGCGCGACAGGAACTACGCCGCCTTGTTTCCCTGGATCGACCTCCTGTTCGGCACCCACGACGTGCCGCCGGTCCACCCGACCTCCTATGGCATCAGCGGCGCGATGTCGCCGACGCTCGCCGGCCAGCTCGTCGATCCGTTCGTGGCCGCGCTGCGGGGCGGGAGGGCGCGCCGTGAGCAGAAGGGCCGGCGGGGCGACGGGGAGAAGCCGTCGCCGAGCGACTGACAGGGCCGCGGCCCGGCGCGCGCTCGGACCCTGTGCCAGTACGCGGACACCGCGTCGACGCGCGGCCTGCCGCAGCGCGGCGCCAGGGTGGTTGAACGCCGCGGCCGTGACCCAGTTCTCCCGGCGCGGTTGCCGTGCACGATGACCGAGAGGGGATGTGCTCCCGGGCACGCAGTCGGTCGACCACGCCCAGCCGCGGCCTTCGTCCACACGAAAACGTCCGGTTTCCGCGGGAGCTGCGTCCCGCCACCTCATCCATGAGGTGCCGCAGGCTGTGTGGTTCCAGCAAGCTCGCCCGAGTCGTCCGGCTTTTCCCCGCGCTTCGACATGGCCGAGTAGCAGGCAAACACGCCCAGCACTGCGACGCCGTAGAGCATCGCCGTCAACGCGAGGAGCAGGTCGTAGGGTTTGGGTGTGGAGAGCGACACGCGGAGCAAGACCGTGGAAATCACGAAGCCGGCGTTGCGAAACACGTATTCGTAGCGCTCGTAGTAGGCGAGCGACACGATGAGCAGGAACACGTCGGTGAAGATCATGAACTCGAAAAACCGGGGAAAGAAAAACAGGTCGACGTCGGCCGGCCTTGCCGCCAGCGCCGGCGGCAGGCCCCCGGTCACTCCCAGCCAACTCCCCAGATTGACCACCGCCAGTGCCACCAAGACCACCAGAAGCAACAGTGCCACCCCCTTCTTGAGCTGGATGAAGCCCCTCAGGTCACGGTGGATTTTCGCCTTCGGGGTGACGTCGCGAAGAAACGTGAAACCGGTGACGACCGCGAACATCAGCAAGGCGCCGGCCATGTCGAGCAGGACCGCTTTGACCGCTTCGGGCTCGGTCAGCCAGTTTTCCAGTTCACTGAAACTGCCGATGTCCTTGAACACCCGACGGACGACGATCAACGACACGATCTGGTATTGCTTCGCGATCTCGCCGGTGTGCGAGGCAGCCAGGGCAAACACCAACAGCACCACCTCGTAGAACAGGATCACGCTGAACGGGGTGTAGACCGCGTGGAGCGGACTCTCGTCGAGCCCCTCGAAGAGTGTCCGCGGCCCGTCCGGCAGGATCCGCGCGACAGCGATGACCGCCAGATGGGTGAGGAAGCCCACGGCGGCCGTGACGACGACGACGCGTTCAAGCCAGGTCCGCACCGGAGCGCTGTCGAGGGCGTCGAATACCGCCACGAGATACCGACCGATCAGTCTCGGCACACACATGCTCCGGTCGCGGCCGATCCCCAGGGATGATGGACAAACCCAGCACGATCCGCGTTGGTGCCGCTCGCGACAGCGGCACCGCTGCGAAGCCGCTCAGGAAAGTCCACCGATTCCCGGCAGGATGAAACGGACCAGCGGGCTTGGCGTCGGCAGCACCTTCACTGTCACCAGGCCCGCCACAATGATCCTCAGCGGGACGCCAGCACGCCGCAGAGAGTTGAGGACAGGAGCCAACGGATCCCCAAGCCGGCTCATACTCCACGCTGTGCGAAGTGCGGAAGCGCTGACAAGGAGCCCCGCATCACTCGCTTCGATCACGACCGGGCGGCCATCCAAACTTCCCGTGAGCCGCCCGGCCAGAATCAGTTTGGGTGCGTGCCCGTGTCTCTCGTCCGAATCTTCATCGTTCCATTCAACACCCATTCGGCGTGAGTCGCCGCTGGCCCCGTGCCGCTGGGAATCTTGATGTGCATGTTGTCGAACTCGTAGGTGATCTCGGCGCGACGGCCGGTGAGATTGTCGTACAGTCCGATCAAAAGGTCCGGCCAAGTGTTGGTGTGGTTGTCGGCCATGAAGTGGCTCCTGAGGTGTCATGGATGGTCCAGTCTAGGCCCGTGGCCGCACCTCGGGAGGCCCGCGGGGCGTCTCCCCATACTCGACGGTTGGTTTCGCCGTTTCGAGCGAACGGACCGGTGGTCGCCCGTGGGACCCGGTGGTCGCCCGTGGGGGCAGTCGCACAGAAGGCTTCGAGTCGGCCCTGCTCTCGACAGCCCCAAAGCGATGGTTCGGCGAAGATTTTCGACTGGAGGTGCTTGCTCGGTATCAAAATCAGCCTACATTGCGATCAGCGGGGGGGGCCGACAGCAGTTCGCTGGGCCCGCATACGACTCCATTGACTCGAAGGTGAACCCATGATGCATGGATCATTTGTCCTGGCTGCGGCCATGCCGAATCTGTCGATCTTCCAGTACAACGCGGTGGACAACATCTTTTCGATGACCGTGGCCACCATGGGTGCCGCGGCCCTGTTCCTGTTCTTGTCGCGAGCCAATGTCGATCCGGAGTATCGGCCGGCGTTGACGGTTTCGGGCTTGGTCGTGGCCATCGCCTGCTACCACTACTTCATGATCCGACACAGTTGGCACGACGCCTACAAATTGGCGGAAGCTGGTAGCGGATACGTGGGAACGGGTGCCGCTTTCAACGACTTCTATCGCTACGCCGACTGGATCCTGACCGTGCCGCTGTTGATGGTCGAACTGGTGGCGGTCCTGCGGTTGCCGGAAGGGAAGGCGACCAGTCTGCTGACACGTCTGGTGATCGCCGCGGCGGCGATGATCGCCCTGGGCTATCCAGGGGAGGTGATCGCAGATCCGAACCGGTGGGGTGAGCGGGTCATGTGGGGCGGGTTGTCATCGATCCCGTTCTTCTACATCCTCTATCTGCTGTGGACGGAGCTCACCAACTCGCTCGACAGCCAGCCCCCCGCAGCCCGGCGACTGCTCGAGATCGCGCGCCTGGTGATCCTCGTCACCTGGGCTGTTTATCCGATCGCCTACGCACTGGGCGGAACCGAGGACGCATTGCGGGCCAAGGCGGGGGTCGCGAACGCCGCGGATGGGATCGCGGGTGCCAGCGGCATCGTCGGACTGCAGGTTGGCTATGCGATCGCCGACATGACGGCCAAGGCCGGGTTCGGCGTGCTGATCTACCTCATCGCCCGGGCCAAGAGCAGCAAGCGGGCGACAGGCGAGGTGGCGTACGATTGAACAGGTCGTCCGATCGGGCTCGAGAATCATGACATGCACGCGGCCTCGATAGCCTTGCTCGCTTGGGCAATGATCGGGGCCGCGTGTTGTTTTCCGGCCAGCGCGGCCATTCCTGTGGGTGGCCTGCTGGCGGCACTGGTGGCCGTGGTCGGCTTGCCGCATGGAGCAGCCGACCACCGGTATGCCAAGCGGCGGTTCGAGCCGCTTCTCGGACCGATGTGGGGCAGCGTCTTTTTCCCGGCGTATCTCGCGATCGCCGCCGCCGTCGTCGTGGGTTGGTTCGTCGCTCCAGCAGTCACGATTCTCGCCTTTTTCCTGACTTCGGCCTGGCACTTCGGCCGGGAGGATCCGGAACTGGTGCGGGTCCCCCGTCGAGCGAGGTGCGTTCGGCCTCTCTTCCGGCTGGCCCGCGGCGGGTTGGTGATCTGGGTTCCTGTCGCCTTTCAAACCGACGAGGTTGTGCGGATCCTCGCGTTGACCGCGCCGCACGGAATGACGCCGCAGGTCAAATCGGCCGTCGATGCGTTGGTGGTCTGCTCTTGGGCGCTGCTCACGATCGAAGCGGTCGCGGTGATCTGGCAGTCGCGGTCGGTCGCAGCGAGCCAGGGCCGCCGGCGACGTGTCCTGCTGCTCGACATCTTCATGCTCGTCTCGCTGGTGCTCATGTTGACCTGGATGAATCCGATCGCGGGCTTCCTCGTCTATTTCTGCGGCTGGCACTCCGCCCGCGGCCTGAGACGACTGCGGCGCGAGCTGGGGGAGAGCTGGCGCGAACTGGCCATGAGCCTGGCTCCGCTGACGACCCTTTCGATCGGCCTCATCGCCCTGACGACCTGCGTCGTGCTGCAGGCTCCGACCTGGAACGACACCTTGATCCGGGCCACGTTTGTCGGCCTGAGCAGCGTCGCTGTGCCGCATTTGGTGCTGCACGGGGTCGGCCCACTATGTGACCGGTTCACGCGCCATCAGGCCGCTCCGACGATCGGTTGGGGGAGTGCCACATGAGCCGGGCCGATCGCTTCGACCACGTGCTCGTCGGTGGCGGTCTCCAGGGCTGCCTGCTTGCGCACGCGTTGGCCCATCACCGGCGCGACGCCAGGGTGTTGTTGGTCGAGCGGGGAAGTGATCTCTGCGGAAACCACACGTGGTCGTTCCACGATTCGGACATTCCAGAGCGGACCCGCGTCTGGTTCGACCCCCTGGTTGACTACCGCTGGCCAGGGTACCACGTCCGGTTTCCGGGGCTGTCTCGCCGGGTGGGGATCCCCTACGCCACGATCTCGTCCGCCGGTCTCCGCGAGGCGACGCGCTGGCGGCCGAGCCGCAACGACCCACCCACGGCGCCATGGTCATTCGGATCGGCGTGAGCTGTGAAATCATATCGTCGAGCCGTGTCAGGCTTGGCGACGGCTCCTGGGTCGATGCGGCCACGGTCATCGATTGCCGCGGGCGGGCGACGTCCCCGGGTGCGCCGCAGGGCGCGGGTTGGCAATCATTCATCGGCCACGAGTTTCGGCTCGGTCGCCGTTGGCCGGCAGCGGAGCCGACGGTGATGGACGTGCGGGGGGATCAGGCCCGCGGCTTCGAGTTCCTCTACGAACTGCCGTTCGGTCCCGATCGCGTGCTGTTGGAATACACCTGTTTCGGTGACGAGCCCGCCTGTGACGAAGGGCGCGCGGAGTCCCTGATCGCCGCGCGGCTGGCCGAGGCCGGCGTGGATGCCACCGAACGGTTGCGGTCCGAGCGTGGATGCCTGCCCATGCCCTACGCCGCACCCGCTCGGACACCCGGGTCGTCGATCGCCGGCGGCTACGCGGGCGGATGGTATCACGCCGCGACTGGTTACTCGATGCCGTTGGCGGTCCGCTTTGCCGACATCGTGGCCCGGGCCGCGCCCGAGCGGATCGCCGAGGAAATCGCGGCTGCTGCGGCCTGTGATTCACTGCGCCGGGGATTCACCCGCTTCCTGAACCGGCTGCTGTTCTGCCTCGTCACGCCTCGTAACCGCTGGAAGATCTTCCGGCGGTTTTACCGGGTGCTTCCCGAGGACCGGATCGCGAGGTTCTATGCCCACCGGTTCACGATCGCCGACGCGGCCCGGATCGTCGTCGGTCGGCCACCGGGCGGGCTGGCCCCGCTGCGTTTCGCGAGGTCGTTTCTTCCGACCACACGCCCGGGGCTGCCATGATCACGTACCCGCTCGGTTTTGCCGGCCGCACTCATCAAACCGCCCGCACGAGGCACGGTTGGCCCAGGGCCCTCCAACTTGCTCCCGACCTTTATCCCGGCGTCGGCGGCAAGCGGTTCCGGGCCCTGCTCCTGCAGCAGGCGTATGCGTTCGCCGGCGGTCACGGTCCGGCCCCGGCCGCGATCGTGGACGCGGTCGAGATGCTGCACGCCGGGTCGCTCGTTCTCGACGACTTCGAAGATGGGTCGCTGACGAGGCGTGACCAGCCCGCGCTCCACACCGTGGTCGGACCGGCCCGGGCGGTCAACGCCGGGAACTGGATGTATTTCCGGGCCCTGGAACTGGCCGGGGACGCGGTCGTGGACCCGACCCGTTCGACGGCGGTGTTGAAGAAGTTCATCGAGGTGGCGCGGCAGTGTCACGAAGGTCAGGCCATCGATCTCTCCACGCGCGTCGACGAGGTGACGCCCCGGCAGGCGCGGGCCACCGCCCTGGCGATCTCCCGTTGGAAGACCGGCCGCCTTGTTTCGCTCGCTACCTGGTGCGGAGCGCAGGCTGCGGCGGGCGACCCGAAAACCCTGCGCGCTGTCGCTGCGTTCGGCTGCCGCGTCGGGATCTGCCTCCAGATGAAGAACGACCTTGACGAGCTCGTCGAATTCGTCGGCGGGGCCGATCGGTGCGACGACCTGCGGAACCGTCGGGTCACGTGGCCTTGGGCATGGGCCGCAGACCGTCTCCACCGGGACGGGTTCGCCACGCTGCAGCGGCGGCTTGCGGACCCACATCCCGACGCCCTCCGCGCGCTCGCCAGGGAGTTGCTCGCTACAACCCGGGAATCAGCGGCCAGTGCGATCCACGACCGGCTGCGGCGGGCGCGGGACATGCTGGCCGCCACGACCGACGGCGCCACCGGAGTCAGCTTCGCCGAGGTCACCGGGATCTTGCAGGTTGCCGGGCAGCCACCCCCCCCGCTGCAGCCGGCGGTGGAGACAACGCGATGAGCGTCGCGGCCATCCGCGTCAGGCGGGCCCACGGCGCGGGCGACGGCCCGCGGCGGCGGGCAGCCGTGATCGGCAGCGGCTTCGGCGGTCTGGCGGCCGCCATCCGCCTGCAAGCGATGGGCTTCGACGCGGTCTGCTACGAAGCGCACGCGCAGCCGGGTGGACGGGCGAGTGTGTACGAAGAGGGGGGCTTCATCTTCGATGCCGGGCCGACCGTGATCACCGCCCCCGATTGCCTCGAGGAGCTGTTCGCGCTGGCAGGCCGGAGGATGGAGGACTACGTCCGCCTGCTGCCGGTGACGCCGCTCTATCGGCTCCAATGGAGCGACGGCGTGTCGTTCGATTACGTCGCCGATGAAGCGGGGTTGATCGAGCAGGTCCGCCGCGTGAATCCCAGCGACGTGGATGGTTACCGGCGCTTCGCAGACTACACGCGGAAGGTCTTCGAGAAGGGATACGAGGAGCTCGGCGCCGTGCCGTTCCTGAGCTTCACGGACATGCTCAGGGCCGCGCCGCACCTGGCACGCCTGCGGGCCGATCGCAGCGTGTACGCGCAGGTTTCCCGATTCGTGAAGGACGAGCACCTGCGGCAGGCGTTCAGCTTCCACCCGCTGCTCGTGGGCGGCAACCCGCTCGACACGAGCTCCATCTACACGCTGATCCACTGGATCGAGCGGAAGTGGGGCGTCTTTTTCCCCGCGGGAGGCACGGGAGCCTTGGTACGCGGGCTCGTCCGCCTGTTCGAGGATCTCGGCGGCACGCTCCGGCTCCGAGCCCCGGTCGAACGCGTGGTGGTTCAGCCGGGCCCGGATGCGCCCGAGCATGTCGTCCACGCGACCGGCCTGCCACCCGAGGCATTCGACGTCGTCGTCTCGAACGCCGATGTCCATCACACCTACGCGACGCTGTACCGCGGCGTGCCCGGGGCCGAGCGCCGGCGGCGGCGGCTCGAACGGATGTCCTGGTCGATGTCGTTGTTCGTCCTCTACTTCGGCACGCGCCAGCGGTATCCGCATCTCGCCCACCACACGATCCTCTTCGGACCGCGGTTCCAGGGGCTGCTGCGCGACATCTTTCGTGGCCCACGGCTCCCCGACGACTTCAGCCTCTACCTCCATGCCCCCACGGTCACCGACCCGGGCATGGCACCCGCCGGGTGCGAGGCCTTTTACGTGCTCAGCCCGGTGCCGCACCTGGGGAACGCGGCTGTCGACTGGGATGCCGTGGCGACGGGGTACGGCGACACGATCCTCGCCGCACTCGAGCGGCACCTGCCCGGCCTGCGACGGTCGATCGTGACCCGCCGCCACTTCACGCCCGCCGACTTCGCCGCCACGTTCAATGCCCATCATGGCTCGGCCTTCTCGGTGGCGCCCCGGCTCACGCAGAGCGCCTACTTCCGGCCACACAACCGCGACCCCGACATTCCCGGTCTGTACCTGGTCGGGGCGGGCACCCATCCGGGCGCGGGCGTGCCCGGGGTGGTCAACTCCGCCAAAGCGACGTGTGCGACGATCGCCGCGGATTGCCATGTCATCACCCGGTAGCGCGGGCGGGGACGCCGACGCAGCGACGGCGGCTCGCGAATCGATCCGTCGGCACAGCCGCTCGTTCTCGTTCGCGAGCCGGCTGCTACCGGCCGCCAAACGATCCGACGTGGAGCGGCTCTACGCTTGGTGCCGATGGTGCGACGACGGGGTCGATACCGCGGCATCACCCGCGGCGGCGGCCACCTTCGTTGCCGAAGTCGGCCGTGACCTGAAGCTGATCGCGGACGGGCGGGAGCCGGCTGCAGCCGAAAGCCGCTGGCTGGCAACCCTCGTCAGCCGGCACCGGTTGTCGATTCCGGCAGCGGAGGCGCTGCTCACGGGCATGCAATCGGACCTCGTTCCCGCGGTGGACTTCCGCGCTCCCGACCTGCTGCGGTATTGCTTTCGGGTCGCCGGTGCTGTCGGCGTGCTGATGTGTCCGCTTCTCGGGCTCCGGGACCACTCCTTTCTTCCGCATGCCGCAGCCTTGGGCATGGGCATGCAACTCACCAACATCGCCCGCGACGTCGCGGAAGACTGGCAGCGGGGCCGGTGTTACCTGCCGGTCGAATGGAGCGGAAGCCTGCGGCCAAGCGGTGCGGCTCCCGATGCGGAGTGCGTCGGCAGCGGTGTGCGGCGCGTGCTGGAAGTGGCCGACGGCTTCTACGCGGCCGGCAATTCGGGCATTCCCGCGCTGGACGCCGATGCCCGCCTGGCGGTCCGTGCGGCGTCGGGCATCTACCGAGCGATCGGCACGCAGATCAGGAGGCGCGGCTACCGGGTGCTGCACGAGCGGGCTCGTGTCACGTGGCTGGGGAAACTGCGGCTGTTCTCCAAGGCGGCGCTCACGGGTATGATCCTGGAACGGGGGCCGCAGAACATCGGGAACCTCGACAGCCCGGCCTCACAATCACTCGCCACGGCGCGAGATCTGCTTCTCGAACACGGAGTCTCGACATGAAGACAGGGGCCTGGCGGGTGGTGTTGACCGGATTGTCGCTGACGTGCGTCACCGCGACCGCCCTGTTTCTGCTCGTCGCCGTGAACCCGAAGGACGCGGTGACGTACGGATCCGCGCCGCTGGTCTACGCCGCTGGGTCGGCGGCCCTCGCGATCGCCTTCAACCGTGCGTCTGTCTGGTTGCCAAGGCGCGCTGAGTCGGCCTGATTCCGCGGCGGACGCGGTCTGTGCATCGCGGCGCCTCGGGCCGGCGTTGTTCCTGATGGGTGGCAAGCCTGCCGCGATGCCGGCTTGCCGAGGGACGCCGTGGCCGCTGGCCGCGGCAGTGCCGGCAAAATCTCATCCGATTCTCGCGGAATGCACAACACGGGCTCATGACGAGTCCGCAAGCTCCACGCGGTTTTGGGTTGTCGGTTGGCTTCCCCATCTCCAGTTGTGGCAGCGATCACCGACCGCTGCCGCCTCGAGCTTTTCCATCCCATCCAGGAGTCGCTCATGTTTCGCTCCTCGACGGTCGCATTGCTGGCCGGCATCACGGTCGCCATTGGCACCTCGGCCCGCGCGGCCCAGGGCCCGACCTCGTCCGCCGCGCCGTACCTCGTGCCGGTCCAGCAGGGCGTCTCGTTCACCTCGATCCTCACCGCGGGCGACAGCGTCGGCGGCTACACGATGGGCGGCATCCCGGACGGCCTGGGCGCCTACGACAACAACGACGGCACGTTCACCGTCCTCATGAACCACGAATGGGGCAACACGGTGGGCGCGGGCAACGTCCACGCGCACGGCGCGATCGGCGGCTACCAGTCGAAGTGGGTCGTGCGGAAGTCCGACCTCGCGGTGACCTCCGGCAGCGATTTGATCCAGCGCGTCTACAACTGGGACAAGACCGCCCAGGCGTCGCTCTCCACCTCCGGCACCGTCGCCTTCAATCGGTTGTGCTCTGCCGACCTGCCGAAGCAGTCCGCCCTCTACAATCCACTGACCGGCAAGGGTTCGCAGGAGAAGATTTTCCTCGCCGGCGACGAGTCGGGCACGAACGGGTATGCGATCGCCACCGTCGCGACCGGCTCGAGTGCCGGCAATGCGTACATCCTCGGGAAGATGAATTTCCGTGACAATGGCTCCGGCGGAACGGCCTACGGCGGTTGGGAGAACCTCCTTGCCAATCCCCGCCAGAGCGACACCACGCTGGTGATCGGCACCAACGACGGCGGTTCCGGGCTGCAGAACAACTCCCTGTCGGTGTACATCGGCACGAAGTCCACCGTCGGCACCGAAGCCGACAAGGCGGGCCTCACCAACGGGTCGCTATACAACGTGCTCGTCAGCGGCACGGTGACGACCGAAGACCGCACGGTCGGTCGCTTCAACGGCCTGAATTTCACCTTGAGCGGTTCGGCGGCCACCACGTTCCTGCGTCCGGAAGACGGCGCCTGGGATACGAAGGACCCGAGCAAGTTCTACTTCGTGACCACCGACCGGGCCTCCCTGGTCGGCACGGGCACGGGCGCCCAGACGGCGCAGGCGGCGGCAAGTCGGCTGTGGCGCCTCAACTTTTCCGACATCGCCGACCCCACGGCCGGCGGCACGATCGACCTGTTGATAGACGGCGCGGCGGGGGGAATCAACGGCGTGCGGCCGGAAATGATGGACAACCTCGCTTTCGACGACCTCACCGGCGACCTCATCATCTCGGAGGACGTGGGCAACAACGCCCGCAACGGCCGCATCTGGAGCTACAGTCCCGGGAGCGGACAGCTCGTCGAGGTTGCCAAGCACTTCGGGTTGAATGGCGACGTGGGGGTGGCGGGGACCGCGCCCTTCAACCAAGACGAGGAAACCTCCGGCCAGATCGATGTGACCGAGTTGTTCGCCGGTGTCCAGGGTTACGACACCAACGTCTATCGCTATTACCTGATGGCCGATCAGCAGCACTACTTGACGGGTTCCAATCTGACCGTCGAAGGGGGCCAGCTGCTGCTGATGTCGCGTTCGAACGGTATTCCAGAGATCGATCCGGCCGGCATCGGCTCGGTCCTCGCCTTGGTGAGCGGTGCGCTCGGCGTGCTCGAACACCGCCGCAAGCGGGCCTGACGTACCCGCGCTGGGGCCATGCGACACAGGGAGGGGGGAGCAGGCTGTTGACAAGCCTGCTCCCCCCGCTGTAGTTGAATGCTTGTAACTCATCCAAGGAGACGCCCACGAAACCCGGCACGGTTCCCGCAAGGAGTGATCGATGGTTCGGGCCTTCAACGTCTTCCTCCTCGGCTGCCTGATCCTCTGCGGCGGCACGGCCGCCCTGATTCTCGTGATCCGGCTCATGTGTGCAGCCGGGCTCGGGGCGGGGATCGCGGTCGACGTGCTCTTCTCCGTCGGAGTGGCGACGCTGCTGCCATGTTCGTTCCTCGCGGCAGGTGCGGTCTTCCCCGGCCCGCCGCGGCCCCCGAGCGTGTCGATCGGGTGCCCGCACTGCGGCATGCCGCTCCCGGTGTTCGTCTTCGCCCCCCCGGGCGCGTCCGTACCGGGGTCGGCCCGACCGACCCGTTCGCCAAGGACTGACGCGCTTCCTGGAGCCAGTCGAACAGGGAGCGCACCTCGGCCATGGCAGACACTGGAAGGGGATGATGTGATGCCGGGTGAACAGATGCCCTCGATGGGCCGTGTCGCCGGCGTTGCTCACCGCGCCGCCCGGACGAGCTCCGCGACGTAGCGTTCCACCCCCTCGGCGATGCCCGCCGGGCCCTGCGGGGCCAGCTCGCCAATCTGGCGAACCAAGGCCGACCCGACGATCGCCCCGTCGGCCACGTGCACCAGCGCCCGCACCTGCTCCGGGGTGCTCACCCCGAAGCCCACGAGCACCGGCACGCGCGCCTGGGTGCGGAGCCACGCCACCCGCTCGGCGAGCCCCTCGGGAAGCTCCGTGCGGGCCCCGGTGACCCCGGCCACGCTCACGCAGTAGAGGAACCCGGTCGAACGTCGGGCGATCTCCGCCGCACGGTCGGGCGGCGTGGTGGGCGTCACGAGACGCACGAGGGCCAGGCCCGCGCCATGGCAGGCGGTGTCGAGCAGGTCCGACTCCTCGAGCGGGAGATCGGGTACGACCAGGCCGGCCAAACC
>RFRL01000390.1 GCA_009924545.1 Planctomycetia bacterium | reverse complement strand
CGCCGCCGGGGTCGAGCCGGAGGTCACCGCACGGACGGGGCTGGTGCTCGATCCGTATTTCTCGGCCACCAAGATCGTCCACCTGTTGGAGACGCTGCCCGGCCTGCGCGAAAGGTGCGCACGCGGCGAGGTACTCTTCGGCACCGTCGACAGCTTCCTGGTGTGGCGGCTGACCGGCGGCCGGGTGCACGCCACCGACCCGACCAACGCCAGCCGGACGCTGCTCTACGACATCGATGCCCGCGAGTGGAGCGACCGGTTGTGCACCCTGTTCGGGGTGCCGCGGGCGATCCTCCCCGAGGTCCGGGCCTCGAGTGGGTCGTTCGGCGATGCCGCCGCGGAATGGTTCGGCGGCGCCATCCCCATCCGCGGGTGTGCCGGCGACCAACAGGCGGCGGCCTACGCGCATGGCTGCTTCCGCCCCGGGGAGGCGAAGAACACCTACGGCACGGGTGCCTTCCTCCTGTCGTCGACCGGTGCGCAGCGGGTCGTGAGCCACAGCGGCCTCCTCTCCACACTGGCCTGTGGGCCCGGCCCGGGGGCACCCCCGATCCACGCCCTCGAGGGATCCGTGTTCATCGCCGGGGCCCTCGTGGGCTGGTTGCGCGACGGGCTGGGGATCATCGGCACCAGCGCGGAGGTGGAGGCGCTGGCCCGGAGCGTGCGCGATGCGGGTGGGCTGGTGATCGTCCCCGCCCTCACCGGTTTGGGCACGCCGCACTGGGATCCCGCCGCGCGGGGAATGATCATCGGTCTGACACGGGCCACCGGCCGCGGCCACGTCGCGCGGGCGGCACTCGAGGCGATCGCTCTGTCGGTGGCCGACGTCGTCACGGCCATCGAACGCGACAGTGGCCGACCGCTGGAGCGGCTCCGTGTCGACGGCGGTGCCAGCGACAACGACCTGCTCCTGCAGATCCAGGCCGACACCCTCGGCATCCCGGTGGAGCGGCCGGTGGTCCGCGAGACGACGGCACTGGGCGCGGCACTGCTGGCGGGCACCGCGGCCGGGATCTACGCCGGCCACGAGGATGTGCGCGGCGCGGCGGAGCTCGACGGTCGCTTCACCCCCCAGGGGGACCCGGCGGACCGGGCGCGGCGGCGGCGGGCGTGGGACGCGGCGATCAGCCGGGCCCGCGGCTGGCTCGACGACGTCGATCCGTCGTGACGCGGTCGCCGCTGATCAGCGGATGATTGTCCGGTCACCGCCGGGCTGTTCGGCGACCGCCACCCGGGCGGTGTAGCGCTGCGGGTCGGCCGCGAAAGTGGCCCGCGTCTCGGGCGACGAGAAGAGGTACATCCGCGACTGGTAGGTGACGCCGTAACGCCGCTGCCCCTGCACCTGGCGGCCCGTGTCGAGGGCCAGCACCGGATCGTCCCCCGAGAGCCCCGGGGCGTAGCGGTCGGGGGCCGCGAGGAAGGCCTGCTGCTCCGCTTGGCCGGCGAACAGGTAGGTGCGGCCCCGGTGGCGGACGCCCCACTGGGCCCGCCCCTCGGCCCACACGCCCCGGTCCAGGAGCGTCACCGGGCAGTAGCCGTCGAGGCCCACCGGCATCGACGACGCCGACGAATCGGTCGGGCCGAGCGGCGCCGCAAGGGCGGGTGGCGGCGGCGAAGTGGCTGCGGTTGCCGCGGCGGTGGCCGGAGAGGCCCGCGGCGTCGTGCCGGCGGCCGGCGTGCCGG